>CP065590.1:1537726-1845272 GCA_016025055.1 Chryseobacterium indologenes
TGTTGCAACTGCAAACCAACAAAATATGAGTTCAAAAAATATTGCAGAACAACTGGATAATTTAATAAAAGTTCATACCAATGATGATTGGGAGTATATAAGACTGGAAAGTGTCTCTACATATATACAACCTGTTGAAGGTTGTTTTGGAAATACAGTTAAGTCAGGTTATATGACTTCTTATCAAATGGTCGTTTTTGCAAAAATGAAAAATGAAAAAATTAATTACTCTACCCATTAAATTATACTGGTGGGCTATTCCACCGCATAAAAGAAGAAAATGCTTATTCAAAACCAGCTGTTCAAAACATGTTTACATTCAGACAACTACCGAAGGCTTTTTTTCAGGGTTAAAAGCGTTGCACTACAGATATTATAATTGTAGATCAGGAGCTATGGTCATCAAAAACCCTTTAACTGGAAAATTACAAATCATTCTGCCTAACAATCATGTTCTGAATGAACAAGAAATCTCAGATAGATTTATCAACCAATAAAAAACAAATCATCATGAAAAAACTACTTTTCACCAGCCTTTTAGGCCTTGGACTATTGTTACCGGCTAATTTTTCTGCCACCACAAACACCGTTACCTCCGCTAAGGAATTAACCGCTAAAAAACCAAAAAAGAGCAAAAGCAACAAAAAAAGTAAATATACAACCTCAAGATCATCACGATCTTACTCAAAAAACAGTGGAGGATGTACCTACAATGGAAATCAACTCTATGTAGGATCAAGAGGCGGATGCTATTACTACTCGGGGAGCAGTAAACAATATGTAGACAGATCTTATTGCTCCGGATGCAATTAAAATACAGGACTAATAACCATGAAAAAGGTATCCTTGCGGGGATACCTTTTATTTTATTTCCTGATCATTTCCGTATGCGGAATATCATCTTCCAGGTATTTGTTTCCCGTGTCTACAAAACCGAAATCACTGTAAAATTTCAACAGATAATCCTGTGCTGAAATTTTAATTTCAGAAGTATGAAAACGATTTTCTATAGTTTCCACGGCATAATTGATTAATAGTTTTCCCAAGCTCTTTCCTCTGGCCTGCACTGTAGTCAACACTCTGCCGAATGAAGTTTCATCATATTTTATCCCTTTGTCAAAAACCCTGCAATAAGCAAGCACCTGCCCATCCTCCTCGGCCCAGATATGAACCGCTTTCTGATCATAATCATCCAGATCGGGATAAGGACAGTTCTGCTCAATGACAAAGACATCTATACGCGCTTTCAATACTGCATAAAGCTCCGGAACGGTAAATTCGTCAAATGTTTTAATTTTCCAGATCATATTACTCATCGAAACTTACATTATTGTTCTTTAAGAAATCATTGGTCTTTTCTATAAACTTCAAAATCTCGTCTCCTCCTTCTTTCTTTTCAGCTGAAGTAACATATAACTCGGGAAGGTCTTCCCAGGTTTTATGAAGCTCGGTTTTATAATCTTCAACATTTTTAATGACAGCATTAGGCTTGAGCTTGTCAGATTTCGTAAAGACGATTGAAAAAGGGACACCACTTTCACCACACCATTGGATGAATTCCAGGTCAATTTTCTGAGGATTATGTCTGGAATCTACCAATACAAACAAATTGACAAGGTTCCTTCTGTTCAGAATATAATTGGTGATCAGCTTTTCAAAATCTTTTCGCTGAACTTTTGAAACCTTTGCATATCCGTACCCCGGCAAATCGGTAAGATACCAGTTTTCATTTACCAAAAAATGATTGATCAGCTGTGTCTTTCCGGGTGTTTGCGAAGTTTTAGCTAAATCTTTATGATTCATCATCGCATTGATCAATGACGATTTTCCTACATTAGATCTTCCGATAAAAGCATACTCAGGAATATTAGGTTCAGGACACTCCTGCCATTTTCCACTACTCTTTACAAACTCTGCTGTCTTAATAACCATTTTTGAATGTATTTTAGAAAAATAAACCACTAAGAAAAGCTCTTAATGGTTATAATATTTATTTTAAACTTTATCTTTTATCCAGTTGAACAGGATCTCATTGAATTCATCTGGTTTTTCCATCATCGCTGCGTGGCCACAATGGTCTATCCAGAATAAATCCGAATTCGGAATAAATTTATGCATATCTTCCGCAACTTCCGGAGGAGTTACATTATCCTGTTTTCCCCAGATTAAACAAGTTGGGGTTGTAATCTTAGGAAGATCATTCAACATATTGTGTTTGATGGCACTTCTGGCCAGCATCACCGTTTTTATTCCTTTCATACGGTCATTTACCACTCCGAAAACTTCATCTACAAGATCTTCTGTAGCTACCTTAGGATCATAAAACACTTCTTCCGTCTTCTTTCTGATGTAAGATCTGTCGTTCTTTCTCGGAAAACTATCCCCGAAAGTTCTTTCATATAATCCTGAGCTTCCCGTTAAAACAAGAGTTTTTACAAGATCCGGTCTTGCCAAGGTTAATATAAGCCCTATATGCCCTCCCATTGAGTTTCCTACAATAGAAACAGGTCCGGAAATATGACTTTCTATAAACTTGATAATATATTTTGCTAAAGTGGTAAGATTCGTATTGAGTACCGGCAGATCGTAAATAGGCAGCTGAGGAACATATACCTTATATCCTCTTTCCGAAAAAAATCTACCATTTTATCGAAATTACTCAAACCACCCATTAACCCGTGCAACAGCACTAATGGATGTCCTTCTCCCGCTTCTACATAGGAATATTTCTTTTCTTTTTTTGTACTAAATATCATAAGTCGCCTTAATAAAGCCCTGCAAAAATACAAATTAAACCTCAAAAATATTTTGATTATCCTAATTTAAGATAAAAATAATACAATATTCTCCTTTTTAACTTTTTTTTTGAAAACCTCTTTACTATGGCTTAAATAACACTTTTATCAACTGACAACATATCAGTATTTTACGTTCTTGAAATTAAATCTTTGATAAAACTTATTAACATTGAGTCAAAAAGTGGGAAAAAGTGGGAAATTTTGGAAATTATTATATAAATTTGTCCCAAATGAAAAATTTCATTGGGACATATGAGTGTAAAATTGACGACAAAGGCCGCTTAAAAGTTCCTTCATCTTTAATCAAACAGATGGAAAACTTCGACGATAAGGCGTTTGTAGTCAAAAGATCTGTGTTCCAACCTTGTCTGGAAGTTTATCCTATGAATGCATGGGACAAACTGATGGGCAAAATTAATAAACTGAACAGGTTCATAAAAAGAATGCTGATTTCATACGAATGTTTACCGCAGGAGTAAAAACAGTAGAATTGGACAATGCCGGAAGACTGCAGATTTCCAAAGACCTGACGCTTTTTGCAAATCTTCAGAAAGATATTGTGATCACCAGCGCAGGAGAACTCTTTGAAATTTGGGATAAAGAAGCCTACGAAAAGGTAATTGCCACCAATGAAACCGATTTTGCAAGCCTTGCTGAAGATGTGATGGGCTCTTTTGATGAAGATTAACTGTTTATAGCTATTAATAAAATATTTATTTAATAAAAAACACAACTAAGCATGTACCATAACCCCGTTTTGCTGAAACAGAGTGTTGATGATTTGGTGACGAATCCTGACGGAATATACGTGGATTGCACCTTTGGTGGCGGTGGTCACTCAAGGGAAATTCTGAGCAGACTTTCCGAAAAAGGGAAATTGTTCAGTTTTGACCAAGACCTGGATGCGCTTAAAAATACAATTGATGACCCGAGATTTACACTAGTTAACCAGAATTTCAGATTTCTTGAAAATGCGTTGTTAATGTACGGGATTTCTCAGGTTGATGGGATTTTGGCAGACTTAGGAGTGTCTTCACACCAGTTTGATGAAGCAGACAGAGGTTTTTCTACCAGAAGCAATGCTCCGTTAGACATGAGAATGAATGTGATGCAGGGGCTTGATGCCAAAAGAGTCATCAATGATTATGAAGAGGAGCAGCTTGCAGATATTTTTTATTATTACGGTGAATTAAGAGAGGCAAGAAAGCTGGCAAGGGAAATTGTTCATCAAAGAAAGACCAAAAGTATAGAAACGACAGAGGATTTGAAAAAGCTGTTCAGCTACATTCCTCCTCATAAGGTCAATAAATTCTATGCTCAGCTGTTTCAGGCCATAAGAATAGAAGTAAACCAGGAACTTGAAGTATTAAAAGAAATGCTCGTTCAGGCGTACAACATTTTAAAACCGGAAGGAAGATTAGTCGTTATTTCTTACCACTCTTTAGAAGACCGTTTGGTAAAGAGATTCCTGAAAAACGGAATGTTTGAAGGAGAACCGGAAAGAGATATCTACGGAAACTATAAAAAAGCATTTGACCTGCTGAAGAGCAAAGCGATCGTTCCTGATGACAAGGAAATCGAAGAAAACTCTAGAGCAAGAAGTGCAAAAATGAGAACAGGAATTAAAATATAAAGGTGAATCACCGAATGGTCAATCTCAAATTTTGAAACTAAGACCGACAAGGAAATTCACCGCGAAGCAAATTGACATTATAAATTGGCAAAAAGAACAACAAATCGCCCACAGAAGAGACTCACTTTTATAGACATTATAAAAGGGAATTTCCTCAACCGCGATGAGATCAAAATACATTACAAGTATTTCCTCCTGTTGTTTATCCTGATGATGGCTATGATTTACAGTAACCATCTCGTCAACAAGAAAATTAAAATTGTCAATGCTCTAAAAGAAGAAACTGAAGAATATAAATCGAGAAATGCTTACGCACAAAGTAAGCTGATCAAAGTAAAAATGGAATCAGAGTTGGGGAAAGAAGTAGCACGGGACTCATTAATGACCCTTGAAAACCATCCTCATAAATTGCTAATAAAACTGGACAGTACAGATGCAAAAGCAAAATGAATACGACAATAAACGTAAAAAAACGTTAAGATGGGGCTACCTCTTCGCAGTGGTGGCTTTGTGCGTGTTTGTAATGTTCTTGGCAAGGATCGTAATCCTTCAAAATACTAATGTTCAGGAAATTAAAGACGATTACATTAATAAAAACTATCGTGAAGCCACTCTGAAAGCTGCCCGCGGAAACCTCTTCGCTTCCGACGGATCTATTCTCGCAACTACTGTAATGCGCTATGACATCTATCTTGACTTTAAAACAATGAAAGATACGGTCTATAGCAACAATATCGGAGCGTTGACGGATTCTTTAAGTAAAATGTTCGGAAAGTCAAGAGGAGAATTCAGA
This sequence comes from Chryseobacterium indologenes, assembly GCA_016025055.1. Lineage (NCBI taxonomy): Bacteria > Pseudomonadati > Bacteroidota > Flavobacteriia > Flavobacteriales > Weeksellaceae > Chryseobacterium > Chryseobacterium indologenes. The sequence continues at coordinate 1,542,951 of CP065590.1, forward strand.
CAAAAATTTGACGAACAAAAAAAGAAGAAAAACCAGTATTATACTTTGGTAAAAGGGCTTGATTTTGACGAATATGACAGAATCAGACAATTCCCGATCTTTAAAAGAGGTAAAAATAAAGGAGGTTTCATCGTTGACAGAAACTATAAAAGAGAATTGGCAACTTCAGAAATCGGAGCCGGAACCATCGGTATGGATAACGGTGAGCTAAAATCCGGACTTGAAGGGGCTTTCTCAAAGTACCTGACAGGAACCGACGGTAAGAGACTGGAACAAAGAATCAATTCTTCACAATGGAAACCGATTGACTTCTGGAAGGTTCAGGAACCCATTGACGGAGAAGACGTTTATACTACTTTAGACCTTAGAATTCAGGACATTGCGCACTCCGCACTGGAGAAGCAATTGATCCATTATGAGGCAAAACACGGCACCGTGATCGTGATGGAAGTTGAAACCGGAAAAGTTCGTGCATTGGTAAACCTGAGAAGAACAGAATCAGGAGATTACGAAGATTCTTACAACTATGCCCTGAAAGATAATATCGAACCCGGATCTACCTTTAAAACCATTTCTCTTTTAGCAGCAATGGATGACGGATTCATCGATGAAAATACAACGGTAAACGTTGGAAACGGTGTCTGGACCTACGCAAAACAAAGAATATCAGATGGTCACGGCGGAGGAACTTATGACATCAGTGACGTATTAGCAAAATCCAGTAATGTTGGAACGGCAAAACTGATCACAAAATATTATGCCGAAAAACCCCAGATCTTCCTTGATCACCTGAAACGTTGGAAGCTTTTTGATAAAATGGACATCGAACTTCCGGGAATCACAAAACCGAAGATCCTAACACCACAAAACAAAAGATGGAACGCTGCCACACTGGCTTCTATTTCATTCGGATACTCATCCAATGTCAATCTGCTTCAGCTGGCCACCTTCTATAACGGGGTAGCCAATGGTGGTAAAATGCTTAAGCCCCTGTTCATCGATAAGATCATGAAAGACGGAAAAGTAATGTACAATTCCAAACCGGAAGTAATGGTTAATAAAATGGCTTCAGAAAAGGCCATAAAAATGATGACCAATGCCCTGACAAAGGCTGTTGAAAAAGGAACCGGACGAAGTATTTTCACGCCCAATCTTAAAATGGCGGGAAAAACAGGGACTGCAAGATTTGAATACTGGCTTCCCGGCCCGATGAAATACCGCGCATCATTTGCAGGCTTTTATCCGGCAGATGCCCCAAAATATACCTGCTATGTCATGGTAAGTGAGCCTAATACAGCTATAGGATTCTACGGAGGTCCGGTTGCTGCACCGGTGTTTAAGGAAATTGCAGGAAAAACATTCCTGAAAACACCTCAGAATATCGAAAAAGAAATGCTGGTAGACAAGAAAGTAAATCTGAGCAAAATGGTGGAGCCGAATGTCAAAGTAGCAGTCAATGATAAGCAAATGCCTAATGTTGTAGGATTAATCGGTAAAAATGTAATCCCACAATTAGAAAACTTAGGATACCGTGTCGACTACAAAGGTGTTGGAAGAATTAAAGAACAATTCCCTTTAGAAGGGACAACGATCAGTAAGAACCAGAGAATTTATTTGTCTCTGCAAAATTAGAAAACAGAGTCCGAAGGGACGATTTAACAAAAAATAGGATAAAGTCCTGTTGATAAAAATGACAGTAACAGAATTAGTAAACAGAATTCCGGTAGTAGAAATTCACGGTGATAGCAACCGTGAGGTATCTGAACTGGTGATCGACAGCAGAAAGGTTACAGCGAACTCTCTTTACATTGCAATGAGAGGTACAGTGGTGGACGGACATTCGTTCATTGCTTCCGCTATTGAAAAAGGAGCAACAACGATCGTTTGCGAACAATTACCTGAAGGACCGGATGAAAATATCACTTATGTGGTGGTAAAAGATTCTTCAAAGACTTTAGGACACCTTGCATCCAATTTCTTTGGAAACCCGTCTCAAAAGCTGAAACTGATCGGCGTTACCGGAACCAATGGTAAAACCTCAGTTTCTACCCTTCTTTTGATGTGTTCAGAAATTTAGGATATGATTCTGCTTTACTATCCACTGTTGAGATCAGAATTGGTGCAGAAGTCATTCCGGCAACCCATACCACTCCGGATGTGATTACCATCAACAGGATTTTAGCAGAAGCTGTTGAAAAAGGATGTGAGTATGCTTTCATGGAAGTAAGTTCCCACGGAATTGCCCAAAACAGAATTGAAGGATTGCACTTCAAAGTGGCAGGATTTACAAACCTTACCCATGATCATTTAGATTATCATAAAACGTTTGAAGAATACCTGAAAACAAAGAAAAGATTCTTCGACGGACTTGAAGATACCGCTATTGCCATCACCAATGCAGATGACAAAAACGGAAAGGTAATGCTTCAGAACACAAAGGCAAAAAAGAAGTCTTATGCGCTGAAAACAATGGCAGATTACCACGGAAAATTGCTGGAGGTTGATTTCAACGGGATGCTGTTGAACTTCAACGGAAAAGAATTCTGGACGACACTGACCGGTAAATTCAATGTGTACAATTTATTACTTGTATTCGGAATTGCAGAAGAACTCGGTTTTGAACAGGATGAAATTCTACAGGCCATCAGCAAATTAAAAAGAGTTTCCGGAAGATTTGAAACGTTCAAATCCGATGGAGGAATATTCTTTATCGTAGATTATGCCCACACTCCGGATGCCCTGGAGAATATTCTGGACAGCATCAATGATATCAGAACAAAGAATGAAAGATTAATCACTGTTTTCGGTTGCGGAGGCGACAGGGATCACTCCAAAAGACCTGAAATGGGAAATATTGCCACCAAAAAATCAACACTGGCAATCATCACTTCAGACAACCCGAGAACAGAAGATCCTGCACAGATCATCAAGGAAATTGAAGCAGGCGTTGAACCTCAGAACTTCAGCAAATACACTTCAATTCCGGACAGAAAAGAAGCCATCAAAATGGCTATAAAGTTTGCAGAACCTAAAGATATTGTTTTGGTAGCCGGAAAAGGACACGAAAACTATCAGGAGATAAATGGTGTCAAACATCATTTTGATGACAAAGAAGTAATCAATGAGCTTTGGAAATTAATGAGTAAATAATATTGAAAGATTAATTTAAATTAAAAAAGAAACATGCTATACTATCTATACGAATATTTAACCAACCATGGAATCCATGTTCCGGGATTAGGAATGTTGAAATACATTTCCTTCCGTGCCGGAATGGCGGTATTGCTCTCTCTGATCATTGCTCTTGTCTACGGAAAAAGAGTCATCAACTATCTGAGATCAAAACAAATGGGAGAACTGGTGCGTGACCTTGGTCTGGACGGGCAAAAACAGAAAGAAGGAACCCCTACCATGGGAGGACTGATCATCATTTTGGCCACCATTATTCCTGTACTGTTATTTACAAGAATCACCAATGTTTATATTGTATTATTGCTGGTTTCAATGTTGTGGATGGGGGCTATTGGCTTCGTAGATGATTATTTGAAGAAAATCAAAAAAAACAAAGATGGTCTTAGTGGCAAATTTAAAGTAGTAGGACAGGTCGGATTAGGGTTAATTGTCGGAGTTACAATGTATTTCCACCCCGACATTACCGTTAAAAGAAAATATGCCGATGCAAAAGTGGTGAACAGAAACAACGTAGAGCAGAACTTTATGCCTACCGAAAAAATCACCGTTTCTACTGTGCCTTTTGCAAAAAACAACGAGTTTGACTACAGCGGAATTTTGTTTTGGATGAATGATAAAGATGCCCACGAATGGGCATGGGTTGTCTTTATCCCTATCGTTATATTCATCGTAACGGCTGTTTCAAACGGTGCCAACATCACCGATGGGATTGATGGTCTCGCAGCAGGTACAAGTGCCATTATTCTACTTACACTGGCTCTTTTCGCCTACCTTTCAGGGAACATCATCTTTGCAGACTACCTCAATATCATGTTCCTTCCCAATATGGGGGAAACGACCATTTTGCCGTAGCAATGGTAGGTGCTGTGATTGGATTCTTTTGGTACAATACCTATCCGGCCCAGGTTTTCATGGGAGACACAGGAAGTTTGATGCTGGGAGGAGTAATTGCTGTTTTAGCCATTATTTTAAGAAAAGAATTACTGATCCCTGTATTATGCGGAATCTTCTTAATCGAAAACCTTTCCGTAATGCTTCAGGTCATCGTTTTCAAATACAGAAAAAGAAAATATGGGTTAGAATATGCCCAAAACAATAGATTGTTTAAAATGTCACCGGTACACCACCACTATCAGAAGGTAGGATTCCACGAAAGTAAAATCGTGAACAGGATGATCATCATCGGTGTTGTATTGGCTATCATATGTTTAATCACATTAAAAATGAGATAGATGTACGTCCACGTAGAAAGTCTTGATTAGAAATCCAAATTACACAAGTACTTTTTACCAGTTACATCTTATAAAGAAAAGAATATGAAAATAGTTGTTTTAGGAGGAGGAGAAAGCGGATGCGGAGCTGCATATTTGGCAAAAAAGAAAGGCCTGGAAGTATTTCTTTCAGACAAGGGAGCCATTAAAGATAATTACAAGCAGTTTCTTACCGAAAATGAGATTGAATTTGAAGAAGGAAACCACGATGAAGAAAGAATCTTAAATGCAGATTGGATTGTAAAGAGCCCGGGAATTCCGAAAAAGGCAGAGATGATCACTAAAATTCACGAGAAAGGAATAAGATTATCTTCAGAAATTGAATTCGCCTCTGAATTTACCGATGCAAAAATCATTGCCATCACCGGAAGCAACGGAAAAACAACCACCACTTCCCTGATCTATTATATCCTGAAAAATGACGGATTAAATGTGGGATTAGGAGGAAATATAGGCTACAGTTTTGCAAAACAGGTAGCTGATGAAAACCACGAATATTATGTGCTGGAGGTAAGCTCTTTCCAACTTGATGATATTCAGAATTTCAGACCCTATATCTCATTATTGTTGAATTTATCAAAAGATCACCTGGATCAGTACAATTACAATTACGAAGAATATGCACTGGCAAAATTCAGGATCACTGAAAATCAGGAAAACGACAATTTCTTTATCTATAATAAAGATGACGAAATGAGCAAAAATCTCCTTGAAAAACTGGAGATCAAAGCTAAAATGATTCCTTTCTCAACAAATGAAAAGCTGTCTGAAGGAGGATTTATTGAAAATGATAAAATGGTGGTAAAAATGAAAGACGAATTCTCAATGAAACTTGATGAATTATCTCTCCTTGGAAACCACAATGTTGCCAACAGCCTTGCCGCTTCCATAGCAGGTAAAATACTGGCAATCAATAACGAAAGCATCAGGCATTCATTGATGACCTTCCAGGCTGTAGAACACAGACTGGAGTTTGTAACTGAGATTGAAGGCGTTAAGTACATCAACGACAGTAAAGCAACCAATGTAAATGCTACCTATTATGCCCTGGAAAGCATGAAAACCCCAACCGTTTGGATTGTTGGTGGTCTTGATAAAGGAAATGACTATACTGAAATTGAAGATTTAGTCAAAAGAAAAGTAAAAGCAATTGTCTGCTTAGGCATTGATAATCAGAAGATCATAGATTTCTTTAAAGATAAAAAAGAATTCATTTATGATACTTCCAGCATGGAAGAAGCAGTGAAAATATCAAAATCACTCGCTAAAAACGGAGATACCGTTCTGCTTTCCCCTTGTTGCGCAAGCTTTGACTTATTCAACAGCTATGAAGACAGAGGAAGACAGTTTAAGGAGCAGGTATTAAAGTAAATGTAAAAAGTATAATGTATTACGTATTAATGACCGTAAAACTCATCAATACATTTTACAGACATACATGAATACAATCAATATGGACGAACAGAACACAGAAAGCAGATTTGAATTTCTAAAGGGCGATAAAGTACTTTGGATGGTCATTCTTGTGATCTCCATTTTCTCTATTTTCCCTGTTTATTCTGCAAGTTCAAATCTCGAATATATCGTTAATAACGGGACTACTACAGGTCACGTTATCAAACATATGTTCTTTGTAGTTTTAGGCTTGGCCATTATGAGACTGGTGGGAACGATAAAATATGAATACATCGGAAAGCTCAGCAGCATATTGCTGGGTCTCATGATTGTCTTATTGATCGTCACCATGTTTACAGGACAGACTATTGATGGAGCCAGTGCTTCCAGATGGTTGAAAATCCCGGGGACCCCGATCTCATTCCAGCCGTCATCCTTTGCTTTCTTAATGCTGATCATCTATCTGTGCAGATATCTAACCAAAAAGATCACGAGAGAAAGGCTTCCGATAGAAAATATCATGTATATCTTCGGGCCTATCCTTCTTGTTTTTGTGCTGGTTGCCAAAGATAACGGGTCCACAGCGTTGATGATTCTAATGGTATCCGTAGTCGTTCTGGTGATAGGGCAGCTTCACTGGAAGTACATTGCAGGCTTTATCTCAGCATCATTTGTAGCCATCGTGTTCTTCCTGCTAATTGCGTTAAATACCAATATGATCGGAGGAAACCGTGTTCACACATGGATGAGCCGTATTGAAACATTTACATCAAGCAAGGCCAAAACAGCTGATACCGATGATGAAAGTGTAAAAGCAAAAAATTATCAGGTAATGCAGGCCAAAGCAGCCATCGTACACGGTGGTATTACAGGAATGGGACCAGGGAAAAGTGCATTGAAACAGATGCTACCACAGTCTGCGTCCGACTTTATTTTTGCCGTCATTGTAGAAGAGTACGGAGTAATCGGAGCAGCCTTTCTGATCAGTCTCTATCTGATAATGATGATCAGGATTGTCATGATAGCCAGTAAAATGCCGGCATTCTTCGGATCTTTACTGGTACTCAGCCTCGGAGTGATGATTTTTATACAACTTGCTGTAAATATTGCAGTTGCCATCAATCTCATCCCGGTAACAGGACAGCCACTGCCCCTCATAAGTTACGGAGGTACTTCCATGTTGGTCACCTACTTACAGTTGGGAATTATCTTAAATATAAGCTCAAGAATCCAGATCTATGATGAAGAAGGAATGGGCAAAAAACAAAGCATAGCAGAAATAAACGATATAGCTTAAGTCATTGCAAGGAATGAAATGACGAAGCAACTTAAAACAAAATTGGACAGTCCTATTATATGAACAAAAAACTAAAAATAATACTATCAGGCGGAGGAACAGGAGGACACATCTTCCCTGCCATCGCCATCGCTGACGAAATCAAAAAAAGATTTCCGGATGCAGAATTTTTGTTCATCGGAGCCAATGGAAAAATGGAAATGGAAAAAGTTCCGCAGGCCGGCTATAAAATTGAAGGAATTGATATTGCGGGAATTGACAGAGGAAACATGCTATCCAATTTAGGCCTGCCTTTCAAAATTCTGAAAAGCTTATCCAGATCTAAAAAGATCATTAAAAACTTTGCTCCGGATTTCGCTGTAGGAACAGGTGGCTTTGCAAGCGGACCGGCTTTGTATGAAGCCAGCAAACTGGGAATTCCGATTTTCATTCAGGAACAAAATGCCCACGCAGGAGTTACCAACAAAATCCTGAGTAAGAAGGCCCGGGCAGTATTTACAGCCTATCCTCAGGTAGAAGGTTTTCCAGCTGAAAAAATAAAATTCCTGGGTAATCCGATCCGCTCCACAATTGTTTCAGGAATGCAGGAAACAGCAGCAGCGAAAGAAAAAATGGGATTAAATAAAGATAAGCTTACCATCTTATCGGTAGGAGGATCTTTAGGGTCCAGAACATTAAATAATGCCTGGAAATCCCACTTAAACGAAATTGTAAATAAAGATTATCAGCTGATCTGGCAAACCGGAAAGCTCGATTACAAAGATATTTTAGAAGAAACAAAGGGAGTTGACACGAAAAACATTCAGATCCTTGAATTTATCAAAGATATGGAACTGGCATATTCTGCAGCAGATGTTATTGTTTCAAGAGCCGGAGCCATTGCCATTTCAGAGCTGGCAGTAGCACAGAAACCGGTGCTTCTGGTGCCTTTCCCTTTTGCAGCGGAAGATCATCAGACCAAAAATGCCATGAATCTGGTTGACAAAAATGCGGCAAGAATGGTAAAAGACTCTGAAACGCAGGAAAAATTCTGGAATACATTATCAGAAATCTGCGAAAATGAAAATATAAGAAAAGAAATGTCTGCCAATCTCAGATATTTTGCCAAGCCGGACGCTGCAAAAGAGATTGTAGATGAGATATTTAAATTAATGTAAAAAGTATCAGTGTAAAATGCATCAACGAAAATCATTGCGCCATTTTACATGAATACAATAATACAAAATAAAGAAATGAACAATTTAGAAACATATCAAACTTTTTACTTCGTTGGAATCGGAGGTATCGGAATGAGTGCTTTGGCTCGCTATTTCAATGCTTCCGGGAAAAAAGTATTGGGTTATGACAAAACCAATACAAAACTGACACAAAACCTGATGAACGAAGGAATTGATATCGTTTTTGAAGATATTATTGATGAAAGGATTACTTCCCTTCACAAAGAGAATACCCTGGTCATTTATACGCCGGCAATCAAAACGCTTGGAATACTGGATTATTTCAACCAAAATCAGTTTGAAGTCTTAAAACGTGCAAAAGTTTTAGGGCTGATTACCGAAAATACAGATTGTATCGCCGTAGCAGGAACTCACGGAAAAACCACAACCTCTACCCTGGTTTCTCACTTATGCAAAGAAGCAGACTTACCTTTCTCATGCTTTTTGGGAGGTATCTCTGAAAACTTTAAATCCAACTTCCTGTACAACGGGTCAACGTACTCTGTAGTGGAAGCAGATGAATACGATAGAAGTTTCCTTAATCTTTCCCCGGATTGGGCTGTGATCACATCTACAGATGCTGATCACCTGGACATTTACGGGGATAAAAGCCATATAGAAGAAGGTTTCAGACAATTTGCTGCCCTGGTACCTGAAGACAAAAAGTTGTTTGTCAGAAAAGGAATTGAAATAGGCAGAGAACATCAGACGTATGCGGTCAATGAACCCGCAGATTACTATTCAGACAATCTGCGCATGAATCATGATAAGATTTATTTTGATTTCCATACTCCAACGGAGACCATAAAAGATTTCGTCTGGGAAATCCCGGGAATCCATAATGTGGAAAATGCAACGGTAGCACTGGCCATTCTTCACAATTTAGGCGTAGATTTTGATACGCTGAAAAAAGCAATAGCAAATTTTAAAGGAATTAAAAGAAGATATACCAAGCATATTTATCAAAACGGTAAAATATATATCGATGACTATGCCCACCACCCTACAGAGATTAATGCTGTAATGGGTTCTATCAGAACATTTTATCCCGATAAAAAATTGTTGGTGGTTTTTCAGCCACACCTTTTCAGCAGAACAAGAGATTTTGCTGAAGGATTTGCTGAAAGCTTAAGCAATGCTGATGATTTAATCTTACTGGATATTTATCCGGCAAGAGAACTTCAGGAAAATTTTGAAGGAATTACTTCAAAGTGGCTGGCAGAAAAAGTGACATTAGATAAAAAAGAAGTATCCACATTATCGGATGCTTTTGAAAAAATAAAAGAAAAAGATTTTGACATCCTTCTTACCGTAGGTGCAGGAAATATAGACACCCTATACGACCCGATATGTGAGTGGATTGCAAAAATTTAATACAAACGCAGTGTATGCAAAGAAAGATTAAAAAATAAATATTTTTTGAACTCAGAGGCGTTTCACTTAGCAAAGAAAAGGAATTAACAGAGATTTCTGTAAAGAAGATATAGTAAAAATAAAATTATAAAAATGACAGCCTTCGCTGAGTGAAACGCCCTCGCGAACGGAAAAAAGAATAAGGATCCTTTGCGATCATAGCGTTTAAAGAAAAAATATGAAAAATAAATACAGAATATTAAAAATTGCTGTCACTGTAATCATCCTTGGATTGTTACTGAGTTTCTCATTGAAGAGATTCAGCGGCCAGAAGATTACGGACAATAAAATTTCTGTAAAAATGAACGAAAAAACGCCGGTTTACTTCGTTGATGAAAAAGATATAAGGGAAATTGTAAATAAAGAAAATCCTTCAGGTAAAGTAGGAGATCTTAATATTCCTGCTCTTGAAAAAAAGATCAATAATCTTCCGGCTGTAGACAGTGCCAATGTCTATCTGAACTTAAACGGAAAACTTAATCTCGATATCAAGCAGAGAGTTCCCGTGTTCAGACTGAATAAAGATGGAAAAGATTTCTACGTCGATGAAAAAGGGGTGGAATTTCCCATTTCCAGAACCTACTCACATCCTTGCATGCTGGTGACGGGGAATGTACAACCGGATGAGTATGAGAAACTGGCAGAACTCGTGGGGAAAATTGATAAAGACGACTTCAGCAAGAAGTTTTTCATCGGAATATCAAAAACCAAAGACAGCTATAATCTTCTCACAAGCGAAGGAAATTACAGAGTAGAAATAGGAGACTTAGATAATATTGATTTTAAGGTAAAAGGATTTAAAACTTTTGTTGAAAAATACCTGGTATATCAGGACCCTCAAAAATACAGTATGGTTTCTGTAAAATATCAGAACCAGATTGTCACCACCCTGAATCCTTATTTCAAGGAAAACGACAGCCTCCTGAAAGCAGGGAAAATGGAATTGGCAAAAGTTCCGGCCACAATGGTAAAAAAGGTGGAAACAAAATCTAAACCTGCAGAAGTAAAAAAGACCAGCTCAATATCAGTAAAACCGAAGGAGAGCTCTAAACCAAAAACACAAGCAAAAGAAATCAAAAAAACAGAAAAAAAATCCCCGGCACCGGCACAGTCCAAGCCAAAGCCGAAACCCAAGGTGAAAATAGAATAAAAAGAAAGTCTTAAGTGACATTATAACACAAAACAGGATCAGTTCCTGTTTATGAAAAAAGTAGAAAAAATCAAATCGATATAAAAATGGAAAATCAAGAGTATTCAGTAGGTCTGGACATCGGGACAACAAAGATAGTCGCGATTGTCGGAAGAAGGAATGCACACGGGAAAATAGAAGTTCTCGGTGTAGGAAAAGCTAAAAGTCTTGGTGTTCATAAAGGTATTGTGAATAATATTTCACAGACTATTAATTCAATCAAGGCTGCAGTATCCGAAGCACAATCCAGTGCCGGAGTTCCTATCCGCAAAGTTACGGTAGGTATTGCAGGAAAACACATCCGTTCTCTGCAGCACTCCGATTATATTATGCGTGAACATCCTGATAAGTTTATTACAGATGACGACATTGAAGCCTTAAAAGATCAGGTGAAAAAGCTGGTCATGCTTCCGGGAGAAGAAATTATCCATGTACTTCCTCAAGAATATAAAGTGGATTCCGAAGGTGAAATTCAGGAGCCTGTCGGAATGCACGGCAAACGTCTTGAGGCCAACTTTCACGTGGTAGTCGGGCAAATGGGAAGCATCAGAAATATTGCAAGATGTGTTCGCGAAGCCGGATTAGAAATGGAAGCCCTTACTTTAGAACCTCTAGCCTCTTCAGAAGCCGTTCTTACCAAAGAAGAAAAAGAAGCCGGAGTTGCTATTGTGGATATTGGTGGTGGTACCACTGATATTGCTATTTTCAAAGATAACATTATCCGACATACCTGTGTAATCCCTTACGGAGGTGGAATAATAACCGAAGACATCAAAGAAGGCTGTTCAATTATTGAAAAACATGCAGAACAACTGAAGGTAAAATTCGGATCGGCTGTCCCCGAATTAGAAAAAGATAGTACTTTTGTAACTATTCCGGGGCTTCACGGAAGACCAGACAAGGAAATTTCTCTAAAAACTCTGGCTCAAATTATTAATGCAAGAGTAGAAGAAGTGCTGGAAATGGTTAATACTGAGCTCAAAGCGTATGGTGCTTTTGAACAAAAGAAAAAACTCATTGCCGGAATTGTTCTGACAGGTGGGGGTTCAAACTTAAAGCATCTTCGTCAGCTGGCCAACTATACTACAGGTTTTGACAGCAGAATAGGTTTTGCGAATGAATATATTGCCAATGACAAAAATCAATATCTGAAAGGCCCTGAATTTGCTACATCTATCGGATTGCTGATGGAAAGTTTAAAAATCAGGGACAAAAAGCAGAACGTTGATGAAGTGACAGAAGTTGTTGCAGAACAACCAAAGTCTGAAGTTACTGCTACACAGACCGAAACCGCTCAACCTGCCCAGCAGGCAATACCGGTTCAGGAACAACCTGTGATGAACCAGCAACAAGAGAACAGAAGAGCGAAATTGACCTTCGGTCAGTCGCTTATGGAAAAAGTAAAAAAATTCTTTGAAGAAGTAGAGTAAATTATAAATGATGAATGATAAGCGATAAACGAAATTTTCCTTATCAACTATCATCAATCAATGATCAATTATAATTATTAAAAGTATAGTAATGGAAAATATAGGTACACAAGGATTTTCATTTGATTTGCCAAAAGGAAATTCATCCATCATAAAAGTAATCGGTGTAGGAGGCGGTGGAAACAACGCCCTGAAACACATGTATGAAAAAGGTATTCACGGGGTAGATTTCGTGATTTGTAATACAGATGCACAGACTTTAGATAATAACCCTGTTGCCAATAAAGTTCAATTGGGAACCTCTATCACAGAAGGTCTTGGTGCTGGGGCAGATCCTGAAGTTGGTGAAAAATCAGCTATTGAAAGTATTGAAGACATCAAAGCCGCTATGGGACAAAATACCAAAATGGTGTTTATCACTGCCGGAATGGGTGGTGGTACCGGTACCGGAGCTGCTCCTGTCATTGCTAAAGTAGCAAAAGACATGGGTATTCTAACCGTGGGTATTGTTACCGTACCTTTCAGCTTCGAAGGTAAAAGAAGACTGGAACAGGCAGAAAATGGTCTCGACAAATTAAAAAATAACGTTGATTCATTAATTGTGATCAACAACGATAAATTAAGACAGCAATTCGGAAACCTTGGATTCAAGCAGGGATTCTCAAAAGCAGATGAAGTATTAGCCAATGCAGCCAAAGGTATGGCAGAGGTTATTACCGGTTACTTTGATGTAAACATTGACTTTAGAGATGCTAAATCTGTTCTTCAAAACTCAGGAACCGCATTGATGTCTACCGGAACCGCTTCAGGTGAAAATAAAGCTGAAGAAGCCGTTAGAAAAGCCCTTGACTCCCCATTGTTGAATGACAATAAGATTACAGGAGCCAAGAATGTTCTGTTGTTGATCAGAAGTGGTGCCGAAGAGGTAACCATGGATGAAATCGGTATCATCATGGATCATATCCAGAAAGAAGCCGGAAATACAGCAGATATCATTTTCGGGGTGGGTGCTGACGAAGAATTAGGAGACGCGGTAAGTGTACTTGTTATTGCAACAGGTTTCTCCAATGAGAACAAAAAGTTTGCAGGCCCTACTGAGAAAATAAGAATCAGCCTGAACGACAGCTTTGATGCCCCAAAAAACTCTCCATTTAAAACAAGAGAAGAAAGAGAAGCTACCCCCGAGACTCCCATTGATTCCAGCAGATCCAATCACTTCAGATTAGATGATGAAGATCATGATACACCCCAGTTCAACACGGTATCTGTTGAAAAAAAAATGATTATTGAAGAGGAAGAGATCAAAACAGAAATCAAATTCTTTGATAAAGAGGATGATACTTCAAATGCCCCTGAACAGACATGGAGAAATGAAGAAGAAACTGAACAGGAATACAGCCTTTTCTCTATTGATGAAGAAGGTGAAGATCCTAATGATCTTGAGATCCAGTCTTTCTCATTTGATTTTGAAAATAAAAAAGAAGAACCTCAGTCGGGAACTCCTGTTAGCAAGTCTTTCTCAGAAGAAAAACCGGTTGAATTCAACTTCTTTGTGAATGAACCCACAAGAAATGAATCCAAATCGGATTTTGGCCAGCCAAAAGCAGAGTTCAATGCTCCGGCAAGTGCTGTAGCTGAACCTGCTCAAAAGATGGAGACCTTCTACCAAAAGCAGGAAGAACCGAAAGCGGAAGTAAAACCTGCTTTTGGAACTAAAAAAGAAATTGAAACACCTAAAACTGAAGAATCTGAATTCACGTTTGTGAACAAAACAGTAGATCAGGACAGAGTAGTAGAAAGAAGAAATAAATTAAAAGAATTCAACTCCCGTTATCAGAGCTTTGACAGCATGAGTGAATTTGAATCTATTCCGGCTTTCAAAAGAAAAAATATCTCAATCGACGGAACCAATGCCTCAGACCAGAATATCAATACCTACCTGTCTGACAACAACGGATCTATGCAGATCAGAGAAAACAGATTTTTGAATAAAGATGTAGACTAATTAATATAACAATGTAGAAATGTACCAATGTAACAATATGTACTAATCAGTCATTGGTAACCTGTTACATTGATACATTGTTAAATTTGAAACCATGAGTTTAGAAAATACTATAAGCGAAGCTATAAAAACAGCGATGAGAGAAAAGGACAGAGTTGCTTTAGACTCTCTTCGTGCCGTAAAATCTCAGATTCTTCTTCTACAAACAGAAGCAAGAGGAGCTGAAGTTTCTGTAGAACAGGAAATTGCCATTCTTCAAAGAATGATCAAACAGAGAAAGGATTCTTTTGAACAGTTTTCCGCCCAAGGCAGACAAGATCTTGCTGAAGTGGAAGAGGCACAAATGAAAGTGATCGAAAAATTCTTACCCAAGCAACTTTCTGCTGAAGAACTGGAAACAGAAATAAAAAATATTATTTCAGAAACCGGAGCTGAATCCATTAAAGATTTAGGTAAGGTAATGGGAGCAGCCTCAAAAGCATTAGCCGGAAAATCAGATGGAAAAAGTATCTCTGATATGGCTAAAAAGCTGCTTTCTTAATGGAGTATATGTTTTTGATTTCGGATTGATTCCGTATCTCATCAACATGCATTTCATTATATAACTTAAGGATATTCAACCTTTGCATATCGATTTGATTAAAGAAGCCCGGAACTTTTCAGTTCCGGGCTTCATTTTTTAAATATTCAAATTTGTCGGTCAGTTTATTCAAAACTGAAAAAAAAGAGTCAATTTGCTGTCATATTTCATACAGAATTAAGTGGATTGATTGCCTGAGGGAAGCAGTAAATGTTTTTTTCATGGTCTTTTGTTTTTCAGAATCATTTCAAATTTAATAAATATATATCATTATTCCTAATTTAAATTCACTATTTTTTGAATATAATTATAATATTAACATTTGCTTAATTTTATCTGGCTAAACGATTGATAGTTATTATATATTGAACAAACGTAAAGAATTACGTAACTTTGTCGTGATAAAAAACAAAATATATGTATCCAACAGATTTAGTAATGCCTATGAAGGCTGAACTTACAGATAAAGGTTTCCAGGATTTAACAACTCCTGCTCAGGTAGAAGATGCCTTGAAGCAGTCAGGAACTACATTGTTAGTGATCAACTCCGTTTGCGGATGTGCTGCAGGAGCAGCAAGACCAGGCGTTGTATACTCGTTAACCGGAGACAAAAAGCCTGATCATTTAACAACTGTTTTCGCAGGATTTGATACAGAGGCTGTGGTAGAGGCTAGAAAACACCTTGCTCCATTCCCTCCAAGTTCCCCTTGTGTAGCTCTTTTTAAAGACGGAGAATTGGTTCACATGCTGGAAAGACACCACATTGAAGGAAATCCTGCCGGTGCTATCGCTGCAAACCTTCAGGCTGCCTACGACGAATATTGCTAGAAACAATACATCACATACTCAACCGTTACATAATTTGTAACGGTTTTTTTATTTAAGCCCATAAAAAATTCTCTGAAAATTCAAATATTATTATATTTGTTGAAATGGCAACCAAAGCACTTTTTAATACCGTAGTCAATTGGTTTATCCGTCAAAGGATAGATCAGATACAAAATTTCATGAATCATCCGATTGAAACACAGAAGGGTATTTTATTTTCCCAACTATTTCATGCTGAAGATACAGAATATGGTAAGCAATACGGATTCAATTCGATCTCAAGTTATCAGGATTTTAAAAATAAGGTCCCGATAGTGACTTATGAAGACTTCGAACCTTATATTGAAAAGGCAAGACAGGGACAAAAAGATGTAAGCTGGCCAGGATACATCAAGCATTTTGCAAAGTCTTCGGGAACCACCAATGCTAAAAGCAAGTTTATTCCTATTTCAGCAGAAAGCCTGGAATATTGCCATATGAAAGCCGGCAAAGATATGGTTTCCATTTATGCCAATAATCACCCGGAAAACCAGCTCTTCAATTATAAAAACCTGAGGTTAGGCGGAAGCTCTGAACTGTATGCAGATTTTAACACCAAATTCGGCGATTTATCTGCTATCTTAATAGACAACCTTCCTTTTTGGGTAGAGATCACGACGACTCCCAGTAAAAAGGTTTCATTGATGGGGGAATGGGAAAGCAAGCTTAAAGCAATCACTTCTGAAGTAAAGAACGAAGATGTGGGAAGTATTTTAGGAGTTCCAAGCTGGATGATGGTCCTTCTGCAAAGAGTATTGCAGGAAACCAATGTAGGAAGCATATCGGAACTATGGCCTAATTTAGAGGTATTTTTCCACGGTGGAATCAGTTTTAAGCCCTACAGGGAACAATACAGGCAGATCATCGGAAAAAACATCAATTACTACGAAATTTACAACGCTTCCGAGGGCTTCTTCGGAATACAGGACAGATCAAACAGTGATGAGATGCTTCTGATGCTTGATTATGGAATATTCTATGAGTTTATTCCCATGGATCAGTTTCATTATTCAAATCCTAAAGTGGTAAGTCTGGAAGATGTAGAAATCGGAAAGAATTACGCTATGGTCATTACTACCAACGGCGGTTTATGGAGATATCTGATTGGTGATACCGTTGTATTCACCTCAATCAATCCGTTCAGGATAAAAATAACAGGCAGAACGAAGCATTATATCAATGCGTTTGGGGAAGAGCTGATGATCACCAATGTAGAATCTGCCCTTGCTAAGGCTTGTGAAGCTACAGGTGCCAGCATTACAGACTTTACCGGAGCACCGGTCTTTATGAAAGAAAACGAAGGAGGTGCCCATGAGTGGATCTTTGAGTTCAGCCAATATCCTGATAACCTGGACAGCTTTATCGATGTCTTTGATCAGCATTTGAAAACCATCAATTCTGATTATGAGGCAAAAAGGTACAACAATATGACACTGAGAAGACCGATTGTTCATATTGCGAAAGACAATTTATTTTATCATTGGCTTGAATCTAAAGGAAAACTTGGAGGCCAGAATAAGGTACCAAGGCTGAGCAATGACAGAGAATATATTGATCCTTTATTAGAATTAAACAGATAAAAAAGAAGGCAAGGCTGGAAAAACAGACGTCTCGCAATTTATTCTTTTTAGAAAAATAAAACCCGCAGCTTTCAGCTGCGGGTTTCTTTTATTTACTTAAATCTTCTTTTAATTTTTTGGCTGCATCTTCTACTTTCGCAGCGCTTTTCCTTGCCGCTTCTTTTGCATCTTTACCTGCTTCCTGGGCTCCGCTTTTAATATCTTTTCCTACTTTATTAGCTTCCGTTTTGATATCCTGACCGGCTTTATTAAGGTCCTGTTTTGTCTTATCTGCCGTGGCATCAATTTTATCCTTAGCTTTTTGAGCTGCATTATCAATTTTATCCCCTGCCTGGTCTAATTTTGCATTGACATTTTCTTTAGCTTCATTCACTTTGGCTGAATCAACAAGATGAGGAGAAGACTCCGTAACAGTTGTTGTTGTAGTTGTCACGGTACCATCCGCATTTTCTACCTGTTCTGATTTTGTTGTTGATTTGGTACATGCTACAGCGAATACGGAGATCGCCAAAGCGGTTAAAATTTGCTTTTTCATATTGTATATTTTTAAAATGTTTTTAAATTATTCTGTTTTAGATTCGGCGGTTGGTTTTTCAGAAACCTTTTGTTTTTTTTCAGATTCTGCTTTTTTCTTTTCTTCTTCCAGTTTTTTCTTGTTCTCCTTATCCAGCTCGTCTTTCAGCTTCTTTTCTTCTTCCTGAGCCTTCTTGGCCTGCTTTACAGAATCGAGATATTTTGGGGAAGACATTCTGATCTTTCGCGCAATATCCACGGAAACCGCCCCGTTAGAAAACGAATCAATGGCTGTAGTATCATAATGGGTTTTTACTTCCGGTTCCGCAGCAAATCCTGATGACTCTTTCTTGGAGCACGCTGTGAAAAGAACGGAAAAAATAAAGACCGCAAACAATAAATTTTTCATGGAACTAATTTAACAGAAATTCTGCAATTACAGGATAGTGATCCGATAATTCTACAGACTGATCTACTTTATAGCTCAAAGGTATAATGGATTTTGAGGTGAAAATGTAGTCTATTCTCAATGGAACTTTATAATCATGGAAACTGCTTGCACTTCCTTTACCAGCTACCATAAAAGCATCCTGAAGGTTTTTACCCAGATTATAATATTCATAGGAATTGGGAACAGAATTGAAATCACCCGCCAGAATCACAGGATACGGAGACATATCAATCACTTTTCTGATCTTTTTCACCTGATCTTCGTGAGCCTGAAAAGTAGGAATCATATGAGAAAGAAGTTGCGAAACATTTCCTATTCCAAAAGCATCCAGTTTTGTAAACATGGTCTTATGAAGTCTGAAAGGCTCCAGATAAACATTCACGATTCTAATAATTTTACCGTTGATATCCACATCTGCAAAGAAAGAGTTTCCTCTTGCATTGTCTTCAATAATTTCCGACTGTCTGATAATTTTATGCTTGGTTTTAAGAATCACCGAAGGGTATTTTACCAGGTCATGTTTTATCGCCCTGTTGGTATCTTTTTCCTGAACCAAAATAATATCAGGATCCTGCTCTTTAATGTAGTTTTTTATTTTGTCCCATCCATAATCGCCGTATTTTACATTAAAGGTCAGTACTTTAATATCACGAATGGTTTTAAGATTTTCTGTTTTAGGGGAAAAATTAACCCATCTTCTTATCGGATTGTAAAAAATAAGAGTACCTAATGCAAAAGCAATGGCAACTTTCTTCTTTTTTAAAAATCCATATCATCGTAAGAATAAGGTGAGCCACTATCAGATAGGGAAAACCCAGAGAAAGCAGATTAAGATTCCCTAAAAGATTAGGCGGAATCCATGCATTCCCCAATGTGCATAGTAATAAAACAGCAACGACAATATGTATAAACAGTAGTATCTGATTCGACTTCATGAAAAAACGGTCTTGGTACGCGTTTTTTTAAGCAAAAACCCTACCAAGAACAAAATTTTTAACTCTTTTTATGATTATTTTGAATCGACAGCAAATTCTGCAATGACAGGATAATGATCTGAAAGACTGATAGAACGGTCTACAACGTAAGAAACGGCACGGATGGATTTGGAAGAAAAAAGATAATCTATCCTGATTGGAAATTTGTAATCGTGAAAACTTGTTCCGCTTCCTTTTCCTGCATTCAGGAAAGCATCCTGCAACCCCTCCGATACGTGATAGTACTCGTAAGAGTTGGGAACAGAATTAAAATCACCACCTAAAATAACGGGATAAGGAGAATTTTCAACAGCTTCGCGCAGAAATGCAACCTGCTCCTGATGTTTTTTAAAAGTAGGAATAAGTCTTTTGATAACATCTTTTACTTTCTGTTCATTGGTATCGGAGTTTCCGCTAAGCTTTACCATTTCTTTTTCAAAACGAAACGGATGCAGATACACATCAATAAACCTGTATATTCTGCCATTGATTTCTATATCAACTTGTACGCCCGGAATTCTCAGTTCTTCATCCTGCGGGTTTATCACCTTCTGGCTGATAATTTTATGCCGGGTGAGCACTGTAAAACCACCGAAAGGATTTACTTTTTGATATCCTTCTATTTCATAACCTTTCCCTTCTTCCTGCAAAAGGATAACATCGGCATTTTGAGACTTCAGATAAGCTCCAACTTGCTCCCTTCCCATACTTCCTGCTTTGGTATTAAAAGAAACAACCTTTAGTTCAGGAGATTCTTTTTTACCGGAAGTGTAAGTAACCCACCGTTTTACGGGGCCTAAAAAAGCCAGACCTGCCAGGATAAATACAAAAGCTCTTTTTTTCCAGCTGATAAGCCAGAAAAGCGTCAGTAAAACGTAGGAAATAATAAGCACAGGAAAGCCCAGCGAAAGCAGATTAAACCACGGAAATATTTTCGGCGGAATGTAAGCATTCAACAAGGTAGCCAGTAATAAAAAAGAATTCCGAGATGTAGAACGAATAGTATTAGCCTGAAAATTTTCACAAAATTGTTTTAATTGAATCTGTACAAATGCTTTTTCCAATTTCGTGCCAACAGCCACCCCACGAGTGCTCCACCAACGTGGGCCAGGTGAGCAATTCCTCCTCCATTGCCTGAAACTCCCAGATATACAGAAATAACAATCACAATCGGTAATAAATATTTTACTTTCATCGGAACCGGAATAAACATAATTCCGATTTTTGAATCCGGATATAACGTTGCAAATGCTGCCACCACTCCGAAAATAGCTCCGGACGCTCCTACCATTGGAGTTGCTACAATACCTTTTAGACTTTCTACGAGTTCTTTTTGTCTGAGAACGGAATCTGCACTCCCTGAAAAATTCACTCCGGCTCCTGATAAATAAGCACTTACATTGAATCCCAATTGCTGTAATTCATTGGTAATCTGCTGAGCTTCCACAAAATTCCATAGGTTAAAGAGAAAAAAAGCACCGAGACCACTCGCAAAGTAGAGTATTAAATATTTTTTATCTCCCAATGTTTGTTCCAGAATAGGACCGAAACTGAATAAGGTCAACATATTAAACAAAATATGCATGATACTTCCATGCATAAACATGTGGGTGATGATCTGCCATGAATGAAAAAAAGGAGAAAACGGATAGAATCCGGCCAGATAACCAATTACCTGATTACCCATTAAGGAGGTAACAATAAAAACGATGACGTTAATAATGATAATATTTCTTGTAATGGGTGGTATATTATTAAACATATTTTTTAAAATTTGTTTTTAAAATCATTAAACGGAACTTCATAGAAGCATCTTTTCCCGTCCGGTAAAAATTCAGGGAATCCTAACGCGGTAAAGTCTTTGATCACTTGCTCCGCATCTTTTTTATACAGAAAATCAAACCTGGATTTGGATTGCATTTTGTTCCATTGGTTATGATAATACTGCATAAATTCTTCTTCCGTCTTATATTCCAGAATTTCGAATAAGTTTTCCAGGAACTTCATTGCCTGCGTTTCTTTTAATCCTTCGGGAAGTGAATCTATCCTCAACACGCTTTCATGAGCAATTTTCATGTCAAACCCGAGTTCCGGAAGATATTTTTTGATTGAATTGTATTTATTTTTTTCAATCTCATTCATATGATACTCGAGCGAAAAGAGCAAAGCGTGGCTGTTTGTATTTGTTTTCCTGGTAGATTTATTACTTTCAGACACCAATAGTCTGTGCATTCTTCCAAGATCCAGCATCAGGGTTACATCTCCTTTATTGAAAAGCCAGTACCCGTTTGGAAGCCTCATAAGGTCTTCATCGAAATCTTCATCTTCAAACAAATTAATTTTCGAAGGTTCCGCGGTAATATTCTGATGGTACATTTCCGTAAGATTCTGGATTTCTTCCGGACGTACATTTTTTTCTTCTAAAAACGGATTATAATCTTTATCTACAATAATTTCGGGCATCTTTATGACTCCGCTTCCACCGCCATTTCCTTTACTGGGAACGGGTTTATTCATCATATGATCCAATTCAGGATCTCTGTCAAAATCCAGACTTGGCGAAACATTATAAATCCCCAGGGATCTTTTAATGGTAGAACGAAGTAAAGCAAAAATAAGGTGTTCATCTTCGAATTTCACCTCTGTCTTCTGCGGATGGATATTGACGTCAATCTTTTCCGGATCAAGTTCCAGAAAAAGGAAAAATGAAGGAACATAACCCGGCTGAAGCAATCCTTCAAAAGCTTCCTGAACTGCTTTGTTAAAATAAGGGCTTTTGAAATATCTTCCGTTGACAAAAAGAAACTGCTCGCCTCTGGATTTCTTGGCTCCTTCCGGTTTTGCTACAAATCCGTGAAGCTTGCACCAGATAATATCTTCTTTAATGGGAATCAGAAGCGGCTGAAGTTTTCTTCCAAAAACATCAACAATACGCTGCATCTGGCTTCCCTTTCTCAACCTGAAAACAGCTTCATCATCATGGAAAAGCGAAAATTCAAGATTTTCATGTGCAAGGGCTACACGTTGAAATTCATCGATTACATGTCTGAATTCGATATTATTATTTTTCAGAAATTTCCTTCTTGCAGGAACATTATAGAAAAGATTCTTCACTAAAAAGTTAGATCCTTCTGCTGTCTGCACAGGATCCTGAAACTGGAAAACTCCGCCTTCTATATAAATATTGGTTCCGATAGAAGTATCTTTCTGTTTTGTTCTCAATTCAACCTGGGAAACAGCTGCAATAGAAGCCAAAGCTTCACCTCTGAATCCTTTCGTGGCAATTTTAAAGATATCTTCAGTTCCTTTGATTTTTGAGGTAGCATGTCTTTCAAATGCCATTCTCGCATCGGTTTCAGACATTCCCTTACCGTCATCCACCACCTGAATAAGGTTCTTCCCGGCATCCCTGATAATCAATTCAATTTTTGTAGCATCGGCATCAATAGCATTCTCCAAAAGTTCCTTCACAATGGATGCAGGTCTCTGCACCACTTCTCCTGCCGCAATTTGGTTGGCTACATGATCCGGTAAAAGCTGAATAATATCTGACATAAAAACGTAAATCAACTTACAAAAATAGTCAATGGAAACGGGAATTAAAATACTAAAATCGTGATTTAAGATTTAATTATCAACATTTTTGCTGTATTTATCCCCATCCTGTTTTTTTAATCTTTGTAATGAAGGCCGTTAGCAACTCCTTGTGTTTAATCTGAAGGTAACTATATCTGTAACATTCATAAAACATTCATAAAAACGGTGGATCGGCTGACCATTTTTTCAAAAAACGCCCCTATTCCATAAGGAAATAAGGGCGTACAGCTAGTTTATACAAAAAATTAATAGTGATGATCTCTTTATTTTAGTCTTCAAAGACCCATTTTCTCTTTTCTTCCTTTTTAGGAACTCCGTGGATCTTTTCATAGAGATAGGCCAGGAGATTAGGTTTTTTATAAATTCTGTTATACCTGTATTTTGTATTAAAGTGGCGTACATGAATTTTATAAGCATCATATCCGATGACAATCAAAAGACATATACTGATTACGTAAAACACCCTGAATTCGAGATAATAATAGGTTAATCCTGAAAATACAGCTCCCAAAACATAAGCCAGCATGATACTGGACAGGAGTTTTGCCCTTCCAATCAGTTCTCCGTTCTTTCGGTATTTCTTCTGGGTAAACATGGATACCAGGATCCCAAGGTCAGTTGTTGTTCCGGTAAGGTGTGTTGTTTTTACGGAGAAGTTGGAGATACTTGCCGTCAAACCGTTCTGAAGACCCGTTGCAAAAAGCATCAGTGCTACCAGATATTCTGTTTCCTCCAATGTTTTCTGGTAATACAGCTGCCCGTATACTCCTACAAAAAGAAGACAGATTATTTCCAGTACAATCGGCATCGCATGGGCAAAATATTTACTTTTTTTATTGAAATTAATGACAATAAAGTTGGAAAGAAAACTTCCGAAGAAGAATACAAATATCCATGCTCCCACGACGGCAACCTGTGTCCAGTTTGCTTTACTTATTTCTGCAGCCAAAATAGCATAGTGGCCTGTTACATTGGATGTAAAAGAAAGGAAGATTAACAGGGATGCAATATTTATAGTACCTGCTGTAAATGCAGTCAGCGTCCCCAATCTGATATTATCCCCCAGTGTCCTGCTGTTACTATAATTCCTTAACATTTTTTAGTTTTTAATTGGTTGATATGTGTTTTTTTAAACTTCTACAAAGATTTCTGCCAGCCTTCCTCTTTCAGGAACCCGCTCCTTGATTTCAACTTTTACTTCTGTGGAAGGCAGATCTTTGCATTTTTTGATGTAAGGAACCAGATCAAATTTTCCTTTTCCTTTGCTTTTAATGGATGAAGAGTAATAGGCTTCTTCAATATTTTCTGCCTTTACGTATTGGTTGAATGTTCTTTGAAAACTTCCCGTAAAAATGTCACAGATAATTTTATTGACCAGGTGAGGGTATTTGTTCTTGATAATTCCATAGGCATCACAGAACTCTGCGGGTCTTATTTTATTAAAAACCGATGTCTTTGTATTAAATAAAAGGTCTCTGATAGAATCTCCCGAATCATATCCTGATGTTAAAAGGATATTATACTGATTCTGGTCTTCCTTTGCTTCTTTTTCTTTTAATACTTTCTTTAATATGTTTAATGACTCTAGAGAGTAATCCGTTGCAATTAAAATTGTTTTAGTCATGTTCTATTATTTTGTTTTGTTGGATCTTTTTGATAATACAAAACTAGAACGACCAGATTAGAAGATCTTTGGAACAGAATTAAAATGTCATTAAAGAGATTAAAATGAGATTAGAAAATTATTAACAGGAATTAATACTGGCAAAAAAATGTATCGTAAAACGTAAAAACAGGTGGAAAAGCAGATCATAAAATAACAAAGCCTTCTATTATCAAATAACAGTAAGCATACTTTTGAGATTCAATACGGTTTGTTAAGTATGGGAAATGAGATGAAATTTTCGAAAATTATAGTGCTGGATTACACACTTTCCTGTTGCATACTATAAAAATTAGGGAAACGCATCTGTACCGTAGTTCCCTGATTTTCATGTGAACTTACAACCAATTCACCATGGTGCATTCTGACAATGTTTCTGGCCAATGGAAGCCCTATTCCATAGCCTTCATAGTTTTTGGTATTGGAAGCTCTGAAGAACGGATCATAGATTTTGTTCATTTCCACTTCAGGGATCCCGATTCCGGTATCTTTAACGATAATATAGACATCTGTATCTGTGGCGCCCAGTGAAACCTTTACCTGCTGGAAATTAGAGTATTTACAGCCGTTACTGATAATATTGGCTACTGCAAGATGTAATAATTGCTCGTTACCCTGTACCTTAAGCTTTTTAGGATTATCCGGAAGCATGCTGATATCCAGGTAAATATTATTCCTTGAATCTATTCTTCTTAATGTTTCGATAACATCCCAAAGCAACTGATCGATCCTCACTTTATCCATTTTCTGGATTTTTCCGTCAAATCCCGTTTGGGCAATCATCAATAACGCTTTGATTTTTTTATCCAGCTTTTCCGCTTCATTCAGGATGATTTCCAGGGTTTCTCTGTATTCTTCGGGTGTCCTGCTGATGGAAAGAGCTACATCTGCCTCTCCCATAATGGAAGTCAACGGAGTTCTCAATTCATGGGAAACGTTACCAATCAGATGATTTTGGGTTTCAAAAGAAGTCTCAATACGGTTAAGCATCCCATTAAAAGTATCTACCAGCTCATTCAGTTCTTTATTGTCCGGTTGAGCTTCAAGTCTCAAATGCAGATTTTCCGAACTGATTTCCTTCACTTTTCCTGTAATTTTTAAAATCGGCCTAAAGAGTGTCTTCGACAGATAAAAGGAAAAGATCATACTGAAAAACAGCGAAAGTACAATACAGGTAAGGAGTGTTCTTTTCAGAAATCCGAGGTAGTAGACCACATAATGATTCTTTGCAGAAGCGATGGCAATATAATCCTTATGCTCATATCTGAAACTCTGGCCAATATAATAAAACTCTTTATCGTTATAATTAGCTTCTCCTTTTCTGATAATACTTTTAAAAAAAGAATCAGGGATATGAACTTCTTTCGATATTTTTTTAAAATTAGAATCGGCCGGAACAGCAAATACATAATCTTTTTCCATGGGTAACTCTTCGTCGTTCCGGTTGTTGAGAACATAATTCTCTGGAATATCCAGGTGATCTTTACCTTTCTCTATCTGAATAATAGTAGCCGTACGAATCTTCAATAGTTCATAAAATCTCTGGTGTGAAAAATTAACGATTGAAAAATAGACCAAACCACTGAACAGCAGAATAATGGCGGTAAAAACCAGCATTAAAAGGACCATCGTTTTGGTTTGATTTGTAATCACTCTGTTAAACATTCTTTATGGTTTTTTCAAAACATATCCCATCCCAATCACGGTGTGAATCAATTTATTATCTTCCTGATTATCCAGTTTTTTTCTTAAATAATTTACGTAAACATCTACTACATTAGTTCCCAATTCGTAATTGACACCCCATACGGCATCCAGTATTTCCGCTCTGGAAATCACCTTTTCCGGATTGTTGAGGAAGTATAATAATAATTTATATTCTGTAGAAGTCAGAGTAATATCTTCGCCGCTGCGGGTTACCTTTTGGTATAATCATTTACCGTAAGATCTGAAAACTGATATACATGTTCGTTATCCGGCTCCGGTTCAATCGCTTCCGGTGTACCATTGGCAATACTTCTTCTCCGTAACAAAGATTTTACCCTGGCAACCAATTCAATAAATTTAAATGGTTTTACAAGATAGTCATCTCCTCCGCTTTCCAATCCCAGCACAATATTTTCTGAAGTTCCTAAAGCTGTTAAGAATAAAATGGGCACACTTTGATTTGTTTTCCTGATCTCTTTACAGACGTCCAGCCCATTCATTTCCGGCAGCATAATATCCAAAATTACCAGATCAAAGTCATTCGCCTGTACCAGTTGTACGCCCGTACGGCCGTCAAAAGCTACAGAAATCTCATACCCGTTTTCCTGAAGACCTTTTTTTATAAAAGATACTACGCTGGTTTCGTCTTCGATAAGAATAATTTTTTTCATAAATGAAATAAGGAGTTTCACAAAAATAGGGATTTTTTTTGGGGAAGACAGAATCCACTGAATACTACACCTGTTTTCCGAACTCAATTTAACCACTGTTTATCTTTCATCCATTTATTTTTCCAGCACCCACAATAATTTTCAATGAATTGATTCCGGGTACCATACAAACTCTATAGAATAATATTACCTTTGTCTTTCGTCCGATGACGAATAATAATTTTAGGTTAAACGCAACAGCATGAATGATTTTTTGATAGGTATCGGTAAAAGATTAAAAGATATTAGAAAAAAAACAATCTAACGATTAATGAACTTGCATTCAGAGCCAACGTAAGCAATGGATTGGTCTCCCGTATAGAAAATGGAAGAACAATTCCTTCTCTTCCCGTTTTACTGGATCTTATTCAGTCTCTTGATATTGATGCAAGCTACTTTTTTGAAGGAGTAGAGAAAAAATCCAATGCAAAATTTATCTATGTACCTAAAGAAAGTCAGCAGGTTATTGAAAAAGAAGTGGAAGCTGAAGGCTTTAAATATATGCATATCTTCAGTAAAAGTTTACATTCTTTAGGATTTGAAGCAGTCTTGTTAACTCTTGAGCCCAATTCCAAAAGGGAAAAGGTAATTACTGATGCCTGGGAGTTCAAATTTATCCTGAAGGGACAAGTAAAGTATATTATTGATAATGAAGAAATCATCCTGAAAGAAGGAGATTCTCTATATTTCAACGGAAAATTCCCGCACGTTCCCGTGAGCATCAGCAATGAAAGCTGTATCATGCTCGTTCTCTATTTCTATACCGCCTAAACAGTATAGATTATTTCTTACAACTTCAGTCAATAAATACCTTCCGTAAGCTATTGCCAGATATCCTGATATAATCTATTATAGTATTCTAATGTATCTGATATCTGACCCTCACAAAGAATATTAAGATCGCTCTCCCCATCAAAATAAGCTCGTTATTTTCGTCCGGAATAATCTTTAAAGGAAATACATCAAAACAAATAAAAAGTTGAAAATTGAGAGCTGAAAACGACCAACCAGGAATAATAAGACAGATTCCTTGGTATACAATACCAAAGAGCGTGATGTAAGATATTTTAGACGGTATCTGTTACCTGATACTTCTATGCTTACTGCTTACTGTATAGAGCCTGTTAGTTGTTACCTGTAAGCTATAACCTGTTCAGGTATAAAGCAAAAAAAGTCTCATACATTGCTGTATGAGACTTTTTAAAAATAAAATAAAAACTGGCGGCGGCCTACTCTCCCGCGTTAGCAGTACCATCGGCGCTGGTGGGCTTAACTTCTGTGTTCGGAATGGGAACAGGTGAGCCCCACCGCTAAAACCACCCTAAAGGTTGTATATAAGATGTCAGTGGTAAGACTTCAGATGTCAGACCAATGCCTGAGATCTGAGAGATCATCTCTGATATCTGTTTTAAGCGATAAAAACTTTCACAAAGAGCTAACCTTGCTGCACTTTCTTGTGCGCCTTATCAGGCTATAAATCTACGGGTAATTAGTACTACTCGGCTATGACATTACTGCCTTTACACCTGTAGCCTATCAACGTCGTCATCTCCAACGACCCTTAAAAGATGTCTCATCTTGAGGCGAGTTTCGCACTTATATGCCTTCAGTGCTTATCTCTTCCAAACGTAGCTACTCAGCAGTGCACCTGGCGGTACAACTGATACACCAGAGGTTTGTTCAATTCGGTCCTCTCGTACTAGAATCAAGCCCTCTCAAACATCTAACGCCCGCAATAGATAGAGACCGAACTGTCTCACGACGTTCTGAACCCAGCTCGCGTGCCACTTTAATGGGCGAACAGCCCAACCCTTGGGACCTTCTCCAGCCCCAGGATGTGACGAGCCGACATCGAGGTGCCGAACCTCCCCGTCGATGTGAGCTCTTGGGGGAGACTAGCCTGTTATCCCCGGAGTACCTTTTATCCTATGAGCGATGGCCCTTCCATACGGAACCACCGGATCACTATGTCCTGCTTTCGCACCTGATCGACTTGTTGGTCTCACAGTCAAGCACCCTTATGCCATTACACTCTACGCACGGTTACCAAGCGTGCTGAGGGTACCTTTGAAAGCCTCCGTTACTCTTTTGGAGGCGACCACCCCAGTCAAACTACCCACCACGCAATGTCCTTCTGAAAGAAGTTAGGCTCCAAGTAAGTAAAGGGTGGTATTTCAACGTCGGCTCCACCAACACTAGCGTGCCAGCTTCAAAGCCTCCCACCTATCCTACACATTACTTACTCAAAGTCAATACGAAGTTATAGTAAAGGTTCACAGGGTCTTTTCGTCCCATTGCGGGTAATCGGCATCTTCACCGATACTACAATTTCACAGAGCTCATGGTTGAGACAGTGCCCAGATCGTTACACCATTCGTGCAGGTCGGAACTTACCCGACAAGGAATTTCGCTACCTTAGGACCGTTATAGTTACGGCCGCCGTTTACTGGGGCTTCAGTCAATGCCTTCGCTTACGCTAAGCACCTTCCTTAACCTTCCAGCACCGGGCAGGTGTCAGACCCTATACTGCATCTTTCGATTTTGCAGAGTCCTGTGTTTTTGATAAACAGTCGCCTGGGCCTCTTTACTGCGGCCACCATTGCTGATGGCGTCTCTTCTCCCGAAGTTACGAGACTATTTTGCCTAGTTCCTTAACCATGATTCACTCTAGCACCTTAGGATTCTCTCCTCGACTACCTGTGTCGGTTTTGGTACGGGTTGCTTCACTTCGGCTTTTCTTGGAAGCACTTTCCCTACAGCAGCTTCGCCCGAAGGCTAGGCCTTGACTATTCCGTCAGTCTCCAGTAAGTACGGCACTCCGTCCCCTTTTTAGTGTGAGCAAGTATGGGAATATTAACCCATTGTCCATCCACTACCCCTTTCGGGTTCGCGTTAGGTCCCGACTAACCCTCAGCTGATTAGCATGGCTGAGGAAACCTTAGTCTTTCGGTGAGCAGGTTTCTCGCCTGCTTTATCGTTACTTATGCCTACATTTTCTTTTCTATCCGCTCCACAATACCTCACAGTACTGCTTCGGCGCAAATAGAATGCTCTCCTACCAGATGTATCTTAAATACAAATCCATAGCTTCGGTAATATGTTTATGCCCGATTATTATCCATGCCGGACCGCTCGACTAGTGAGCTGTTACGCACTCTTTAAATGAATGGCTGCTTCCAAGCCAACATCCTAGCTGTCAATGCAGTCCAACCGCGTTGCTTCAACTTAACATATATTTGGGGACCTTAGCTGTTGGTCTGGGTTCTTTCCCTCTCGGACATGGACCTTAGCACCCATGCCCTCACTGCCGTAGAACATTTATTAGCATTCGGAGTTTGTCAGGAATTGGTAGGCGGTGAAACCCCCGCATCCAATCAGTAGCTCTACCTCTAATAAACTTATATACGACGCTGCACCTAAATGCATTTCGGAGAGTACGAGCTATCTCCCAGTTTGATTGGCCTTTCACCCCTACCCACAGGTCATCCGAAGACTTTTCAACGTCAACCGGTTCGGTCCTCCACTCTGTGTTACCAGAGCTTCAACCTGCCCATGGGTAGATCACAAGGTTTCGCGTCTAATCCTACTAACTATGCGCCCTATTCAGACTCGCTTTCGCTCCGGCTCCGGTACTTAATACCTTAACCTCGCTAGTAAAATTAACTCGTAGGCTCATTATGCAAAAGGCACGCCGTCACAGCATTACGCTGCTCCGACCGCTTGTAGGCGTACGGTTTCAGGTTCTATTTCACCCTTCTATTCGAAGTGCTTTTCACCTTTCCTTCACAGTACTTGTTCACTATCGGTCTTTCAGGAGTATTTAGCCTTGGAGGATGGTCCCCCCATATTCAGACAGGATTTCACGTGTCCCGCCCTACTCATTTATCATCTTAATATACCTTTCGAATACCGGGCTATCACCGTCTATGGCTGTTCTTTCCAGAACATTCTTCTAAATATAAAAAGACTTTTGGGCTAATCCGCTTTCGCTCGCCACTACTTACGGAATCTCTTCGATTTCTTTTCCTCCGGGTACTTAGATGTTTCAGTTCTCCGGGTTTGCTTCCCCTAAGGGATGACATGTCTTCAACATGCCGGGTTGCCCCATTCGGACATCTGCGGATCTATTCGTGTGTGCCAATCCCCGCAGCTTTTCGCAGCTTACCACGTCCTTCTTCGCCTCTGAAAGCCTAGGCATCCGCCATACGCCCTTAACGATTTCTTTCCTAATAATTATATTAGTTTAGTTTTGTCATTAGCATTCAATGCTAATTAATATTTTTAAACTTCGCACTCGAAAGTGCTCGGTTATCTCTTTGTGATGTCTTTACCGTTAATGTCAATGATCTTAATTGCTTCTTGCTCGTCTGATAAACAGATGTTGTTTTTGGCTCCATCCGTAACTTTTAAATCAAACTCACAAAACTGTGGAGAATAAGGGAGTCGAACCCTTGACCTCCTGCGTGCAAGGCAGGCGCTCTAGCCAGCTGAGCTAATTCCCCGCTAGTAGACTTCAGATATCAGATCCAGATCTCAGACTTAAATGTCTGATGTCTCATATCTGATCTCTTCCCGTCTTTTAATTAGTAGTCTCGGGCAGGCTCGAACTGCCGACCTCTACATTATCAGTGTAGCGCTCTAACCAGCTGAGCTACGAGACTGTCTTTTTAGACTTACAGATCCTAGATGCTAGATACAAGACTTTCATTCGTCTTGGTTCTTCGCTCTGGGCTCTTGTATCTCAATCCCTTTACTAATTTCTAGTGGGTTTTGTATTGTTATATATCAACCAAATAAAAACTAAAGCCTGAACTTTAAGTAAGTGCTGTATCTTGCGATACTAATTTTTTTTATCGTCTTTAAGACGCTCTAAAATGAGATGTTCCAGCCGCACCTTCCGGTACGGCTACCTTGTTACGACTTAGCCCTAGTTACCTGTTTTACCCTAGGCAGCTCCTGTTACGGTCACCGACTTCAGGTACCCCAGACTTCCATGGCTTGACGGGCGGTGTGTACAAGGCCCGGGAACGTATTCACCGCGCCATGGCTGATGCGCGATTACTAGCGATTCCAGCTTCATAGAGTCGAGTTGCAGACTCCAATCCGAACTGAGACCGGCTTTCGAGATTTGCATCACATCGCTGTGTAGCTGCCCTCTGTACCGGCCATTGTATTACGTGTGTGGCCCAAGGCGTAAGGGCCGTGATGATTTGACGTCATCCCCACCTTCCTCTCTACTTGCGTAGGCAGTCTCACTAGAGTCCCCAACTTAATGATGGCAACTAGTGACAGGGGTTGCGCTCGTTGCAGGACTTAACCTAACACCTCACGGCACGAGCTGACGACAACCATGCAGCACCTTGAAAAATGTCCGAAGAAAAGTCTATTTCTAAACCTGTCATTTCCCATTTAAGCCTTGGTAAGGTTCCTCGCGTATCATCGAATTAAACCACATAATCCACCGCTTGTGCGGGCCCCCGTCAATTCCTTTGAGTTTCAAACTTGCGTTCGTACTCCCCAGGTGGCTAACTTATCACTTTCGCTTAGTCTCTGAACCCGAAAGCCCAAAAACGAGTTAGCATCGTTTACGGCGTGGACTACCAGGGTATCTAATCCTGTTCGCTCCCCACGCTTTCGTCCATCAGCGTCAGTTGTTGCTTAGTAACCTGCCTTCGCAATTGGTGTTCTAAGTAATATCTATGCATTTCACCGCTACACTACTTATTCCAGCTACTTCAACAACACTCAAGACCTGCAGTATCAATGGCAGTTTCACAGTTAAGCTGTGAGATTTCACCACTGACTTACAGATCCGCCTACGGACCCTTTAAACCCAATAAATCCGGATAACGCTTGCACCCTCCGTATTACCGCGGCTGCTGGCACGGAGTTAGCCGGTGCTTATTCGTATAGTACCTTCAGCTACTCTCACGAGAGTAGGTTTATCCCTATACAAAAGAAGTTTACAACCCATAGGGCCGTCGTCCTTCACGCGGGATGGCTGGATCAGGCTCTCACCCATTGTCCAATATTCCTCACTGCTGCCTCCCGTAGGAGTCTGGTCCGTGTCTCAGTACCAGTGTGGGGGATCACCCTCTCAGGCCCCCTAAAGATCGCAGACTTGGTGAGCCGTTACCTCACCAACTATCTAATCTTGCGCGTGCCCATCTCTATCCACCGGAGTTTTCAATGTCGAATGATGCCATCCAACATATTATGGGGTATTAATCTTCCTTTCGAAAGGCTATCCCCCAGATAAAGGCAGGTTGCACACGTGTTCCGCACCCGTACGCCGCTCTCAAGATCCCGAAAGATCTCTACCGCTCGGCTTGCATGTGTTAGGCCTCCCGCTAGCGTTCATCCTGAGCCAGGATCAAACTCTCCATTGTATGTTTGTCTGACTCACTCAAAGTTTTTAACGCTTTAGTTTTTCCTTACTTGGTTGTTATATTGTATGTCAATGATCTTTATATCTTCCGCTTTATAACGATGCAATCTTTCTGTCAGTGTTGCTCCGTATTTGCGAGTGCAAAAATAAAACTTTATTTTGAATTGACCAAATGTTTTTTGAAGAAAATTTAAAGTCTATTGTGTAACCCTAAACCCTTCTCGAAACCTTAATCTCTCTACTCCTGCGCTCCCTCTAATTGGGACTGCAAAGATACAAACTCTTTTTTAACCGGCAACTTTTTTTGTAAAAAGTTTTGAAGTTTTTTTCGTCTGTTTCTTTTAAGAGTATTTTGTTTTTGCTTATCTAAAAGCCCTTCTGCGCTTACTGAATGTCTTTCGTTTTTCAGTGGGGCAAAGATAGAGACTTCTTCAATACCCCGCAAGTTTATGTAACATAAATTTTACTTTATTGTAATATTGGAGGGTAAACGACTGGAAGGCAGGGAGAAAAATTTTAAACAAATGTTTGAAGGGAGACGCCGGAATGCGGAAGGGCTCGAAAATAGCAGGGAAAATGGGGTTGGAAGGGGAAATTTTGGGGTGCATATATATAAGAAGGGAAAGGGATAAAGAGGAAATGGATAAAATATCACGTTATTCTTGCCGGTTGGCACAGATGGTTATACTTTATTATATAGTATAACGAGTAAGGGCTGTATGGGGCGATAAGTTTCGTGAGGATGGTCTTGGAAAGGTTTTACGTTTGGGCTAAAGCCTGATTTTAAAGGATACTTTATTGAGAGGGCTTTAGCCCGCTCCTATTGAATAAAGATTACCACAGATCACACGGATTTGCAGAGAAGAGTAAATAAATATGTTGAGTAGGCATCCATTTTCAATTTTCAATTTTCCATTTTCAACTTTTTACCATTTCCTAGCCCCGATAGAAGCGGTTACCCCACAGCAGGCGCTGGAGAATATAAGGGTTAGACGTGGAGCGCAAGGCCGCGAGGAGTATGAGCGGATAGCGGGAAACAGCTCCTGAATATGTTTGAAAGCCGGAGAATGAATGAATTGGAGGGTTGGAGAGCGAAAAAAAATTAAATGATATGATCTCGCCTTTACCGGTTTAATTATGTTTAGAGATTAAAATTTTACTATTTGTAAACTTCTGAAAACAGCATCAGCGGCTGACATGAACGTTATGTTAACGAATAAACAGGAACCTGAGCAAAAATTGCCCAATTCAATCATTTTGGAAAACACATGAATAATGCACTATTATTAAGCACATTACAGGAATATATATCCAAAAAACGGCTCCGTTTTTATATTTTTTTAAGTAAGATAGAAGTAACATACAGGCTTAATTTGTTAATCAATACTTAACACCAAATATTTATATATATTAAAATTATTGGCGTGATTTGCATAAAAAAATTAATATATGTAAAAATGAAAACAAAATTAGAGAAATTACTTATCCTTGTTTTTACCTGTTTCATCATTTTAGTTTCAGCGCAAAAACAGTTAATTATAGGA
Source organism: Chryseobacterium indologenes (assembly GCA_016025055.1). Taxonomy (NCBI): domain Bacteria; kingdom Pseudomonadati; phylum Bacteroidota; class Flavobacteriia; order Flavobacteriales; family Weeksellaceae; genus Chryseobacterium; species Chryseobacterium indologenes. The sequence continues at coordinate 1,577,934 of CP065590.1, forward strand.
ACTGTCCTCGATGACAGTCAGCCACTCCCCGGCGCCACTATCAAAATAAAAGGCTTATCAAGAAATATCACTACGGATGTTGACGGTAAATTTGCCATCAACGACATTCAAGAAGGTCAATACATACTACATATCAGTTATATAGGTTATGAATCTAAAGATGTCACAATTGATCTGAAATCGGAGCAAACCACCGACCTGGGGAATATCAAACTTTCCCAACTGAGAAAAAATATTGATGAAGTATTGATCACCGGTACTTTAAAGAATACGGAAGCACGGGCATTAAATATTCAGAAAAACGCCATCAATATCAGCAACGTCATTGCCTCTGACGGCATCGGGAAGCTTCCGGACAGGAATGCGGCAGAAACGGTTCAGCGTGTTCAGGGTGTTTCTATTGAAAGAGATCAGGGTGAAGGAAGGTTCGTTTCTCTACGGGGGTTGCCTCCTTTCTGGGCCTCTACAACGATTAACGGAAACAGGCTTCCCACCGCTGAAGAAGAAACGACCTCCAGAGCAACTGCATTTGACTTCTTCCCTACGGAATTGATTTCTTATGTACATGTCAACAAGTCTTTTACTCCTGATATGGAAGCAGATGGAATTGGTGGCGGAGTGAATTTCATTACAAAAACCCCTCCGATGAAAACAGAGTTTAAAGCGACTTTGGGAAGCGGGTATAATGCGAAAGCAGATAAAGGAGTCTATAATATCGGTTTGATGTACGGAGGAAGAACGAAAGATAAAAAATTCGGATACCTCTTTAATTTTGCCCACTTCATCAGAAACTGGTCTACCGATAATTTTGAAGCAAGACGAAGCGGTGATGAAGGGGTTTTCAGAATGGAACTTCGGGATTATAACGGGGTAAGAAAAACTACCGGAATCAATACAGCCTTTGAATATGTGCTTTCTCCGAAGAATACACTTTACGTGAAAGGAATGTACGGAACACTTTCGGATGACGAAACTCATTACAAACACAGAGTGAGGTTTGATAAATTCAGCAGTGCCAATAATACAGCGAGAGTAGAGCTTCAGAATATTCATAATTTACTGATCACGCAACTTACCTCAGTGTCCTTAGGCGGAGTTCATAATCTGGATAAGGGAAAAATCGACTGGGATCTCTCCTACTATGATAATCAATTTAAATACGGAAATATTCCTGATAAGCAAAACAACTCCTATTATGTTATCAAATACACTCAGTCAGGTGTAGGCATCAACTCTGGTTATATTTCGGATCACGGAAACGGCCCAAGAGCTTACTGGAAAGCAGATGGGGGAAAGCTGGATTATAAAAACCCGGATGCCTTATTTGGGTTCTACAGTGATCCGAATTTTAAAATGGATGCTTCTCAGATGAAATTTACCGATCTGGAATTCTATAAAGTTTTTGTAGAGGAAAAAGATAAGATTGTGGCAACTTTTAACCATGAAATCAATATTTCTGATCAACTGACCGTAAAATATGGTTTAAAATACAGAGATAAGGAACGTAACGCAAGATTCTCAGACATCTTTTACAACTGGAGCAACGGAACGGCTCCATTACTTTCAGATTATTCCCAGTACATCACAGCCCAACCGAACGGGACCAAGTATCTAAGTGAAATGAATGCGTCTATCGGAAATTCTTTCGGACCGGTCCTTTCCACCGGAGGAATGAACCAGTTCTGGTATGATAATCACGGAAATTTAAAGATCAACACTGCAGATTCTGAAGCATTGGAGTACAATAAAGCACTGGGAAGGAACTTTGATGTTTTTGAAAAACATGCTGATGCTTATGGAATGGGAACCTATAAATTGAATGACAAATTCACCATTTTAGGAGGAATCAGATTTTCCAATACCAATACGAAGGTAAAAGGGTATCATGTTGTTGATGACGTTCTTACTCCTGTTGAGCATACTAAAAATTACCTGGCTGTTCTTCCCATGCTTCATCTAAAATACGCATTGAACGATAAAACCAACCTGCGTTTTGCCGCCACAAGAACATTTTCAAGGCCGAATTTCGGAGATCTGACACCCGGAGGAACTTATATTGAAGCTGATAACGAATTTAAAGGAGGAAATCCGGATCTTAACCCTACGTATTCCTTGAATTTTGATCTGATGGGAGAATATTATTTTTCCAACGTGGGGATTCTGAGCGGAGGAATTTTCTACAAATCGATTACCGACCCGATCTTCCAGGATTCTTTTATCGGAAGCTATAATGGAATAAACGGAGTTCAGTTTTCAGCTCCTAACAACGGAAAAGCAGCCTGGCTGGGAGGTATTGAACTTGGCATCAATAAAAGATTTGATTTTCTTCCGGGATTCCTGCAATATTTCGGAGCACAGGTAAATGCGACTTTCATGACTTCAGAAATGGAAAAACCAAGCGGAAGGAAAGTAAAGCTTCCGTATCAGGCTAGTGATCTGTACAATGTGCAGCTTTTCTTTGAGAAGAAAGGATTCAACGCAAGGCTGGCCTACAATTATAAAGGAAAATATGCCGTAGAATACGCTGAAGAGGACATCAATGATACCTATTACGGAAAGTACAGCAGCCTTGATTTTGGAGGTTCTTACCAAATTACAAAACATATCGGTGTATATGCCGATATCAACAACATCCTGAACAAACCGCTTATTTATCATTTCGGTAAAAATGAAGATCGCCCCGAACAGGTAGAATACTACGGAGTGCGTTGCAATCTTGGAATAAAACTGAATTTCTAAACCACTACAATGGCTGGAACAATCAATAAAAAAACAATGGTAACACTGAAAGCCGCTTTTGCTGCTTTCGGGGTCTACTTTTGCATGTATGGCTTCAGAAAACCCTTTACTGTAGCATCATTCGAAGGATTATCCTACTTCGGCGTCGACTACAAAATCCTGATTATTATCGCTCAGGCTGTAGGATATTTTATCTCAAAATTCATCGGCATCAAGTTTATTTCAGAATTAAAACCGGCAAAAAGACGATCCTTTTTATTCTCGTTTATTGCCGTTGCAGAGCTTTCTCTATTGGGGTTTGCCGCTGTACCTGCCCCGTACAATATACTTTTTATGTTTTTGAACGGAATTCCTTTGGGCATGATCTGGGGAATTGTCTTTTCCTATATTGAAGGTCGTAAAACCACCGAGATTATCGGACTGTTTTTATGTTCAAGCTTTGTGGTTTCGTCAGGTTTTACCAAATCTGTAGGAAAATTCCTGATGGACACTTTTTCAATTTCCGAATTCTGGATGCCTTTTTCAGCGGGACTGATCTTTATTATTCCGTTATTTGTATTTGGAATCCTTCTGGAACGAATTCCCCAACCGACTGAAGAAGATATTTTGCTTAAAAGTAAAAGACAACCCTTGAACGGACCGGAAAGAAAAGCCCTGATTCAGCAGTTTTTTGTGCCGGTTGTTTGTATTATTTTTCTGTACATCAGCCTTACCGTTTTAAGGGATTTCAGGGATAATTTCAACCGTGAGATCTGGGACGGACTCCATTTTCATTTTGACAGCTCCATTTTTACCCTTACGGAAATCCCTATTGCCATTATGGTTCTTGTGATTTTAAGTTTCATGGTAAAGGTTAAAAACAATAAAAAAGCTTTTGCATATTATCATTACATCCTTTTTGGTGGAATTCTGGTGGTGGGATTTTCAACCTATCTGTTTCAGCAGGGATCGCTGTCACCTTTTGTATGGATGACCATTTCAGGTTTTGGGATGTACCTCTGTTATATTCCTTTCAACGGAATTTATTTTGACCGGATGATCGCTGCTTTTGATATTAAAGGAAATGTAGGCTTCCTTATTTATATTGTCGATTCTTTCGGATATCTGGGAAGTGTTTTGATTCTGCTGTACAAGAATTTCGGTTCTTCGCAGACTTCATGGCTTAGCTTTTACATCAGTCTTAATTATATTATCACTATTACAGTCTTAATTCTTTCAATTATTGCTTTTCTGGCTTTCAAAAAAAAGTCAAAACCCAAATCAAACTCTAATCGATACATCAATTTTGATGCTTCAAAAATCTTATAAATTATACTAAAATGACAACAAAATTTGATTTACTCGTAGTTGGCGGTGGAATTTTAGGAACATTCCATGCGTATCATGCTTTGAAGAAAAATCTTAAAGTTGCCTTACTGGAAAAGAACTCTCTACCACAGGGAGCAACGGTAAGAAACTTCGGACAGGTTGTTCCTTCGGGAATGGATCTTACATGGCAAAATTTCGGGAGAGAAAGTCTCTCAATATATCAAGAACTCCATTCTCAGGCAGATCTTACCATCAGACAAAACGGTTCCGTATATATCGCTTCAAACGACGAAGAGCTTCAGCTTATTGAAGAACTGTACGAAATCAACAGAAATAATGATTACGAATCTGTTCTCCTGTCTAAAAGCGACTGTATTAAAAAATATGACGGTCTCCGCTCAGACTATTGTAAAGGCGGATTGTTCTTTCCGCAGGAGCTTTCAGTAGATTCTGCAGATATGATTGTAAAACTACACCGGCTTTTACAGGAAAAGATCGGGCTTCAGATTTTCTATAATACCACGGTAGTGGAAACAAATGAGGATGATCAGAAATGCATTGCGGTGACGGCAGAAGGGAGTGAGTTTACAGCTTCCAAAATATTGATTTGCGGCGGGCATGAGTTTAAAACATTATACCCCAAAGTATTCAATGAAAGTGACCTGGAAGTAAGCAAGCTGCAAATGCTTCAAACAAAACCACAAGGAATTTATTCGCTTCAGGGTAATATTCTTACGGGGCTTTCTATCAGAAGATATGAGTCTTTCAGTGAGTGCCCTTCATTCCAACAAATCAAAGCATTGGAAGACCAGAATTCTTTCGAAAAGAAATATGGAATTCATATTTTATTTAAACAGGCGCTTGACGGATCTGTTATTGTAGGAGATTCTCACGAATATGCCGATGCCAGGAATGCTGATGATCTCGGCTATGATCTGAATATGGAAATTGATGAATTCATGATTCATGAAGCGAGAAAAATCATTGATCTTCCTACCTATGAAATCCAGAGAAGATGGTTCGGGGTCTATTCGCAATGCAAGACAAAAGATATTTTTGAGCACCGCCCGTCTCCGAATATTCATATTGTCACCGGAATCGGAGGAAAGGGAATGACGGGAAGCGGAGGCTTTTCAAAGTTTAACATAGAAAAAATTTATGCATAAATTTCAATGAAAAATATAGAATTACTGGTTCTGGATATGGCCGGAACAACGATTGACGAAGATAATGTAGTCTATAAAACCTTAACGGATGCCGTGAATGAATACGGCTATTCTGTAACGCTTGAAAAAGTACTTATCCATTGTGCAGGAATGGAAAAACTGGAAGCGATCACCAGCTTGTTAAAGGACATCCGCGGAAATGAGGCGGATGCTCAACCCATTTTTGAAAACTTTTCTGAAAATTTGAGGTTTGCCTACCGAAATCTCGAAGTAAAACCGATCAACGGAACGGAAAAATTCCTTCTTAGTATGAAAACACAAAATAAAAAAGTGGTGTTGAATACAGGTTATACTCATGAAATCGCACAACAACTTTTAGATAAATTACACTGGAAAGAAAACGTTCATTTTGATGCCCTGATCACCGCAGATGATGTTTCGGAAAGCAGGCCCAGCCCGGCAATGATCAACCTGGCGATGAAAAAATTCAATATCACAGAACCTGCAAAAGTCCTGAAAGCAGGGGATTCTGTGATTGACATCGAAGAGGGTAAGAATGCAGGCTGTGGTCTTACTATAGCAGTTCTTTCCGGAGCACAAAACAGAACGGAGCTCGAAAAAGCAAAGCCTGACTATATCCTGAATACTATTTCTGAAGCCGAAAACCTTCTTTAGAAATTTCTTTTTCAATACTAATAACACAAATATTTTCGCAGATCATATTTGTGTTGTTTTTTAAGATCCCTTCAAATCACAAATTTTACATAAACCCAGATCATAATCGTGATTACCATATTTATTTTTAAACGAAATGTCCTTACAACAGAATAGCAAATACCTGAATCTTCGTTTAAAAAAAGTGAACGCTATATTCTTCGACTCACAAATCGTGAGTTTGCAAAGTTCTAAAAGCTCAGGTGTTTCTAAAATCTATAACAGGTTTATTTCAAACACTCATACAACTATTTAATTATCAATTAATTAACCTTTTGTTCACATCTATTTACCAGTACTAAATTAATTTTACAATAGTTAAAAATAAATTACTATTTGTAAACTTTCTACTTAAAACCCTCATTTCTCATGAAAACAAAACTATTCTCAATGGCAGTTATAATGAGCTGCTTTCTAGGAGCTCAAACCAAAAAAGTTCTTTTTATCGGTATTGACGGCTGCCGCTCCGATGTTATGATGTCAACAAGTATCCCCAATATCCAGAATCTCATCAATCAGTCCATCTACTCTATTGACGGGTTATGTGCGGCTACTACATGGAGCGGAAACGGCTGGAGTACAATGCTTACCGGTGTATGGCATACGAAACACAATGTGCAGGATAATAATTTTACCAATCCCAATTATGTCAGTTATCCCGACTTTCTGACAAGAGCGGAAAGCTACAATCCTAACCTGAGAACGATGTCCCTTGTCAACTGGGCACCGATCAATGATAAGATTATCAAAACAGCAGATGTCAAAAGCAATCTTGGAAGCGACCTTGCCGTGAAAAATGCGGCTGTGGCAGCCTTACAAAATGATAATCCGGACATTTTATTTGTTGATTTTGATGATGTGGACCACGCCGGACATTCTTATGGTTTTTCGTCAGGTGTCCCTCAATACATTTCTTCTATCCAAACTACGGATGCTTACATCGGTGAAATTGTGAATGCTATGAAAAACAGGTCTACTTACAACAGCGAAGACTGGCTGGTAGTACTTACGACTGACCATGGTGCTGTAGATAGCTCTCACGGTGGGGGAAATCTTTCGGAAAGAAATATTTTTACCATTTATTCCAATCCGGGATTCATGCCTCAACAGATCAGCAAAACAACTCTGGAATCCAATAAAACGTTTAATCAGATCAGCTTTCCTTCGGGAACGTACGCCAAGCCTGCCAATCAGGTTCCTTTCAATTTTGGAGCTAATCAGGATTTTACTATTGAATTTTGGGTAAAACCCAACGCAAATTATTCCAGTGACCCGGTGATGATCGGAAATAAAAACTGGTCTAACGGAAAAAATAAAGGACTTGTAATCTCGGGATATTCCGGACAGACCTTTAAAATGAATATCGGAGACGGGACCAACAGAATCGATCTTGTAGGAGGAAAAGTAGAAACCAATAAATGGAAACATATTGCAGCCAGTTTTGACAGAGACGGTCTTGTAACACTTTACGAAGACGGCGTTCCTGTTACTTTTGCCAAAATGAATACCATTGGAAATATTGATTCCGGGCTTCCATTTACCCTGAATCAAGATGGGACAAATGTATACAGTCAAAATCTTGCTGCTTCATATAAAGATGTAAGAATCTGGAAAACCGCTCTTCCTAATGATATCATTGTCAACTGGGCCCATCAGGATATTACCTCTTCACATCCGTACTATTCTCAGCTTCTGGGGAACTGGAAATGTGATGAAACTTCGGGAAATACCCTTGCAGATTCAAGTCCAAATGCCAATAATATGACGGTAACAGGCTCACCAACGTATAGCGCCAACACCGTTACTACTTTTAAAATTTTTGATTATTCCGCAACAACCAGAGAAACGGATCACCTGCCAACAGTATTAAACTGGCTGTGTATCCCGGTACAATCTGCATGGGGCATTGATGGAATCAACAGAATACCGGTTTGTTCCAATGAATCTTTAGCGACAAAAGATATAAAGAAATCCACAGATTCTTTTACGTTATATCCAAATCCGGCTTCAACAGACATTAATTTCCGATACCAATCTGAAGAAAAAGAAGTGATGATCAAAATCACGGACACAAAAGGTTCGGTGATTTCAACAAAAGTTTTGAAGTCTTCAGGAGGATTTTATGATGAAAACATACATATTGAACATCTTCCGGCCGGAATATATTTCCTTACCATCATCGGAAACAGGATGTCAGCAACGAAAACTTTTATTAAGAAATAGAACAGTAAAGCAATTAGATTTAAATTTTGATATTAGAACAAGGATATTTCTATCCGAGTTCTAATATTTTTTTCCTAAAGCTTGAGATCCAATTCCATCTGTACATCTACTCTATCATATCCGGCATTGGTAATGGGAATGTGTTTAAATCCTAATTTTTCATACAGCTTTATGGCAGGAACCAAAATGGAATTGGTTTCCAGAAATAATCTTTCAGCTTTTAATTCTTTTGCTTTTTCCACCAAAGCATTTCCAAGCAAATAGCCAATTTTCTTTCCTTGTGCTTTGGGGCTTACAGCCATTTTAGAAAGTTCAAAACTAAGCGGTTTATCGGTAGCTTTTACCAGAGCGCAAGTTCCTACTGCTTCTCCATTCAGCAAAGCAAAAGCGATATATCCGCCTTTATTTAAAATTTGTTCTTCCGGATGATCCAGCAATTTGTAATCGCCGGGTTCCATTACAAAAAAAGTTTTGATCCACTCTTCATTCAAAGCTTTGAAAGCTTCTTTATATTGAGGTTCGTACTCAATGATTTGTACTTCATTATATGTATCATTCATCACGATAGGGTTTATTATATTCTGTTTTTTATCATTTTTCCCAGTTTTTCAAGGTCACTTTCCACACGATCTGTCCATTCTAAAGCGTAATTGAGACGCATACAATTTTGGAACTGGTTGTATTGTGAGAACATTCTTCCGGGAGCAAAATTTACTTTCTGGCTGACGGCGGCATCGTACAAATCTTCAGTACAGATTCTTTTATCTAATTCCAGCCATAGCATAAACCCTCCTTTAGGTTCTGAAATTTTAGTATTATCGGGAAAATATTGGGTGACCGATTTCTGAATCTGAAGATAATTGGCATATAATTTCTTCCTGAACATTCTTAAATGGTGATCATATCGTCCATGTTCCAGGAAATCAGCAATCACATCTGAAAACAAAGAAGGGCCGGAAACGGTCTGCACAAGTTTCTGACGGATAATTTTATCCTTGAATTTTCCCGGAGCTACCCACCCGACACGAAATCCCGGTGCGAGTGTTTTTGAAACCGAACCTACCCACATCACAATACCGGTTTCATCATAAAATTTACATGGCTTCGGCCTTCCTGCTCCGAAGTAGATATTTCCGTACACATCATCTTCTACTAAAGGAACATTATACTCGGTAAGCATTCTCACGAGTTCTTTTTATTCTCGTCCGGCATCTGGAATCCCAGCGGATTGTTATAATTCACGACAAAGCAGCATGCAGAAAGTTTGGGAAGTACTTTTTTCAATGCATCGAGGTCTACCCCTGTAATGGGATGGGTAGGAATTTCCACGGCTTTTAATCCTAATAGCTGAATGGCCTGAAGGATTCCAAAGTATACAGGAGATTCCACCGCCACACTATCGCCGGGTTGGGTAACTGCCATCAGGCAATTATACACCCCATTCATTGCACCGGAAGTAATCACCAGATCATCTTCTGTAATTTTTCCTTCCATGACGATGGACCATTTGGCAATTTCCCGACGAAGTTGTTCATTACCCTGTACCGGTTCGTAATTTGTTCCGCTGTCATGTTTCTTCTTTATTACATCAATCATACATTTCTTCATCTTGGCTACCGGAAGAAGGCTTTTTCCTGGGATACCAAGACCGAATTGAGTCATATCCGTACCTCCAATAGCTCCGAATACTTTACCGATAAGGTCTTCCGGAGATTTGTCTCCTTCATAAACTTTCATTTTGCCTACAGAAGGAAGCGCCAGTTTACGCTGTGAGGTCTGACTTACATAATATCCGTATTTGGGGCGGGATTCAACCAAAGAACGGCTTTCCAGCTCCATATACGCTTGTTTTACGGTATTCAGGCTGACATTATATAGTTTTTGGGCACTCCTCAGTGAAGGGAGCCTGTCTCCGAATTGCAGGGTCTCACTTTTGATCTGCTCGGTGACAGAATTCGCTATTTTAAGGTACAGGACATCTTTCAACATTGAATTACAGTTTTAAGTAAATGTACAATTTTATTCAGGCTTTACTAAAAATTAAGCCAGCTGATCATACTTGCGATACTGCTTTTTAACTGTTCCGGATCCCGGAAATTCAGATCTTTTTTCCTGTTGAACTCATTTTCGGCTTTTGAATAAAAGTTTTTCTTTTCCTGGTCTGAAACGGTATTTTTTGCCCATATTTTAAAGGAAATCTTCCCGTTTCTATTCAGAATAAGAGTTGCAAATGACACAATTTGGTTTTCTTTTTTAGCCAAAAGAAAGGGAATTCCGAAATCTGAACTGATTTTTGAGGTATTGTGTATCTGCAGAAACATATTTCTCAACGCCAACATGTCTGAAATATATACTTCAGCATATTGAAGCTGTTCCTGATGTTGTGCAATTGTTTCCATAGTATTTATTCTTTAGCTTAACAAAATTATGGAGTATTCAAGTTTGGATACAGATACAGAATAAAACTATATTATGGGTACAGATATACTATTCCTTCCGTGATGCTATGGATTTAAGACTGATCTTAAGGGTTATGATGATGATTCAATTTTGATGGAGGTATAAATATTCCTCCCGGTCCTGAGACCTGGCCTTTAAAAAGTCTCAATAGATTCTCTTGTAACTAAAAAAACAAAAACCCTCCGTAATCAAATTACAGAGGGTTTTGTACCCCAGACGGGACTTGAACCCGTACGTCCTTGCGGACACAGGATTTTAAGTCCTGCGTGTCTACCAGTTCCACCACCAGGGCTGGTGTATGGTACAAAAAAAGGATCTGAAAACAAATCCTGTCTTTTGTATAGTGCGGATGAAGGGACTCGAACCCCCACGCCTCACGGCACCAGATCCTAAGTCTGGCGTGGCTACCAATTACACCACATCCGCTGGTTATATTGATCTGTTTTCACAGATTCAAAATCATTTATCTTACAAATATAAGAATTTTTACCGAAAGAACACCTTCTATAAAAACAAAAAACCCTCCGTAACGACATACAGAGGGCTTTGTACCCCGGGCGGGACTTGAACCCGCACGCCAAAAGAGGCACAGGATTTTAAGTCCTGCGTGTCTACCAGTTCCACCACCAGGGCAGGTGTGGAGCGAAAAACGGGATTCGAACCCGCGACCCCAACCTTGGCAAGGTTGTGCTCTACCAGCTGAGCTATTTTCGCATAGTGCGGATGAAGGGACTCGAACCCCCACGCCTCACGGCACCAGATCCTAAGTCTGGCGTGGCTACCAATTACACCACATCCGCTGGTTTTTTATATTGTAAGTTTTAAAGAGCTTGCTTCGTTTTTGTGAGTGCAAATATAGGACAATTTCCCTTACCTCCAAACTTTTCAAAGAAAAAAATTAAAATTTTTAGTTTTTTTTTTCACCGGCACCTATTATTACAATTGATTTTCTTACTTTTACACCGTTAATATTTACGATATGGAATTACAAGGAACGGTAAAGAAACTTTTTGATGCTCAAACATTTGCGAGCGGGTTTCAAAAGAGAGAAATGGTTATTTTGACCCAGGAACAGTATCCACAGCCGATAAACATAGAATTTTTATCTGATAAGATCAGTTTATTAGATAATCTTAGAGAAGGAGATAACGTAAAGGTAGGAATCAACATCAGAGGTAGAGAATGGGTTTCTCCTCAGGGTGAGACTAAATACTTCAATTCTATTACCGGCTGGAGAGTAGAAAAAGTATCAGACATCGCTTCAGAACCTACTCAGGCAATGCCTCAGCAATCTGCATCCCCAGTATCAAACGAGAATCCGTTTGCCGGAGATGACGATGACGATTTACCTTTTTAAATAGAGAATAAAGATCTAATATAAATCCTGCTTTTGAAGTAGGATTTTTTTGATAAAATGATTCGATTAGACGACAACGAGATTTCATTCCCCGACCCTGAGCTGTATGACGGCCATGACGGATTGATTGCCTACGGTGGTGATCTCTCTGTAGAACGTATTTGGTTTGCCTATCAACTGGGTATTTTCCCATGGTTTAACCCGGGAGAGGAAATTTTGTGGTGGAGTCCGGATCCGAGATTCGTTTTGTTTCCGAAAGAAATAAAGGTCTCCAAATCGATGCAAAAGATCCTGAACAGAAATGTTTTTTTTTTTTCTGAGAACCGAAACTTCAGAGAGGTTATCACCCACTGCCAGCAAGCGAGCAGAAAGGGGCAAACCGGAACATGGCTTTCCGATGAATTGATGGAATCATTTATCCGGCTTCATGAGTACGGACTGGCCAGAAGCATTGAAGTATGGCAGGAAAATGAACTGGTAGGCGGCTTTTATGGGTTACAGATCGGTAATGTTTTCTGTGGAGAAAGTATGTTTGCTAAAGTAAGCAATGCTTCGAAAGCCGGATTTATCCATTTTGTTGAGACCTACAAAGATACTATAGATTTGATTGACTGCCAGTCACATACCGACCATCTGGAAAGTCTGGGGGCAAGAATGATTCCTAAAAAGAGTTTTTAAAAATTTTACACGACAATAATGAACGCAGATAAAGAAAAATGGGTACTTCTTATTCTCCTGAGTATTATCTGGGGATCTTCTTTTATTCTGATTAAAAAATCTCTTGAGCATTTTAATCCTTTTCAGGTAGGTGCTTTAAGGGTTCTGATCGCCGGAATTATTTTACTACCTGTCGCCATTTCAAATTATAAGCTTTTCCCTAAAAAGCATATCAAATGGCTGATTCTGGCAGCTTTCACCGGAAATTTTATCCCCATGTTCCTCTTCCCTATTGCCGAAACTGAAGTAAGCAGTAGCATTGCAGGAATTATTAACTCCATGATGCCTATTTTTGTGATCATTGTGGGAGGCCTTGTCTGGAAATTCGAAACAACCAAAAAACAGATCATAGGAACATGTATAAGCTTCGCCGGCGTCTGTATTCTTGCCTTTGGAGGAGGTGACAGCAGTGAATTTAAAATGATTCCGATCCTGTTGTTATTACTGGCTACTTTGTGCTATGCAATGAGCACGACAACGGTAAAATCAAAACTGATGGAAGTTTCTTCAGTGGTATTATCTTCTTTTATTTTCTCTTTCGTCTTGTTTTTACCTTCTCTGATTGCGTTAACCGGCACAGGATTTTTTTCAGAATTTACCCTTTCAAAAGACCTGCTGATGGGCTTACTGTTTGTCAGCCTGTTATCTGTTTTCGGTACAGGATTGGCAATGACGATGAACTACCGTTTATTAAAAGTCTCATCTCCTCTTTTTGCCTCAACAGTTACTTTAATTATGCCTATTGTTGCCATTATTTGGGGAATATTAGATGGTGAAAAGCTTACGTATATGCAATTTATCGGTGCCGGAATTATCATTGCCGGACTGATATTTTTACGAACAAATCCGAAAAAATAAATTTTATTTGTAAATGCCAATGTAAGTTCCACTACCCTTCTGGGAAAATTCATTGACGAGTATCATTATCAATAAAAAAATCCTGCAATGCAGGATTTTTTATGTTTAATTAAAATGTTTTAATCAATTTTTCTTTTTCACTCTGGCCTTCACCTTTTTAACCTCATCTTTGATAAACGGATATTTTTTCTGCATATCTTTAGCTAAAGACGGATCCAGGTCCAATGCTTTCTGAAGGGATTCGATTCCTTTGTCCTGATCTTTCAGGTTGAAGAAACAATTGCTCAACTGATAAAATAATTCTGCTCTGTAATGGTTTTTAACAGCGCTGTTCAGCACAGTTACCGCTTCCTCATATTCACCCAGAAGCATCAATACTTCGGAGTAAGCATACCAGTTGTAAAATCTTGAAGGTTCTGCATCCACCAGTTTTTTAAGACAGGAAAGGCTTTCTTCAAATTTCCCGGAATCAATGAATAAAAATGCTAATCTCTTCTGATAATCAAGATTGTTTTCATTCAATTGAGTGGCTTCTTTTGCAAAATGCAACGCTTCACTCATCCCTCCCATTTCTTCGTACAGATATGACTGTTCCATCATGGCAAGGTAAAACTGCGGATCTTCTCTTAAAGATTTCTGGAACGCATTCAATGCAACTATAGGCTGCTTTAATGCTTTATTACAAAGCCCAATTTTATAGAAAGTAAAGGCTTTTGTGTATTCCAGCTCAAGCATCTCTTCGTAGGTTTCGATAGCTTTCTGATATTGTCCTAAAGCTTCATAGCAGGCTGCCTTATTGGCATATACTCCTACAGCATTTGAATTGATGGCCAATAAATAGTCATAGCCTTTTATGGCTTCATCATAATTTTTTCTGTTGAAGTAAAACTGACCGTATTCCAGCCATGCGGTTTCAGAATAAGAAAATTCATCCAGATATTCATTAAGAAAGGCAATAGCCTCCTCACTCTTATTAAGATCACTAAAGCACACCATACAGTTTTCTAATGCATATTCATCTGTAGGATCTTCTTTCAGTGCTTTTCTGTAATGTCTAAGAGCGTTAAAAGGATCTCCCAGATTCACATATTCATCTGCAATAAAGTTGTGAAGGAAGTTTTCTTCTTCCCCTAATGTCAAAGCTTGTTTACAAATTTCAATGGATCTTTTAGGATTTCCTAAACTCGAATAATACTTGGCGTAGCAAACCATAAAGTCGGTGTTTTCCATAGAGGAACCCTTTAGCTCATTAATGAGCCCTTTCGCCGTATTATACTCTTCCCATTCCAAAAGAATTTCAAGTTTTTTAATCTTGATATCTAAAGAATTGGGATGAAGCTTCAGGCCATAACTTACCGCCATATCAGCGTAGTTAAAGTCTCCAAGCTCCAAATAATAAACAATAATATCTTCTAACTCTTCGGTATCGAAGTAGAATTCATCATTGTTCTCCATCATTTCCTCGAACTTTTTTACAAGTTCATTTCCAAAATACTCTTCCAATAGTGTCCTCTTTGTCAGCCTGATGTTTGAAATTGCTTACAAACCTCGGCAAACTTTTAATTAATAATACATCTGAAACTGATATTCAAATATTTATGCAAAGTTGCAACTTTTTTTTGAATTATCCATTTCATAAATTTCTATTATAAAAATAGTAAAAAAAGAAAACAGATAAAAGAATTGTGGATAAAAAACTGAAATTGTGGTTAAATTTTGATTACGAGCCTCTTTCCAGCGGGTACCTCAGCATTCCAGATTGCTTCTATATCTTTCAGGTCAACCTCTTGTGTTTCTATTGTAATTTTTCCAGCTGCTGCTGCCAAAAACATTTCCGGAATGATTTCTGAAAACAGGAGTGCAGATTCCTGCTTTGTCCAGCTTCCAAGTCCTGATCCTGAAATCTGAATATCTGTTCCTCTCAGGATCTGAGAAGATAATTGAATTGTATCGCCACTCATTCCTCCCACAGAAACCAGTTTTGTCTTATGAGAGAAAGTTCCGTCTCCTTTAAAAGCTGATAAGATCATCTCAACCGAATGACCCCAGATATAATCCAGTACAATATCAATAGGAGTTGAAGCATGAATATCCTTTATTTTCTGTTTAAAAGCTTCATCACTGAGTTGTAAAGAAACAGCCTCATCTGCTCCCAGTTTGTGCAGGGATTTCAGAGATTCTTCATTCCGGCCTGTAACAATAATTTTTTCTGCCCCGTATAATCTGGCAATCTGAATGGCTATTCTACCTGTGATCCCTGTAGCACCGTTGATCAAAACTACATCTCCGGGTTGGATGCCTGCTTTGAATTTTAACCCCATTGCAGAGCCCATTACTGCATTGGGAAGGGCTGCAGCAACGGAAAAATCCAGATTTTCAGGAACGGGAACTACAAAATGCCGATCTGCTACAGCTTTTTCTGCGACGGTTCCTTTTTTACTGAAAAAATAAACTTTTGTTCCGTTCTCCAGGTATCCTACTCCGTCTGAACCGATAATCGTTGGCTGATGTTCTTTGTTTTCCGTGGAATAATGTTTACCGCTTGCCCTTGCTTTGTCCAGGTTTTTAATAGAAGCTGCCTTTACTGACACCATCACTTCATCTTCTTGGATCGCTTCTGGCTCCGTAAAATCTGCATATTGAGGAATGCTTCCTTTTTCAAATACTACTGCTGCTTTCATTGTCTTTTTATTTTACTACAAAATTAGCTGTAGGGTATGCTGCAGAGCAATAACATTTGTTATCAATTAAAAGAAAGGAAGCACGGAGAGGGAAGCAGCAGATTACACAAGTATAGTGATAGGGCGTCAGGTGATTAGTAATGCTCTATTATTCTTTGTCGCGTTGACACTTCTATATGAGCTTATTGTAAAGCCATTGAATGATTTTGTAACCTCTTTTCTGGATTCTTTGTGTAGGTTGTGATAAAATTTTTATCAATATCCTTCAGTTCTACATTATCAGCCATAAACTTTCAGCTTCAAGCACCTGACTTCCAGCCTAAGGAAGTCTTTCCTTCAATATTTTACTTTTTATTCTGCTCAAATGAACGGTGGTAATTCCCAGATAGGAAGCGATATAATGCTGAGGAACCCGTCTGATGATCTCCGGCTTTTCTATGGTAAGGTTCAGATAGCGTTGCTGTGGCGTATCTTTAATAAATGAAAAGAAATGTTTCATATAATCGAAAACCCTTTCAAAAAGGGCATCCATAAACATCTTTCTAAGTTCAGGATTTTCATAAACCTCTTCAAGGAAAGCTTCTACATCCGGTTTTTTGATTTTATATACAACACAGGGGCCTATGGTTTCAAAAGAGACCATACTGGGCAATCCTTTTCTAAAGCTTTCCAGAGAAGAAAACATGGTATTTTCAAGAAAAAACTGGAAGGTAACGTCCTTTCCGTCATTATTATACCAGGCTCTTACTATTCCCTGTTCGAGATAATAGGCATTGCACGAGACTTCTCCTTCTTTCAGCAGCAGGGTTTTAGCCGGAACTTCCATGCGTTCAAAAGAAGCGAGAAATTTCCGCCATTTTTCTTTGGGAAAAGGAAACCTGCTTTTAATATGCTCAAACATCAGATGATACAAAAAAGAACGGAGCAAGTCCGTTCTTCTGTTTTATTTTTAAATTAAACTTTTAATCTTAGCGATGATATCATCACCCAGCTGATCTGCTTCTTCCTGAGATTTTGCCTCAGTATAGATCCTGATAATCGGTTCAGTGTTCGATTTTCTCAGGTGCACCCAGTTGTTTTCAAAATCTATTTTCACACCGTCTACTGTAGAAACATCTTCGTTCTGATATTCCTGCTCCATTTTGCTTAAAATAGCATCAACATCGATTTCAGGGGTCAGCTCTATTTTCTTTTTTCCCATGAAATAGCTTGGATATCCCGCTCTCAATTCTGAAACGGTTTTATTTTCCTTTGCCAGATGAGTCAGGAATAGTGCTACTCCTACCAAAGAGTCTCTTCCATAGTGTAGATCTGGATAAATGATTCCGCCATTTCCTTCACCTCCGATTACAGCGTTCTTTTCTTTCATCAAAGTTACTACATTCACTTCTCCTACGGCACTTGCAAAATATTCTGAATCGTGGGCGTGTGCCACATCTCTCAAAGCGCGGCTTGAAGAAAGGTTTGAAATGGCAGCTCCTTTTTGATGTTTCAGTAAATAATCTGCTACAGCCACCAACGTGTATTCTTCTCCGAACATTTCCCCTTTTTCATCGATTAAAGCTAATCTGTCAACATCCGGATCTACCACGATTCCTAAATCTGCATTTTCTTTTTTAACCAACTCACAAATATCTCCTAAATGTTCTTTCAGGGGCTCCGGGTTATGTGGAAAATGTCCTGTAGGCTCGCAATATAGTTTTATGGTTTCACAACCGAGCTTATCCAGCAGCATTGGAATAGCAATTCCTCCTGTAGAGTTTACAGCATCCAGTACTACCTTGAATTTTTTTTTCCCTGATGGCTTCAACATCTACCATCGGAAGGTCCAGAATCTGTTGAATATGAATGTCAAAAGCATCATCTCTTGTTTCGTAGGTTCCAAGATCATCCACTTCCGCATAGTTGAAATCTTCATTTTCTGCTAAAGCTAAAACATCAGCCCCGTTTTCACCACTGATGAATTCTCCTTTTTCATTTAATAATTTAAGGGCATTCCATTGTTTTGGGTTGTGAGATGCGGTAAGGATAATTCCTCCATCTGCGTTCAATTCTGGAACCATTACTTCAACGGTAGGTGTAGTGGAAAGTCCAAGATCTACTACATTAATTCCCAGACCCTGTAAAGTTGCTGTTACCAGTGAAGATACCATTTGTCCTGAAATTCTTGCATCTCTGCCGATAACAAGCGTAAGGTCTTTTTTATTTTTATTATTCTGAAGCCAGGTTCCGAAAGCGGAAGCAAATTTCACCACATCAAGCGGAGTTAAGTTATCATTGACTTTTCCGCCAATCGTTCCACGGATTCCTGAAATAGATTTTATTAACGACATTATGTTTTTATATTTCTTTGTTGTTAGTATAATACTTTGTCCGAAACAAAGATACTTAAAAGAGTCTTAAGTTATAAAAGAGGAATGGCTTTTTGCATTTTATCATAGGTTTTTTTCACCACTTTTGGCGGGGCAAACCGGTAACCTACATATAATAAACCATACACATTATTATTTTCTACCGCCTGATTTTTCCTTTGTTCATAAGCTGAAGCTCCAAAGTTCATTTTTCCTCCAAATAAAAAACGGTCCGTATTATATCCCACGTGAAGGCCTCCTTCCATTCTCATGGTAAAATACTGTGCGTTTTCTCTGATACCTCCTTCCGCGTTATTTTGAGAACTGGAGAACTTTCCTCCAAAGCAAGAGCCAGATAAGGGGCAATATTTACTTTTTTTCCAATAACCCAATTATAGAAATAGCCTATATTGGCACCAATTTTATACTGAAACTCTTTATTTTTCTGCTCGTCTATAATATTGGAAAAAACAGTGAGGTCATAGTCTAAAAACGGAACCCAGCTTCCAGCGCTTTTCTTCTGCCACTCTCCCTGTGTATAAATACTTCTCGCGGAAAAATTTTTATTAAGAATATACGATGTGGATCCTCCGAAACTTTGCACTCTCAGATCGGGAAACTGGATGTGAGGATCTCTTCCTTCTGTCCATCCGGGAATAAAGTCCTGCATATTTTCAAGGTAGAATCCCTTGACATTTTTGTAATAAAGGTTCTGGATAAACCGATTCGGAAAAAATCTAAAACTGAAGTCTGTATAGGAACTGTTCCCTTTCAGTTCATTATCTCTGTTATCGGGAAAAAAGCGTGGCGCGAATGAAACGGTTGCACTGATGATTTTGTAATCAATGGACAAGGATATTTTTATTTTATTGTTGATGGAAAATATCTGCTTGTTTTCATCTCTGTTTTCTCCTTCAGAAAAAATATAGCTTTCAATATTGGTATCCAGATTGGCACGGATCATCACCTGATCGGCGTATGACTTCACCAAAGCGGTATCTATCTGAGCTTGTACCTTAGCGATCCATAGAAGAAAGAAGACAATGAGTCCTGCCTGTGAAAGATTCAATATGAATATTTTAAATTAAAAAAATGAAATTACAACATTTTTTCAATTTTCCGATGAATCAGATGTTAAGAACAGCCACAATCTTTATCGCAGCTGCTTCTTTTGGAGCTGAATTTCTTTGGGGCGAAGTTCTTTTTAAGTACTTTAAATAAAGAGTAACAAGCAAATGCCACAATTAAGAATACCAGAACATATTGAAAAACAAGTGAAGAATCCATTACTTTAAAATTTGATATACTATCATCGACACAAAATATGCCAAACCTGTCATCATAGCCAACTGGAAGCCGGTCCATTTCCAGCTTTTCGTTTCTCTGTAGACTACTGCCAGTGTGGAAGCACACTGCATTGCAAATGCATAAAACAGAAGCACGGAAATACCTGTGGCAAAGCTGAATACCTTTTCGCCATTCGGTTTCACATCTCTTCTCATTTTATCGATTACTTTCACCTCCGGAGCATCATTTTCAAGGCTATACAACGTAGACATTGTTCCTACGAACACCTCTCTGGCTACGAAACTTGTAAGGATACCTACTCCCATTTTCCAGTCGTACCCTAATGGTGCAATCACCGGTTCTATACCCTTACCCATTTTTGCTAAATAGGAATGATCGAGCTCAACATTACTTGCCACGAACTCAGTAGGTTTCTGTTTTGGTCCGAAATAACTCAGGAACCAGATAATGATACTGACAATAAATATAATTTTTCCGGCTCCGGTAATAAAGTCCCATACTTTTCCCAAAACCATTTTAAAATCATATCCGAAAAGTGGTTTTTTATAAGCAGGAAGGTCCATTACCAGATAGGTTTTACCTTTATTTTTAATAAATCTCTTAAGGACTGCTGCTGAAAATAATGCAACCAGGAAACCCAGTAAGTACATGGCCATCAGCACCAGTGCTTTATATTTTATTCCTAAAAATGATCCTTCAGAAATGATCAATCCTATAATAATACTGTAAACCGGAAGTCTGGCAGAGCACGTCATGAACGGTGTTACCAATATCGTCAATAGTCTTTCTTTAACGTTTTCAATGTTTCTGGTGGAAATAACGGCTGGAATAGCACAGGCTGTTCCGGAAACAAGAGGTACGATACTTTTTCCGTTGAGACCAAAAGGACGAAGCATTCTGTCCATCAGGAATACTACTCTGGCCATATATCCGGAATCTTCCAACAAATAGAGGAAATACAAAAGAATTCCGATTTGAGGGGCAAATACTACAATTCCTCCAATTCCGGGAACAATTCCGTTTGAAATCAGTGAATTGATGGGGCCTTCCGGAAGATGTTCTGTTGTAAAAGCTGCCAGCCAGGAGAAGAAATCTTCAATCCAGCTCATGGGATATTCGGCAAGGAAAAATACACTCTGGAAAATAACCAGCAGAATGGCTAAAAAGACAACATATCCCCAGAATTTGTGAACCAGAACTTTGTCCAGCTTTTCTGTGAGAAGTTCTTTAAACTGAGGTTCTTTGGAAATGACATTCTCCAGTATTTTATCAACATTCTGATATCTTCTGACCGTTTCCTGAACCTGTAATCTTTTTGGGACCAGGCTTTTGGCTTCAGAACCCTGAAGTTGCTCCATTACGGATTCTATTCTTCCAAGGTCTGTTCCTAATGAAAGGCTCATCCAGGCTTTATACTCGTTGGTAAAACCCTTATGAGAAGCTAATTTTTGGATAAAATCTCTATGCTCGTTGGGAGTTTCAAAAGAAATTGTATCTGTTTTTACAAATTCATTGTTGAAGATACTTTCTTTTACTTCATCAATTCCAATATGTTCTTTTGCATTGGTTTGGATGATTTTGATTCCCAGGGCTTCAGAGAACTTCTGAATATCTATGGTAATTCCTCTTCTTTCTGCCTGGTCAATCTGATTGACGATCAGAATCATTGGAATTCCAAGATCCTGGATCTGCTGGAACAAAAGAAGGCCTCTTTTCAGGCTTAATGCTTCAAGAATATAAACAACTCCTGCGTAGTTTTCCTGTTCGTCGATCAGGTATTTTGAGAAAATGGCTTCGTCCTCAGAGCTTGGATATACACTGTAGGAACCCGGAAGATCAATAA
Organism: Chryseobacterium indologenes; assembly: GCA_016025055.1. Lineage (NCBI taxonomy): Bacteria > Pseudomonadati > Bacteroidota > Flavobacteriia > Flavobacteriales > Weeksellaceae > Chryseobacterium > Chryseobacterium indologenes. Next base: position 1,599,659 of record CP065590.1, read on the forward strand.
CCTCAACTTCTTCATTTTTATATTCATAGTTTCCCGAATGGCTAGCCACGGTAACCCCGGCATAGTTTCCGGTTTTTTGCTTTTTGTTACAAAGTGTATTGAAAACCGTCGACTTTCCTACATTGGGATTCCCCACCAGAAGGATCTGTTTTTTCTTATTTGCCTGCATTAATTCAATTCTTCAACGATGATATAATCTCCCTCTTCTTCACGAAGGGCAATACGGCTTTTTTCTGCACCAAACTCCACATACATGGGCCCATTGAACGGGGCCTGATATAAAATCCTGAAAATGGTCTCCGGAAGAAGCCCCATTTCGATAATTTTATTGGGCATTTTCAGATGGTCATTATCATATCCCAATATCTTTCCTATTTTATTTTTAGGAAATCCACTCAATTTATGTAATCCTTTCTCTATCAAAGCCAAAATTTTTGTCCTGCAAATATACGTTATTTAAATTTAATCTAAATAACGTTTTGACTATGAAAGAAATCACCCCAAATACATTGCTGTATCTGGGGTGACTTGAAATATAATTTAGTTGATATGAATGCTTATTTTTTCTTTTTATCAGAGGCCTGATCTTTTTCTATCGGATTATCATTTGCATTGTAGAAATCTTTGTATTGCTTTTCCTGCTTCTTCATCATGTCACCCACTGTTCCGTCCATTCCCGGTATTGTTTTGGAAAGCATTTCCTGTGTCATCATTGGTCTTACAGAAGCAAAAGGGTCATTTTTGAAATCACTGAAAGTTTTTTCAAATTTCTCTTTTGATAATTCGTTCACTTTTCCGGAGATTTTCATCATATTTTCAATGTAGGAAAACTCTGTGTAGTCTTTTATTTTCTTGTTACCCTGTAGTACCCAGGAATAATCTTTGTTTTCATCTTCAATTTTTACAATGAGCCCCGGAAGTCCGTAAAATTTATAGGGTCCGTCCTGGAAAGGAATATCTGTTGTAAACCAGGCTGTCCATTTTCTTCCCCCAAATTCAGTCGTTGCTTTTTGAGTATTGTATTCCCCTATTTTTTGTTTATCGCCAAGAATATTCCAATTGAATTTTAAATCTTCGCTATATCCGATTGTTGTTGGAGTAAAACCATTTGCAATTTTATCGACATACTGCACCTTCATGCCGGGATATGTTTTATAAATTTTTGCTGAAATCTTAGGCGTTTTAAGAGATTTAGAAAAGTCTCTCATCATTCCCGACTTCTTAATGGCCTCCATTTCTATTTTCATTATAGAATCCTGTGCTATCACCGTGTAATCCTGATAAACAGACCTGTTTTTATCCGTTATATCCAGAATGGTAATGACCTTATCCAGCTTCGCTGAATCTTTCTTGGGTTTAAAAGTCAGCTCATAAAAGAATCGGTTGGCCGTTTCTTTGTTGTCCTGTGCATTGGCAAAGGCAAAAAGAGTGATAAGAAATATTGAGAACAGCTTTCTCATTGCATCAAGATTTTCTTAATTAGTACTCCTATGTATTATTTTGTTACAATTTATTAAAAAAATTATTTCAGAGATGGTTCCGGGAGGTTGATATTAAAAAATTTATGATTCCGTTACGACATTTTCAGATTTAAAAATTCTAACTTTATGTACCTAAAAAACAAAATATTATGGATACCTTATCTCAATTAAAATCCGAACTGGAAGGAGAATTTCAAACGACTAAAAAATTCATTGACCTTTTTCCTGAAGGGAAAAACGACTATGCTCCTCATGAAAAAAGCATGAAGCTCATGCCATTGGCAACACATCTGGTAGAAGTTTTTGAATGGCCTAATACAATTTTAAATACTTCAGAACTTGATTTTGGCAAAGGGGAATACCAACCGACCCAACTTTCTACAAAAGAAGACCTTATCAAAAAACTGGATGATAGTTACCAGGCCGGAAAAGCAGCCTTGGAAAAAGCAACAGAAGACAACCTGAATCCAAGCTGGACGATCAAAAATAACGGCCACGAGCTGGCGAGCTGGAGTAAATATGGAGCAATTCGCCATGCGTTGAATCAGATTACCCATCACAGGGCTCAGCTGGGAGTGTATTACAGGCTGAATAACATTCCTTTGCCCGGAAGTTATGGCCCGTCTGCAGACCAGCAAAGCTTTTAGTATCAATATATCTCAAAAAAAAACCAATCCGTGCGGATTGGTTTTTTTTATTTAAAATTGAACTTTACAGTAAACATCACCTGACTTGGACGAAGCTGCATTGTTGTTTGGGTAACGGTTGCATCGCCAACAGTGATTCTTTCAAATACTTTTCTGTCTGCAATATTCATCCATTTAAGCTCAAAATCAACTTTTTTCTTGGCCCAGCTGAATTGATAGGATACATCAAAGAAGCCGTTGTTTAATTTTGTATTTCCTAATTTTGAATTGATCTGGTCCCAATAAAAGCCGATGGTATGGTTCTCCAGCGGATAAAAGAATACATTTAAATTATGGGTGTACCCTTCCGTTTTTCCAAGATCATTCTGAATAATTCCGTTAGATTGCTTATTCCAGGATTTTGTCATATTAAAATCTACACTCATCCATGAGAAATAGGTATTATTGAACTTAAACCCTAACGTATTGGCATTGTTCTTTGTATTGATGTCTTCATTATTTCTTCTGGATTGGGACTTTGAGTCTGTAGTATTAAAGGTTACGGAAGCATTTGTTTTAAATTTAGGAAAATACTTTCCGATTTCTGCATAATAAGCATTACTTGTCCTTTTATTTTCACGTTCAATATATTCGATAACGCTAAATCCCAGTTCATTGACTGCACTGGAGGCCAATAAATTATTTTTGACATCACTTAACCTGTAACCCGCATTGAAGAATAGATTATTTAACGGATTTCTATACTCGAGCCTCAGCCCTCCGCTTTTGGTATTCGTTTGTGGTATAGGGTTTTTAGGATCCATTACATTAAATCCTCCGGGGCTGGTTAATATATATCCGGCGTAAGCGGTTTGAATATCCCCGAAGTTGTTGCTGATACTTCCGCTCATACTGGCTTTAAAGAAAGAAGCAAAGGAATACTGGGCAAAAATATTAGGTGTAAATGTCACCTTATTCAAAGATTTTGAAACATTTCTGAGTGGATCTTCTGCTTTAATATTGTTAAAGTTGACCGGAAAATTAGAAAATAACATCCAGGCTTCAGATTTATAATTGATTCCCAGTGAGGCAGATGGATTGACTCTTGTAAATTTAAGATCATTCTCATATGCAGGGCTGGTAAAATCCGGGCTGTTATTGATCGTTGCCCCGTCAAAATTGGTTGTCAGCTTATCTGTGGAGAAATCAATTCCGACTTGCGGAGTAAACGTCCAGCCTTTCGTTGAAAAACTGATATTTGCAGAATGCGACGTATCCAGGCTTTTGATTCTGAACGTCTGCAAAGCACTACTACCGGGTGCAAATTTAATCGTTGTAAGTTTAGTACTATCTTTTTCTTTATAGGGAAACTGCAGATAATTGGCCGGTGATATTTCTAATACTTGTTTATCGTTTTGGTAACTGATATATGATTTTAGATTTACCATTTTCTCCTTCCACGGAATGATCGTGCTTAAAGAGTTTTGAAAAGAAGAAGTTGGTGATTCCAGGGCTTCATTTCCATACCTGTAGCCCGTTTTATCATTTCTTTCTGCAAAGGCTCTGTCTGCATTCCAAAACTGAGAAAATGTGGTTGTATTTTTAAAGAACCCTTTTTTTGCATTTTTAGTAAATATCAATTCTCCTTTTAATTTATCTGTATAAAAATTATTCAAAAATCTGGTGTTATACTGAGTTCCCTGCTGGATATCAGTGTTGATACTGTTCGATTCTCTTTCTACTGCATTATTGGTATAGTTGGCATTTGCTTTCAGTTCCCATTCTTTCTTTTTATCGATGTTGGTAAGATAGTTGGCAGATAGGTAATGAACACTGTTCATCAGGTATCTTTTTACCGGAAGGTCCGGTGTGCTGGCATTTTCTACGCTTAACCAGTTATTCTGGGAAATATTGGTTCTTTTTCCTTCCCAGCTGCTTCCAAATGCAAGAATATTTCCCTCACTTTCTACCTGTTCACCCATATTATTGGTTTTGTAATTGACAACCCATTGGCTTTTCTGCCCAAAAAACATAGGTGTTAATTTTACATTCCAGAGCCAGGGATCTCCAAAACCGGTTCCCACTTCTCCTCTTCCCGTCATCGTTACGGAGTTTTTAAGCTTAATATTGATGGCTGCCTGGTCCGAAGGAACTTTGTCCTGAAGAATTTTTACAGGCTGGTGGTTTTCCAATACTTCCACTTTCTGTACGGCATCTTTGGGAAGTGAGTTGTTGATGGTACCGTATCCACCTTCCATAAGGTCTTTTCCGTTGACATAAAATTTATTGATTGCATTTCCCTGATAGAGGATCGTTCCGTCTTTATTCACTTCAATCCCAGGAATTTTTCGCATAACATCTGCCAGTGTTCTGTCGTTTTTACTGTTGAAGGCTTTAAGGTCATAAGAAATAGTATCTCCTCTGGCGGTAATCATTTTGGTTTTTAACTGGACTTCCTTTATTTCTGTAGCTTCAGACTGCATTTTAAAGTTCAGGGTCTGATCACTGTTGCTGATCTGTCTGATGACAGATTTTTGGTTGAAAGCTTTCACTTTCAGGTCTACATTAGCTTCTCCTGATGTGAAGGTTACTTTGTATTCACCTTTAGAATTGGTAATGGCGTACGCTAAAATTGCATCTTTACCCGGCTCTTCGATGGTAACACTTGCACTTGGTATTGCTACCCCATCATCATCGGTGATCTTTCCTGAAACAGTTTTTTGTGCCAAAGTCAGTATACTGAAGAAAAATACCAGAAATAAAGAAATAATTTTTTTCATAGTTATTATTTGCCCAATTAGTTAATCATTATTGTTTTTCGTTACACTTTTTTTAAAGATCTGTTTTATCGTTAAAAGTTAAATCAATATCCCTATAAAAATAGTTATATTTTTTGTAAAGCAGTGGGAAATAGGAAATCGGGCTTTCCTTTTAAAATTTGATTAAAAAGCCCTTCGTTCCCAGCCATCAAAATCACAAATTAATGAAATAATAAATTTATAAAAACCACATTTACAAGAAGTTAATATAAATACAAAAAAAATACATTATTTCCAAAAATTAATAAAATTTTGTCGATTTCCATTTTTCCAAACTATAATTAAAATTACCTCCCAATACATTTAATTATTATCATTTATCTCTCTGTTTGTGTTGATTTTATCAACAATTACAGGACTATAGGATTTAATTAAAAGCAATACTTTTGTATCAGAATGGATTTTTATTCATCTCAATTGTGTTTTTGCCCTGTAATTTTATTACAGGGTGTTTTATTTGTACAATAATGCTTAGAGATATGCACAAAATTTTAGTATTTGTAACCATTTTGAATAGTTAAATCTGATTTGAATCATAGATTAAAAGAAAATTAAACGCTGGTTTATAAATATATATTTAATAATTTTGTAACATAAAATTTACAAAAATGGGAATAAATTTAAAGCCTATAGATGTTGTAGATGATATTTCTAAAGAGGAATTCTTCGAAAAATATCTAAAGCCAAGAAGGCCCGTTGTCATCAGGAACATGGCAAAAAACTGGCCTGCATACCAAAAATGGACGATGGAATACATGAAAGAGGTAGTAGGAGATGTGGAGGTCCCGTTATATGATAGTTCCAAAGCTGATCCTGCAGCCCCTATCAATGCATCGGCTGCAAAAATGAAATTCGGAGATTATATAGACCTTATCCAAAGGGAACCTACCGACCTGAGAATTTTCCTTTTTGACCCTATAAAATATGCTCCGAAACTTCTGGAAGATTATATTGCTCCAAAAGAATTAATGGGAGGCTTTTTAGATAAATATCCCAACATGTTTTTCGGAGGAAAAGGATCAGTAACATTCCTTCACTTCGACATCGATATGGCACATATTTTCCATACACACTTCAACGGAAGAAAGCATATTCTTCTTTTTGATTACAAATGGAGAGAAAGGCTGTATCAGATTCCTTATGCGACCTATGCTCTGGAAGATTACGATATTGAAAATCCTGATTTTACAAAATTTCCCGCTTTGGATGGTGTAGAAGGTATCGAGTGTTTCCTTGAACACGGGGATACTCTGTTTATGCCGACAGGGTGGTGGCACTGGATGAAATACCTTGACGGAAGCTTCTCTATTTCATTAAGAGCCTGGGACAAATCATGGGCTGTAAAAGCACATTCTTTGTGGAATCTTACTGTACAGCGTAAATTTGATGACGTGATGAAATCAAATTTCAAAGGCAAATACATGGAGTGGAAAGAGAAAATGGCTATCAAAAGGGCAGAAATTGCCTTACAAAGAGGCTTGCCAAGATAAATAATAAAAGACGTTTCGGTTTGAAACGTCTTTTTTATTGACAGTTTAAAGGTCAATATTTCAACATTTTACAGCACTCTGTACACCGGATACTGCCGGAATGTTTTTTCTTCAAAATAAGGAGAATGCCTGTAGACCCAATCCAATTGAGCCTCTCCGCTTTCAGACAATTTTTTATCTGCTGCCTTGGCTGCTTCAAAGGCCTCTTTTAATCCTTTGTCCTTTTTAAGTAATTCAGCAGCGGTATCTTCAAAAATATAGGCTGAATAATATTCTTTCTGTGCCAGAATTCCATCGAAAAAATTCCAGTTAAAAAATGAGTCTAATGCTTCAGGCTCAAGTGTTTCTATAATATATTTTACACCGGGCTGATTCGTGGAAACCAAATAATCACCTGCAGAGAAACTCAGTCTTCTGTCTGTGGACTCTACAGTTGTTTCGTAGTGAATATAATGCCCTTCGTAAGGATTTTTTGCTGTTTTAAAATCCTTTATTTTATAGGATTGTACCGCCATCATACTGTCTTGTTTAAGCGGCTTCATCTCAATCTGATTTCTTCTGAATTCTTCAATAACCCTATACTGGGACTGTGGGATTACATAATATTTCGGAATGCTGATATATCCGGTCGGAACTGCAGTGGTAAAGAGTTTTATATTTTTTGTAAACGGTTTATTTCTATCGTAATACAGCCGGGGTTTTCCTGAAATTTCACTTGGCTTATATTTCCCTTCATATCCCTTAAAATCCATGGTAGTGAATCTTGTAGAATCTATTTTCCAGCGAATTCCATATTGTTTTCCTGCCTGGTACTGTTTCAGGTTATCAAGGCGCAATTGTTTGATTTTATGATAGTCCTGATCCAGGTTTTTAAGGTTGACGAGCATGTATTTGTAAGTGGCATCTACTCTTTTGTCATAAGGTTTCAACATGTGCGTTTCAGGAACGGTTCCCAGAGAGTTGAAAAGAGAAGTATATCCGGTAGAGTACCTGGGAGAATCTTCAAAGGCAGCAAAACCAATTTCAGGAATATCTCCGTGAATATTTACGTAAGGGGTACTTTCATAACCGAGCTTCTTCATTTCTTCAAGATTTTTTGCCTGGTATTCGTCATAGAAATAGCTTCCTAATGTATTCCCAAGGCGCTCTTTAAATGTTGAAATATAAGTAAATGTATATTGATAATCTGCTCCATTGCTTACATGATTATCAATAAAAACATCAGGTTTCAGCCATTGATAAATTTCCTGGAAGCTTCTGGCATTTTTAGAATCCGCCTTGATAAAGTCTCTGTTCAGGTCATAATTTCTTGCGTTCCCCCTGAAACCATATTGTTCAGGACCATTCTGATTGGCTCTTGAGTGAGAACCCCTGTTGAGCATTCCGCTGATATTATAAGCCGAAATGGCGGCGATGACAAAATTTTGCGGGGTCTGAATTTTTTTAGTGGCCAGATCTCTCATCAGCATCATTGTTGCATCAATTCCGTCAGGTTCCCCGGGTGTATTCCGTTATTGACGAAAAGAACTGCTTTATTTTTTCTCAGCTTTTGAAGGTCTTTTTCGGGAAATGGGTTATAAACCACTACATAAATGGGTTTTCCGTTATCATCCTCTCCTTTTTTAAGATATTGAATGGTATTGAAGTTTTTCGCCAGTTCCTCATAGTAGGCATTCATCTGATCGTACGTAACGGTTTGATTTCCATTGCCTTTTTCGAAAGGGGGTCTGAAAAGATTTTTGTCCAAAAACCAGGGAAGAGCTTACAAACAGCAGAAGATATTTCAGTTTCATTGATATTTTATTTTCCGGATTTAAAAATAGTTAATATCATTCATGCAAAAAAGCGAAATAATGAAAATACAACATCTCTTTGTATGAAAAGTCCTAACATGTTTCTGAAAACTGTCAGGCTGATATTCGGATCGTGATTTGCTCTTTCATTTTCTCAGTTCCTTCCCTTTTCATTGGGGTACAGAAACGGAAGCGGATCACTTTGCCAAAACTCATTGGTATTGATATCCATGACAGACAAAGCTCCGGTATAGGCTGCTCCCGTATCCATATTCCATATATTGGCTTTATGAACCGGGGTTGGTATTCCTATATCGAGTGTAGGAGTATGCCCGATGAATATTTCGTTATATAAAAGCAGTCTTTTAGGATATAATGCTGAATTTTTCGCCAGTTTCCTATCCATGGCAACGGCTGTTTCCCACAATGTCCTGTCCCACCGGTAGTTGCTTGAATATACTTCTTTCCCGGGTCCATGCATGGATGCAAAGCCAGCATGAATAAACAACCTGTTCTGATCATCTACATGATAATTTTTCATTTTTTGAAAAAATTCAAGATGAAGGTTTTTTTCCTCCTGTGAATAACCGGTATAACTTTCCACAGTACTTCTTCCACCATTGGAAAGCCAGATATCAGGAGCCTGCTCCATGAAAAGCCATTCTTCACACCACGCATCATGGTTTCCTTTAATGAAAATACAGTCTTGATTTTCGGATACTTCTATTAAAAAACGGATAATGTCTGAAGATTGACTCCAACCGTCTACATAATCTCCCAAAAAGATCAATTGGTCTTGGGAGGTGACTCCCGCCCGTTCAAAAATTTGCTGCAAAGCTTTAAATCCTCCGTGGATATCGCCTACTACTAACGTTCTTTTCATTTTTATTTTGAAATATATTGTGGATCTACAAAATCAGTCAGCCAAACTCCGTTTGCTGAAAGATAGAAAGGCAATCCGTCTTCATACATTTTTCCCGTCCGGACCGTAAGGATCACAGGCTTGCCATGCCTCATCCCGACCTTTGTAGCCGTCTCTTTATCAGCACTTAAGTGTACATGCTGACGGTTTCTTTTTTCTATTCCTTTCCCTAAAATAGATACAATATTAGTTTCCGCCGTTCCGTGATACAGATAATCGGGAGGTTGCTGTGCCTTTAAAGCAAGGTCTATATCAATTGAATGGCCCTGGCTGGCCCTGATTTTTGTTTTGTCATCATTAAAAGCGAATCTCTTTTTATTGTTGGTTTCAACCACTTCCTCTAATTCGTCAAAGGAAAAAAACATCCTTTTCAAGGCTGATTTTGCCCTCAGTTCGTCTACATGGGTCCAGCCGTTTTCATCGAGTATTAATCCGATACTTTCAGGCTGGTGCCTTAAAATAAGGCTTAAAAATTTACTTATCTTTTTCTTTTCTATTTCGTTCATGATTTGTTTTTTTATTAAGTGTTATACATTTCAGGCGAATTTCCGTAAAAATTCATTTTGAGTACTGTTTTTACAATGCTTCCCGGAAAAGATCTCGGTAAGCATTTTTAGCAGAGATTTCATTTGATTACACCGTATTTATGGTTAAGTTTTCCGGACAGCTTCTCAATATCATCTTTCCTGGCCAATTCACTAATCCATTCCTGAGGGATATTTTCAAATCCGTAAAAAATACCTGCTAACCCTCCTGTAACGGCTCCTGTGGTATCAGTATCTTCGCCCAGATTTACAGCCTTTAATACTGCTTCTGAATAGCTCTCTGAATTTAAGAAACACCATAAAGAAGCTTCTAAGCTGTGCAGGACATAACCTCCGCTTTTGATTTCAGCTTCAGAATATGTTGAAATATCATATTTTAAAACCCGCTGAAAACGTTCAACCTCATTTATGCTAAAATGCTGTTTTTCTGCATATTCCAAAGCTATATCCTGCATATACTTATAGGCTTCTGCTTTGCTTTTTCCTTTCATCAGCTGAATGGCAAATAGTACATATACAAAACACGCAAAAACAGAGCGGAAATGCCCATGGGTAATTGTTGAAACTTCTTTTACCGTTTTATGGAGTTTTTCAAGATCTTCTTCATCTTTGAGGTAAAAAGCCAAAGGAAGAATTCTCATCAAAGAGCCATTTCCATTATCCTCTTCAAAAACGTTTCCTGAAAATTCTGCACTTTCTCCTCTGATTAATCTTCCAATTGCTTCCCTTGTAGTATTGCCAATATCGAAAAGCCTTCCATGGGCTGTCCAGTGTCCGAATTTTACCCATTGTACAAAGCTTTGGCCGATCTTCTCCAAATCATAGCCTTTAGTCAATTCTTCTGCAAGACAAAGGGTCATTGAACTGTCATCACTCCAGGTTCCCTTAGGCTGATGGTGTGATCCGAATTCCTGCATGGTGGTAACAGGAAATTTTTTCAAATACTCCCTGCTTTTAAATTCTACCGGAACTCCGAGAGCATCGCCAATGCAAACACCCATGATTCCACCTTTTACTTTATTTTTCATCAGGCAAGATCAATTAATTTATCAAACAGAAGCTTCATACCCTGAGTTGCGGTCTCCTTCATCACTACAGCCCTTTGTCCGTATCCAAAACCCGTTTCATTTGGATTGATCACGATTAAAAGACAATCATCTTTAATATCATGAATTAATCCGGCAGCGGGATATACCTGCAATGATGTCCCGATTACCAATAAAATATCGGCTTCTTTCACGATTTCTCTTGCTGTCTGATATAAAGGAACATCTTCCCCGAACCACACGATAAAAGGTCTTAACTGGGCTCCGTCTTCTGCCTTATCACCTATATTGATATCCTCTTTTTGGTCATAAATCAGGTTTTTATTGTTGCATGAGCATGATTTGAACAGTTCTCCGTGAATATGAAGAATATGGGTAGATCCTGCTCTTTCGTGCAGGTCATCAATATTTTGAGTAATGATCTGAACATCGAAATGTTTTTCCAGCTCTGCCAGTAAGTGATGAGCTTCGTTGGGCTGTACTTCGTGAAGCTGGCGTCTTCTCTGGTTGTAAAATTCAAGGACCAGAGCTCTGTCTTTTCTCCAGCCTTCCGGACTTGCCACATCCGTTACATTATGATTTTCCCACAGACCGTCTCCGTCTCGGAAAGTTTGTATTCCGCTTTCGGCACTGATTCCGGCACCGCTTAATATGGTTAGTTTTTTCATTGGTTTAATCTAATAGTTTTTTATAAATCATTTCATTTTCATCATCAAAGCAAACAAAAATAACTTTCTCAATGATATCTGACCTAAAATTTCTGACCTCATCTACAGCAATTTTCCCTGCCAGATCTTTTGGAAATCTATATATGCCTGTACTGATATTGGGAAAAGCAATGGTTTTCACACCAAGGCTTTCTGCTAATTTCAATGAATTATAATAACAGTCTGCCAGCAGTTTTGATACTTTTTCTGCATGACCATTCCAAACCGGACCTACGGTATGAATAACATATTTTGCAGGAAGGTTTCCCGCACCAGTTACTACAGCTTCTCCGGTATTGCACTTGCCCTGTCTGTTTCTAATCTCTCTGCATTCTTCCACTATTTCTGGACCTCCTGCTCTGTGAATTGCTCCGTCTACTCCGCCACCGCCAAGTAAGGATGAGTTGGCAGCATTGACAATCACATCAGTTTGGATTTTTGTGATGTCTCCTTTTATTAATTCAATTTTCATAAAATTTCTTCAAATGGCTTCAACATTTCTTCGTTCTTTGTAAGCACTGCAAAAACCACTTTTTTAAATTTATTTTTGTATTTCCCCTGAAGATGTTTTTTAAACAATCCTGCAATTTCTTTTGGATCATTTCTAAACACTCCACAGCCCCATGCTCCTAAAATCAGCACCTCATTTCCTTCATGTAAAGCCAGCGAAAGCATTTTATTCATTCTGACATCCATGGCAGGTAGAATTTCATGTTCTCTTCCAGGTTCCTGGCGTTTTACCACTCCAGCATTAACTGCCGGAGAAGTAATGAAATTACACAGAACCGGTGTAGGCAGCAAGTCTCCTTTATCTTTACGGAACACCGGAACTTTCGGGCTGTAAATCATCGTGTCTGTATAAAAACAGGATTCCATTGCGCGATGAATCGTGTAATAATCCCATGCCTGCAGCAGACTTTCATACAATCCGGATGTTCTTGCCAGACTTTCTTCCTGTGCTTCCGCACCATTGATAAAGCCACCTCCGGGATTTTTTGCCGAAGCGAAGTTCAGACACATGAGTTTTTCCTGGTTTTCTTCTTCAGCCAATTCTAAGATTGCTTTTAAAGAACTGCAGTTCCTTGTTTCAAAACGTGTTTCAAAAGCAGTTTCCGGCAATGAGGATTCTGCTATTTCCGAAAGCTGTTCCGGAGTGAAAAGAGTGGTTTCTTTTTTACTGATTTCCAGCTCGTTTTCTATATTTATTTTCTCGTTATATTCGTTGATATAATATTTCTTGGCAAGGATATCTAAAGTATCTTTTGCCATTCCTTTATTTGTCATTATTAGTTTTTTATGTTTAATATAAGGTTTTCCAATCCAGTATTCCCGGCTTTCTTACAATCATTTCCTATAAATACTTTGGTTACCTTGATATCGCCTACAATCGCCTCATTAAAACTGTTCAGCTCTTCGGAAGGAACCCATAATTCATTGTGATTTCTGGCCCCGACATTCTGTACAGGATATTGATTCGCTACATCTTCCAACACCTCAAACCGGGTAACAAAACCAAGATAATTTCCGGCTTCGTCTCTTGTATTCCATTTTTCAGCAATCTCTGAAGCATATTCTTCGTTAAGAACAGGATAAAAAATGGGCTGCCATTCCAGTCTTGGAGGAAATTTTTTAAATCCACTTTCCATAATCAATATCATTTCTTTTTCTCCTACCGGTCTGTATAGTGTTGTTGTTTTCATGATGTTTTTCTTTTTTTGTATTACACTGAGGCTCCAATTCTGAGAGCCAGTTCTTTTGACAGAGGATAGTTTTTTTCTACAGGCAGCAGTTTCTTTGCCCTGTCAAATTCTCCCGATTTAATAAGATTCAGGATTTTCTTAACCAAAGGAGTATAATCCTCTATTTTTACAATCCATTCTTCATTAAATTCCTCAATCAGCGATCGGCTAATCCCGACCTGAATGGAACGGTAATTCAGTTTTGTTCCTTTAATATTCCTTTCTGGATCCCACTGCACATAAATCTCTGCATTTTCAAAATCTTTTTCCCAATTTCGAGGGTCGGGATAGACTCTTTTTTCCGGTGAAGTAAGAATCGCTTTGCTTAAAGCCTTCTCCCAGGCTTCTCTTTTAATATGTATTGCCAGAATACATTCCTGATTGGATTTCTGTCCATAGTTACTGCGTTCCATCATCCAAAGAAAAGAAGGCTTTATCCAGGTCATCCTGTTGAATGAAAACGGAGCTGAAAATTTCTGATTCTCAACGGCTGATTGTGCAATGGCTTTATTGTAAGCCTGGTAAACGATGAGAGTCTCATTTTTATAATCTGCTCTTATTTCAAATTCTTTCATTTCTTGTAAATTTATTCAAAGTCATATACATACACCTCCACATTCTTTGCAAGCAGTGTTCTTTCAATAATAGGTTCTATCTCTTCCCATTTTCCTCCTGCCAATCCACATCCGATTCTCGGCATATGAATACTTGCATTGATCTGCAAAGCTTCATGAGAAAGTTTTTCCAAAGCTTTTTCAATAGCATCATATCGAACAGGGACTGCGTTACTTCCGGTTTTTATTCCTTTTTGCCCGATTATATTGGCTACATAAATGTATTTTTCAACCTGTACCATCTGGATTTCCCCTAAGGCAAAATTATTTTCACTTCTGAACCGGTGCCAGTTTCTGTATTCTTTTTCCGGACTGTCCCATCTTTTGGAAACAGCCAGTACAAAACCTTTTCCCCAGCCTCCCAGATCATTACAGATATGGGCAATTATTTTCATTCCTTTTGCCTGTGGAACAGTAGCATCTCCTTTTATATATTGTATCGTTTTCATCGTTATCTATCTAATTCATTATGTTCCTCATCACTATTCTGTTCCTTACAAAATTTCAGTATTACACCAGCCTTTTAAAATCTTTTGAATAAGGTGACCAGGATCCAAAAATGGTATCGAATTTTATTTTTAGTTTCTCCCATTTGAATTCTTCATCCATCTGATCAAGACAGGTTACCACCAGGTTCTTCTTTGTCCCTTTTACATAAGCTCCGTCTAACGTCAACGCATAATTCAATAGTTTATAATCTATATCACCGAACCTCAAACCTTTCTGATATTCATTAAAGGTACAGGTTTCTTCCTGATTGTTTTTTAAAATTATCTCTTTTTCATTGCTCATCCAGCCGTTTCCATGACGCGTGGCATAACTTCTGGTTACATAATACATTTCGATATCCTCAATTTCCAGATATTGACAAACTTGAAAAGCATTTTTTGAAGTGGTATTGGCATAGGTCACGTTGGGAAAAACCCCATGATCCATATCCAGTAAAATTCCCTGGCTTCCTTCAAAAATCAAGTGATCGAATAATTGCAGATAGGAGTAATCTTGTATTTTCCACTCTAAAGCGTCAACCGCTTCTAAAAATGGATGCAGCATGTCTTCAATTTCACTTTCATCCATAAATCCGTAATAGTAGGCGATTCCTTTCAGCTTCTCTATGAGCATTGGTCTTGGCGCTATTAGATCTATGGCAAATAATTTATAGGGAGTTTCCTGTCTTTTCATGGTTGCTCCTATCCCCTTTCCACAGGTTCCGTGCTCCAGATTTTTAATGTTTGTTCTGTTTTGCCAGACATCAAAGGGAGTAGTGAGCTTTGCCAACGGGTGAATATGCAGTTCTGTATTCCCTCCTTTTTCGATCAGCTCCTGAGTTTCATTGAACAAAAACACAGGATAAACAGTACAATGTTCTGTGAAATAGGAAGGCAAACCGCGCAGTGCGCCGCTGGCGTAGCTTGAGTGTACATGCTTCCTGTCATCGATCATCACCGTATGGGCGGCCTGCTGACCTCCTGAAAATCTGACTATTACTGCTTCAGGATTTTGTTGAGCAAGAAAGTCAGTTGTGATTCCTTTTCCTTCGTCACCGAATCCTAATCCTATTACTATTTGTGCGTTTTTCATTGTACAGTTATTTAATTTTAAATCCAATATAAACTTCAGATGCTTTTACCCGATTACTTAAAGCATTTGAATTGCGCCAAATCCATCAGGACCGGTCATTCCGGAATTTTGATTTTTATATATATCGCAGATAATTCCTTTGATAACATTTGGGATTTCTCTGTGATCTTCTATTGATATACAGTTTTCTCCCAACAACTCCTTCCATCCTCTGTCTGCTCTTACTGCCTGGTCCGAATGTAAAACACTGATGTGATAAACTTCATATTTCTTTTTAACTTCTTGCAGCAATTCGAAATGGGTGTAGGTTTGCTGTCCGGATCCCATAATTTCCCTGATCGCAGAAGCCGGTAATACCTGTAAGCAGGGTTCGTCTCCAACGGTAAACAGAATTCCTTTTTGGTTTCTTTTCTCAAAGGCATCTGTTCTGGTATGAAAAGCTGCAAAATACCAGGCTAAAAGATAGCTTTCTCCTCCATTTCCTCCTCCTCCGGATTCAATATAGGTTCTGGTAAGCCACATATCCAGTTCTTCATCACCGGACTCAAATTGTCCAACCTGTAGTGGATAATTGTCACATTCGTGATCCCCGATTCCAAGGAAAAGCAAAGCCGGATCCGGAACGCCTCCCTGAATGATACCTCCCATTAGTTTTGGTAATCCTTCTCTGATCAGTTCGTAAGGAATATGTCCCATACTTCCCGTTACGTCCAACCCCAGAATAATAGGGACGGAATGTGGATGTACTTCTGAATCTCTGGATTCTCTGAAAGCAACACCATGAGGAATCATCGACGGATGGGCTTGCCTTTTGGCATTCTGGGTAAAAATTTCTCCTGCGGATTTTGTTCCGTAACCTGCTTTTCTTGCCCGGTCATAGCGAGCGTCTATATCATATCTTGTACTTCCCATAACTATATTTTTTTCCAAATAAATATTCAAATCTTTTCTGGTCACTTCTAATTGTATATTCAGATTTCTGAGCTTTAATGACAGTTCGATATCTTTCTGAACAAATGTTTCGGAGTTGAAATCTGCGAAAGTCAAACTATTTCTGTCCAAAGGGCTTATGTCGATCAGCCCTTCCTGTTCCCGTTCAAACCTTTTAATCATAAGTTCGATATCTTCTACCCTTCGTCTGTAGATGAGCTCTGAATCTTCTCCGATCGTGCGGGCACGGTCTTCTCTTATCTGGTCATTATTTCTTTTCAATGATTCGATGAATCTTGGTCTTGGTTCAGTTTCCATACTCTTGCGAATTTATTTGTGTTAATATTACGCTAATTTAAAATAGCATGATTTATCCTGTCCTTTTTGTGTTTTATTTTCTCAATTCATCCCTGACTTCCATTAAAGCAAAGCCTAAAAGATTCTCTCCGTTCCAAAGCAAAGGGTTTTCTGCTCTTGTATCGGTTTCCAGCATTCCGATTCCCCAGATCCTGTCGTACGGGCTTGCTTCTACAAGGATTTTATCTCCTGTTGATAAAAGGAAATCTTTACATTTTGTATTCTGAGAAAACTTTAAAAAATTTCCTTTCTTTACCAGATCATACTTATGCTCATCCCAGATTTTCGGATCAAAGTTTTTAACTTTCCTTCCCAGGCTTTTCGCCTGACTGGGTGAGACTGATTGTCGTATTTTTTCCAGGCTTTCCTGATCATTAAATAACCTGGCTTTCCCAACCATCATATAATGTTCAGCTGTGTGATATACAACTCCTTCTTCCTGAAACCTCATCGGAAACCATTGGCTGAAACATGATTTATTGATCTCATTTTTTACAGTATGCCCCCAGAAAAAAAGAAATTTAAGTTTTTCTTTCTTCTGAAAACGTTCTGTAATATTTTGTATAGTGTATTTCATGATTGCGTTATTTTGACACAAATTTAAAGGAATATCATTTTATTAACCAAATTATATTTGCGTTAATTTTACACTATAAACATAAGTGACTGATATTCAGCTTATAAAAATACATTAATATTTTATTACCATATGATTACCTATAAATGATTGTCTTTATGTTTTGGCTAAAGCCAATGGAAGGTAATGGTATAAAAAAACGGGCTAAAGTCTGTTTCTATTGATATTTAATTTTCACAATGATTATGTGTGGTTCTTTGATAAAGATTCCCTACAGCTTATACAGAAGAACTATTTGATTTCAAAATAGAATCCTTCTTCTTCTAGTTCTTTATATTTTTCCTGGTTGAAAGTAAATAATTTCCCCGGTCGTCCACTTCCTTCTTTTTTGACATTTTTCGTATCATTAAGAAGTCCGTAGCTCATAATTTTTTTCCGGAAATTCCTGCGGTCGATTTCTTGTCCCACAATAGTTTTATATAGATTTTCGAGGTCTGAAAATGGAAATTCTTCATTAAGAAGGTTAAAGCCGATCGGTTGATACTGGATTTTTGTTCGTAGTCTTTTAAGTGCAAGATCAATGATGTTTTTATGATCAAAAGCCAGTGAAGGCAGGTTGTTGATTCCGAACCATTGGGCATCCTCTGCATCAGAGTCTGCAAAGAGCTCATGATAAGAAGGGTTGACAAGCCCCAGATAAGCCACGGAAACCACTCTGTTTCGAGGGTCGCGACCTACGTTACCAAATGTATAGAGTTGTTCTAAAAAATCGGGCTTTATACCGGCCTCTTCATATAATTCTCTTTTAACTGCATCATCCAGGTTTTCATCATCCAAAACAAGACCTCCGGGAAGTGCCCAACCTCCTTTAAAAGGTTCTATATTCCTCTTGATTAAAAGAATCTGAAGATCTTTTTTATCAAAATATCCGAAGATAACGGCATCTACTGCCACTTTTATGTCTTGTAATTTTTTGGAAGACTCCATATACTATTTTGCGTTATGAATACACAAAATTACAATTTCTCGCAACAATAAAAAATAATTTATAAATAATAAAAAATTTATATTTTCGGGCTCGTATAATAAACCAGTATTAAAACTACACAATTATGAAAAATTTACTCGCTGTTTTTTCTTTGCTTTGTGTTTTCACAGCATGTGAAAAGGCTACAAATAAGACAGCAGACAGCCATGAAAAGGCAGCACTGGAACCTGTATGGAATGCTGTAGATTCAGCTACAGCAGCCAAGACCTGGATGGAGTTCAGAAGCCCGGGAGAAATGCATAAGGTATTGGAAAAATTTAAGGGCAACTGGACAGCCAACGTCAGCACCTGGGTAGTGGACAACGGGCAACCTGTTATCAGCAAAGCAGAATGTACCAACACCATGATTTTAGGGGGACGCTACCTGGTTACAGATTATAAGGGAAGCGTTATGGGAATGCCGTTTGATGCAGTGAAAACAATGGGCTATGACAAGGCAAAAAAGAAGTTTGTCAGCAGTCTGATCGACAATATGGGTACAGGGTTTATGCAGACAGAAGGTGAATGGGATGAGAATACAAAATCAATCAATTTTAAAGGTAAAATACCGGATCCTACCCAACCCGGAAAGGAATGGGAAGCAAGAGAAACCTATACATTTCTTGATGATAACAACCACATTGTAGAAATATACGGTCCGGATCCTAAAACAGGAAAAGTAATCAGAACAATGGAGGTAAAATTTACCCGTAAGTAAAGAAAAACGCTTCGAATGAAGCGTTTTTTATTTAGTTTGTTTCCGTTCCCAAAAGAGTTGGAGCACTGTAGTTATTATTAAAATACCCTATGTTGTATTCCTGAGAGGTCCAGTTTCCTGTTTTTGAACTGAAAACGTATATCTTATGATCATATCTGTCTGTAAAAATAAAGTTCCCGTTAGATCTGGTAATCTCAGGAGTACTTAAATTATTATTATAATAAGTGATATGATACGACTGTGACTTCCATTCCATTGTTTTAGTATTATACACTACAACCTTACGATCATATTTGTCAACAAATGCAAAGTTACTTCCTGAGGCAAGAGCAGTAGGTTCTGTATTGTTATTGGTATAGCCTACATTAAAATCCTGTGACGACCAGGTTCCGCTGATATAATTAAAAACGTACATTCTGTGATCATATCTGTCGACAAACAATGTGCTCCCATTAGATAAATAAAATAAGTAAGGAATACTATTATTATTAGTATATGTAGCACTATATGTTTGGGAAGTCCAGCTCCCCGTTCTCGAGCTATACATATAAACCTTACTGTCATATGAGTCTATAAACATTATATTTCCATTCTTTGCAGTCACTTCAGGAGTAGTATTATTATTGGTGTATCCTGCATTATAAGTCTGTGAAGTCCACAATCCTGTTTTAGAATTTAACACGTAGATTTTGCCTTCATATTTATCATTATAGAAATAATTACTGCTTTTACTTTCAATAATATCATCTCCGATGGAGGAGCTGGCTGAGGAAACATCAATTTTAGATGCCGTCATTGCATAAGGAACACTCATGAGCTGATTGGTTCCCACGCTGGTATAATTGGTTCCCCCTGCCGGGTCTATTTCCACTTTAATAAATTTAGAATTTACGGCCCAGTTGATTCCGGAGAATGTTCCTGAAACCGGTGTTCCCTGCCCTATATTCAAATTGATCAATCCTTTTGAATTTGTTGTCTTGGAGTGTGTTTCCGTGTAAAGGTTTGTTCCTGAAGCGGCATTATTCAAAATACTGATTCGTACAGAAACATTCCCGTTAGTTACAGGACTTCCCGCTGCATTAAAAGCAATTGCCTGATAGGTAAATCCCTGGGGAATCTGTGCAAAGACTACAGCTGTTGTCAATGCCAGTAGAAAAGTGTATAATTTTTTCATGATGATTGTTTATTTTTTAATGATTTTGACAGATTTTAAATCCGAGTTTTTAAAGGTAAGCAGATACACTCCTTTCAGCAGAGAAGAAAGATCTATACGGTTATTATTAATCTCTTTTTGCATAATCAGCTTTCCGGACAGATCATACACGGAGACTTCCCGTGGTTTTTCTTTTAAAGAAATCTGAAGGGTAACATAATCTGCTGTAGGATTGGGATAAACAATTACTTTATCTTGTTTTACAACCACTTCAGTAACTCCTAAAACATCAAGAACAGTTTGATAAAGCATTCCGAGTGTTCCC
Organism: Chryseobacterium indologenes; assembly: GCA_016025055.1. Lineage (NCBI taxonomy): Bacteria > Pseudomonadati > Bacteroidota > Flavobacteriia > Flavobacteriales > Weeksellaceae > Chryseobacterium > Chryseobacterium indologenes. Next base: position 1,620,109 of record CP065590.1, read on the forward strand.
GAATTCTGCTGATCCGGATCATCAGGAACCACATAGATTTCCCCTACCGTATGCATCAGGTTATTATTAGATATTCCCCCGAATTGATATTTCCTATCAGACTTTGAGAGTAAAAAGTGACAGATAGGAGAAAACCTGTCAGAACGTAAAGTTTTTTCATGGAAATTAATTTTGAGCAAATATATAATAAAGACAGTTATCTTTTAAAAGTTGTTTTTACTTCCACAACATCCTTTTAATCTTAAAGAAAAAGACCGGTATGGAACCGGTCTTTTCATATATAAAATACTTGATTTTTAATCATTAAGCTTTAAAACAGCCATAAATGCAGATTGTGGTACTTCTACTCTTCCGATCTGCTTCATTTTTTTCTTCCCTTCTTTCTGTTTCTCCAATAATTTACGTTTTCTGGAAATATCTCCACCGTAACATTTTGCGGTAACATCTTTTCTTAGAGCCTTGATCGTTTCTCTTGCGATAACTTTCGTTCCCAATGCTGCCTGAACAGCGATATCAAACTGCTGTCTCGGGATCAGTTCACGAAGTTTCTCACACATTCTCTTACCGATATAGTAAGCATTACTGTCATGGATCAGCGATGAAAGGGCATCTACCATGTCACCATTAATCAGAATATCCATTTTTACAAGCTTGGAAGCTCTGAATCCAATCGGATGGTAATCGAATGACGCATATCCTTTAGAGATTGATTTTAACCTGTCATAGAAATCAAATACAACTTCTGCCAACGGCATGTTGAAAATCAATTCTACTCTTTCAGAAGTTAAATAACTTTGGTTAACGATCTCCCCTCTTTTTTCAATACATAAGGTCATTACTGCTCCCACGAAATCGGACTTTGTAATGATAGAAGCTTTAATGAAAGGTTCTTCTACCCTGTCCATTGTTGAAGGGTCCATCATTTCTGACGGGTTATTGATCAGAATCGGAACTTCAGGTTCTTTTTTGGTATATCCGAAGTAAGAAACGTTGGGTACCGTTGTAATAACGTTCATATTGAATTCTCTATCCAAACGTTCCTGAACAATTTCCATGTGAAGCATTCCCAGAAATCCGCAACGGAACCCGAAACCAAGGGCAGCGGAACTTTCCGGTTCAAAAACCAGGGAAGCATCATTCAATCTTAATTTCTCCAGAGAGAATCTTAATTCTTCAAAATCCTCAGAATCAATTGGGTAGATACCGGCAAATACCATCGGTTTTACTTCTTCAAAACCATCAATTGGTCCATCTGCAGGTTTTTCAAAAGAGGTAATGGTATCTCCTACTTTTACTTCACGGGCATCTTTAATTCCGGAAACCAGATATCCTACATCTCCACACTGAATGGTTTTCTTAGGAACCTGTTTCAGCTTCAATGTACCCACCTCATCAGCGCCATATTCCTTACCTGTGGCAAAAAATTTGATTTTTTCATTTTTTGTAATACTTCCGTTTACTACTTTGAAATATGCTTCAATTCCTCTGAACGGGTTATAAACCGAGTCAAAGATCAAAGCCTGAAGTGGTCCGTCAGGATTTCCAACAGGAGCCGGAATCCTTTCAACAATTTGTTCTAAAAGATGGTGAACTCCTTCTCCTGTTTTTCCTGAAACTCTTAATACATCTTCATATTCGCAACCGATTAAATTCATAATTTCGTCGGTTACTTCTTCAGGGTTTGCAGAAGGAAGGTCAATTTTATTCAAAATTGGAATGATCGTAAGGTCATTTTCTAATGCTAAATAAAGATTACTGATGGTCTGTGCCTGGATACTTTGCGCAGCATCCACAATAAGAAGGGCACCTTCACAAGCAGCAATAGAACGGGAAACTTCATAAGAAAAGTCTACGTGTCCCGGGGTATCGATAAGGTTTAAAATAAATTTTTCACCTTTATACTCATAATCCATCTGGATCGCGTGTGACTTAATGGTAATCCCACGTTCTTTCTCCAAATCCATATCATCCAGCGTCTGAGACTGTAATTCTCTTTGGGTAACAGTGTTTGTATACTCCAAAAGACGGTCTGCCAAAGTACTTTTACCATGGTCGATATGAGCGATTATGCAAAAATTTCGTATGTTTTTCATTTAAGAATCTTGTAATTTGCAAAGATAAGAAAATGCAAGAGAATTTTTCATGCTTAATTTTTACTTTTAACTGAAACACAGATAACAATACTGATGAAAGTGAATTTTTCCTCTTTTTTCAATATCTATTTAGTTTTACCAAAGTCTTCCGGTACAATATAATTTCCTGTAAAAGGATCAATATAAACCGGAACTCCTGAAGAAATATTCTTTTTGTTTGATACACTGGCATCGATAACGGCACCAATAATACCACCGACCAGACCACCCGCGGCTGCGCCAATTGTAACACCGGTTACAGCTGTTTCAGGAAATAGTTCAGCTTTCGTCACCTCAATAAAAACTCCTTGATCATTTTTGAAAATCTCGGTATAACCTACCGGAATATTTTTATAGGCTCTGCCATCATATACAAAAGCGTAAAAATGTCTTATTGCCGTTTTTTCTTCTCCTTTTACTGCTTTTGTAATAATTCCTTTATTATTGGTTTGAAAAGTAAATCCGGGTTCAGGATTATGGGTAAAAAAACTATAATAATCCCGGTAAACTCCTTCTTTTAATTCGTCTGTTTTTAAAATACTAAGCTTTTCTTTTAATACCGAAGTATAGTCGGGAAGTTCGCTTTCTGAAAGAACATATTCCCACGGCGTGGCATTGTAGGATTTTTTTAACAGGTCTGTAAAAATTAATGTTACTTTTCTTGCTAAATTTTGCCCGAGATAAGGAGTCGTACGGGATGAAACGGTAGCAACCGTATCTTTTCTGTACACAAAATGATATCCATCTTCTTTTTTCATAAAAGTACTTGCTCTCAGTTCCAGTTTTCCGATGGAATATTTTTCCTTCTTGTCTTCCGAAATGTTCAGATTTTCCAGCACAAGAACCATATCATTCTGACCTCTCACCGGATTGTATTTGTAAAACCAATCTTTAAGATCTTTATCTGCTCCATTTTCAAAAACAACTTTCACTTCGTCTTTATGATGCATTACGCTTCCTATTTCAGGATTTGTCCTTTGATCTATCACCGTAAAGTTTTTGATAGATTTTTTGTCATCTTTAATAGATTTTGAAAGATCAATAGTTTCTATTTTCTGACCCAATAATAAGATTGAAAACAGTAAAAAGAAAAGTGATTTTTGCATACATATACTTTTTCACAAAAGTAATTTTTTTGTTTTATAAATTAAACGGCTCTCACAAAAAGATCTGTGAGAGCCGTCCAACATTAAAAAAATAAACTATTATGGGTTTTGTCTAGATCCCTGACTATTATGATTTACGTGATTCTTTTTTTCATTCATTTTATCCCTCATCATCCCTTCTGACTGGAACAATTTAAGAACTTTCTGACACGGTATCACTTCCTGCATTTTATCTGCATATCTTTTCCTGTTATCCAATAGCTTCTGCCCTATTTCAAAGCTTTGCTGCAACTTAGCCTTTGCCTCATCATCTGATAAAGTCTCAGGATTAAAGCCCGGATCAAATTGACTTTTTATTTGTTTCTGACTTTCGAGATACTCGTTATAAAGCTGGGTAAATTCTGCTTTGTCCCCGGGATCGATATTCAGATTATCCATGATCATGTTGTTTCGGAACTTCTTAAGGAGTTCTTTTCTTTCTTCCGGCGAAAGATTGTTGATGACCTCTTTTCTTTGCTTAGGATCCATCTTTTTCCAGTCGTAATCCGATCTTTGGGCATTCAGGCCAAAACCATAAATAATAAAAAACGTCAATACTATCTTTTTCATCTTTCTTTATTAATTATATAAATCCAAATAAACATCTTGTGTTGAGTTGCTTGCTAATTCTGCAATTTCAGTATTAGAAAACGAATCCAGATAATCATTCATTCGGGTTTCTTCTTTTCCGGTAACAGTTTTCACCGATGATGATCCTGTCATTTTTTCATTTGCATTTTCGCCTTTAACCACGTATGTAGAATTATTTTTCTGATTTTCAAATGTTTGATTATTATTTTCAACAGAAGTTAAATCAGCTTTTAAAGTTTCATAGGCGACTTCACTTTCGGTTTTTGGCTCTCCTTTGTTAACGGCGTATGCAGTCTTAGAATTCAGACTTTCTTCCACCGGATTGCTGTTATCCGAATTGAAAACATAAGTTGCACCAAAGATCAAGGCTAGTGACGCAGCGGCAGCATACATCCAGTTCAGTTTAAAGACAGGTGCTTTTTTGCTTGTCTTTATATCGTTCATAACGTTCTCCTGAATATTCTCAAACAGATTATCAGGGACTGTGTAAATGTTTTTACGCTCTAGTTTTTCTATGTTGAACTCTTTCATCTTTGTTTTGTCAAAAATTATCTTTCGTAATTTTCCTTAATATAATCTTCAATTTTTTGCTTGGCATAATGATAATTGGTCTTTAAAGTCCCTACTGACATATCTACAATTTTGGATATCTCTTCATAGGGCAAATCATCATAATACCGCATCATAAATACAAGCTTCTGCTTTTCCGGCAGGCTCTGGATGGCACTTTGCAGTAAAACCTGTATTTCTTCGGCATCTCCTTCGGTATTATCGGCTACAAGATTCTGCATATGATACTCTGCATCCTCATCGGTTTTTTTCATTTTATTCATTTTGTTGACCTGCTGCAGCGCTTCGTTGGTTGCGATTCTGTACAGCCAGGTATACAGCTGGCTATCATTTTTAAACTGATGAAAATTCTGATAAGCTTTTATAAAAGTCTCCTGCAAGGTATCCTGGGCAAGATCTCCGTCTACGATAATTCTTCTTATATGCCAGTACAATCTGCTTTGATAGGCATCCATCAAGGCACGGACACCTTTATCCTGGGTCCGTGGATTCTGCATCAACGAAATTATTTCCGTGTCCTTAATCTTCATAGGTGCCTATCACTTTTTTAGATTACAAAAGTAATTGAAAGTTAAATTATTTAATCACTTTTTAGCTTAAATATCAAAATAATATGAGACTCTTACGCAATAAACGTGCCTACGCAAAAGTTCCTGACCTTTGCTGAGTGTCTTTTTAAAAGTCGACTTAAAATCTTATCTTTGTTAGATGCAAACTGTAATAATCGGTTCCGGAAATGTAGCCTATCACATGGCTAAGGCTTTTACACGTAAAGGTATTCCTCTAGCCCAGATTTTTGGCAGGAACGAAAAAGAATTAAAAAATATTTCTGAAGAATTAAACATTCCTCATTCTATAGAATCACTGAAAGATGCAGATCTGTATATCATCTGTGTAAGTGATAATTCTGTTGAGGAGGTTTCCAAAATTATTCAGAAAAAAACTGTCTGGTTGCCCACACTTCAGGTTCTCTTCCTAAAGAAATACTGGCAGGAGAGTACAGGAAGTCAAGTTTTTATCCGCTACAGACGTTTTCAAAATCAAAAGAACTGGAGTATGAAAAGATTCCATTCTTTATTGAAGCTGAAAATGAGGAAGATAAACAATTATTATTTGAGCTTGCCTCCAGAATTTCTGAACATGTGATGGAGAGTAATCATGAGAAAAGAAAATATATTCACCTCACTGCAGTTTTTGCCTGTAACTTTGTGAATCACATGTTTTCAAGAGCTAAAGAAATTTCGGATTCACAGAATATTCCTTTTACGTATTTTTTACCCCTGATCGACGAAACCGTTCAGAAAATACATGAAATTGAGCCAAAACAGGCGCAAACGGGTCCGGCAGTAAGAAATGATGTAAGGGTCTTACAATTACATGAGCAGCTTTTACAAGGCGAAAGTCTTGATATTTATAAGATAATGAATCATTCTATTCAGAAAATGTATGAGCTATAAAGAGAAATTAAAAGATATCAAAGCCTTTGTATTTGATGTTGACGGAGTTTTCACAGACGGAAGCGTGTACCTTATGCCCGGTGGAAACATGTGCAGAGTGATGAATGTATTGGATGGCTATGCGGTTGTTAAAGCTTTAAAAAACAATTATATAATAGGCGTAATTACCGGTGGAAATGACGAAATGGTAAAGCACAGAATCAATTACCTTGGAATCCAGGATTATTATCCGAAGTCTCATAATAAAATGGCTGATTTTGAAGATTTTAAAAAGAAATATAATCTTACGAATGAAGAGATTCTGACCATGGGTGATGATCTTCCGGATATCCATATCATGGAAAATTCGGCTATTGCTGCATGCCCGGAAAATGCTGTACCGGAAGTTAAAGGTATTTCTCATTATATTTCTCCTAAAAAAGGCGGAACCGGAGCGGTACGCGATGTCATTGAGCAGGTAATGAAAGTTCAGGGAAACTGGCATGACGATAATACCCAATCTATTTAATAATTACCATGAAATTACTTTTAGCATCACAATCCCCAAGGAGAAAGGAACTTCTTTCCAGCCTTGGTTTCGACTTCGAAGTGGTAAAAATCGACTGTGAAGAAATTCTTCCGCAACACATTAAAATAGAGGAAGCGGCAGCCTATTTATCCGAATTAAAAGCAGATACCTTCAGATCCTTAACAGACGGTGAAGTTTTACTTACTGCGGACACGGTAGTGGCTATTGATAATCAGATCCTCGGAAAGCCTACAGATGCTGATAATGCGTTTGCAATGCTCCGAAATCTTTCAGGAAAAACCCATCAGGTATATACGGGAATTTCGATCAAGACTGTGGATAAAATATATACGCAGACCGATGTTGCAGAGGTGACTTTTGATGAAATCACCGATGATGAAGCCGCCTTTTATATTCAAAATTATAAGCCTTTCGATAAAGCAGGAAGCTATGGTATTCAGGAATGGTTGGGAATGGCAAAAATCACAAAAATGAACGGAAGTTTTTATACCATTATGGGGCTTCCGACACATCTGGTCTACAAAACTCTCAAAGAAATCTCCGAGGTTTAATCATCACTGAGGTTTCTTCTGAAAAATTAAGAAAAAATATAAATGTATCCGGAAGAAATATAAATATTATTCATTATAAAATTTTATTATTTTTACAAAATTATCAAACTGCTGATAATAAAAAGCAGATTAGCTAGTTATATTGAATAATGAAAAAGAATATTTTGTTCCTTCTGGTCATATGCATTGTTGCTTCTTGTGCTACTAAGACAAAGAAGCCGGAGCAGCGATCCAAGTTACTGAAAGGATTTTCCACATATTACAACACGCTTTTTAATGCTAAAGATGCATTAAATAACGAGTTTACGAACCGTGATAAAGAACATAAAGATAATTTTTATGCTCCATATATCTCTATTCTTACCTTTGAAGAGCAACCTTTGGGAAGTGACCTCGGACAATCTGCTGCTTTTGCGGAGAATTCGATGAAGATGGCTGAAGTTGCCAATAAACCTACGGGGAGAGGAAATTCCGGAGTACCTAATATTCCGGGAGTGCCAGGTCTAAACAATAATGGACAGGGCACACAGGACGGAGATCAGGGCGCAACGAAAGGCGCAACCACACTGGAAATTGCAGAAGCGAAAGCTATGAAAGCCATCAACAAATACTCGGTGACCAGAAACGGAGAGGAGAAAAACAAACAGATCTTTGATGCCTACATTATTCTTGCGCAGTCAAGAATTTACCAGAATAAACCTTTGCAGGCCCTTGATGCCCTCAATTATGTCTTTACACACATGAAAGATGACAAAAGGGTTCCGTTAGCAAGAATATATCAGGGAGTTGCTTACGACAAAATTAAAGATTACCATAGGGCTCACGAAACTTTTGCCAAACTAAAAGGAGAAAATATAAATAAAAGCTACGCAAAACTGCTAAGTATTTATTATTCCGAATCTCTATTGGACGCGGGGAAAAAAGAAGAGGCTGCCAAAGAACTGGATGCTGCCTTTGAATTGAACTCCGACAGAAAACTGAAAAGCAGGATCGCTTATTTAAGAGGACAGGTAGCAGAAAACCTTGGCCAGAATGATAAGGCGAGAGAAAGTTATACTGCCGCTTACAAGTACGCCAATGACTTTGAATTTGAAGTAAAGTCTCAAATCGCTATTGCCAAAACCTTCAACGGGAAAGGAGACTACAACGGGGCAAAAAACTATCTGGAAGGAATCAGTAAAAAAGGAACGTATGCTTCCAGAAAAAACGAATTTTACTATGCGCTGGGACTCATGGCTAATAAAGCCGGGAAAAAGGACGAGGCGCAGGATTTTTTCAGAAAATCTTTATTTGAAAAAGTATCTGACCCACAAATTCGCGGATTAGCTTATTATGAAATCGGGAAAAGCTACCTTGATAAAAATGATTACATCGGTGCCGGCACCTACTATGACTCTGCACTTGCTGTAATGACCTATGAGCCTTCTAAAATCCTGTTAAAAGATCAGTCTGAATACATCAAAAAGATTTCTAAAAATTATTACCTGATCAAGAAGAATGACAGTATTCTTTCTCTGGCAAAAATGAACGACAGTCAAAGAACCGATTTCTTTGCAAAATACATTACAAAGCTTAAAGCGAAGGAAGAAAAAGAAGAGCTGGAAAGAAGGCGTGCGGAAAGAAGTAAAGGTTTTGATACCGGAGATTATAATGCCAATTCACTTTTTGCAAAAAGCGGTAATGCATTTGAAGATTTTGGGATCACCACCAAAGGCTTTTATTTCGGCAATACGGGAACTGTAAGTAAGGGAACCTCTACCTTTAAACAGGTATGGGGAGAACGGGCTCTTTCCGATAACTGGCGTTATTCCAAAAAAATGGCTACCATTGAGGATATGAAAAATGAAGCTTTGGGAGTCACTTCCGCACCGAATCCGAGACGTTTCGAACCCGCTTACTATATTGAGCAGATTCCTACCGATCAGGGAAAATTAAGCCAGCTAAAAAAGGACAGAGACACCGCTTCTCTTGGCTTGGGTATTATGTATCAAAATTATTTTACCAATACTCCCCTTGCGACTAAAACTTTATATGATCTTGTAGATGTGCGACCGGAAGAAAAGGTAATGCTTCAGGCTTTATATGAAATTTTTGCGATGAATTATGAGAAAAATCCACAAGCCTCGGATCGCGCGAAGCAAATCCTTCTGGCAGATTATCCGTATACTTCCTATGCTGAATTTGCAAGAAATCCTAAAAATAAATCTTTTGTAAAATCTACTGTAGAAGTCGAAAATGAATATAAAAGAGCCTACGCTCTCTATGAGTCGGAAAAATTCGGGGAAAGTAAGCAGGTAATAGACGAAACCCTCCAGAAATATCCAAAAGATGCTCTGGTGCCTAAGCTAAATTTATTGAATGCATTTAATGTTGGTAAATCGAGCGGAAAGGAAGTGATGATATTACAACTGGAACAAATTGCCCTCAATTATTCTAAAACTCCTGAAGGAGCAAGGGCCAAGGAAATGCTCAATTACCTCAAAAGTGATCTGAGTTTCCAGGCAACAGATAATAAGGGGAATGCCATCCCGCAGCAGCCTGGAATGCCTGCGCAGCCAAACCAATATCAGCAGGGGAATAATAATGGTTCTCAAATGAACAACAACGTACCACAACAACCGGGGCCACAAACAAATATGCAGGTCGCAGAGCTTGATCCTCAACAGACGCAAAATAACAATCAGCAAAAGCAGAAGCCGAAAAAACCTAACAACTCAAATGCTCCTGCCAAGCCTCAATAAAGCAAAAAGCGAAGATATACTCTTCGCTTTTTTATTTGTATCGGTTACAATATCCTATGGCTTTTTCTTCACCCCATGAAAATCTTTTAAATAAAAAGGTTCAAAATAGGCCATATCCTCCACTTCCCCACTCCGGATTTTTTCAAGGGTCTTCTTGATTAAATATTGTGCAGAAGGAAAAACATCCTCTTTAAAATCAGCGTCAGGAAGCTGCAGAATTTCTCTTGCTTTCTTCGCTCCATCTCCAACAAAGATTACTTTTTTATCTTTGAATTCTTCAAAAGACCTTTCATCAAGAATTTTCGCTTCTGTTGCTGAAAGCTCACTCCCTGTCTGACCGTCATAAACGGCCGTATAAACCTCCATTCTTCTGGCATCGATCAATGGAACAATAAAATCATAGTTATTGCCTAAAAAAGGCTCTATCATGCTCTCCAGAGAATTCACCGCCACCAATGGAACTTTCAATCCATAGCAGAATCCTTTGGCAGACGCTGCACCAATTCTTAACCCTGTATAGGAACCCGGTCCTTTACCTAATGAAACGGCTTCAATTTCCTTAAGTGAAATTCCTGCTCCTTCAAGAGCCCATTCCACATAGGTATGAAGACTTTCTGACTGTTTATAGTTTTCAGAAACTTCTTCACAAAGGCACAATAACGTTTCATTATCTGATACTGCTACTGAACAGTTTTTTGAAGAGGTTTCGAGATATAGAATTTTCATTTTTTTATTTTAAGCTAAATTGCAAAAAGCAAAATCACATTAATACCCTGCAAATTTAATCCATTATTTCGGACTATTTTCTATAAATCGTTCTCGGCTCCGCCTGAGCACTCGGATAGATTGTCATATCTGAAATGGTGACATGCTTCGGAGCGTTGATACAATACGCAATTGCATCTGCAATATCTTCTGCTTTTAAGGGTTCGTATCCTGCGTACACATTGGCTGCCTTTTCACTGTCGCCCTTGAACCTTACCATAGAGAAATCTGTCTCCACCGCACCAGGCTGAATATTGGTCACTTTGATTCCAAATTCTGTGAGCTCCAGACGCATTCCTTCAGAAATAACGTCAACTGCCTTTTTGGTAGCACAGTATACTACTCCATTCGCATAGGTTTGTCTTGCAGCTACAGAACTGATGTTTATAACATGACCTAAGTTTTTAGTTTTCATACCAGGGATAATCATTTTGGAAACATACAAAAGTCCTTTTACATTGCCGTCGATCATAGAATCCCAATCATCGGTCTTGCCAGCTGACAACGGATCTAATCCATGAGCATTCCCAGCATTATTTATCAGAACGTCAATATCTTTCCAGTTTTCAGGTAGTGAATTTACAGCTGCTTCAACCTCTTCAAGGTTTCTAACATCAAAAGATAAACTAAATATTTCGGTATAATGAGATAGCTCTGTTTTCAAGGATTCCAATACCTCAATTCTTCTTCCACAAAGGATGATCCTGTTTCCTTGTCTGGCTAATAATTCTGCGGTGGATTTTCCTATTCCGGAAGTCGCTCCGGTGATTAATATTGTTTTCATAAAATCAATTATTTACTATAACAATGTATCAGTTTAAGGATTTATCAATGTTGATATTTTTTGTTACACTAATACTCTGCTAAACTGATACAACAATTATTTTGTTTTTAGAGTCAATTGGCATCCAATGCCTGAAAAGCATCAGATATATGATTGATGATTAAGTTTCTGTTTTCATCAGGAAGAACGGAAATGATATCAAATCTTACTTCGTTATCCCTGTTAAATTCTTCCATATAGTGGTTAGCAGCCAAAACAACAGATCTGATTTTCGTTTTGGTAACGGCTTCCTGGGGTAAAATAAAAGCATCTGTGGATCTCGCCTTTACTTCCGTAATGATAATGAGATCATCTTTTTCAGCAATAATATCGATCTCTGCCTTCTGAAAACGAAAGTTTCTGGCCACGATGGTATAACCGTTTTTCTGAAGATAATCGGCAGCCATATCTTCTGCCATTTTCCCAAAGTCATTATGATCAGCCATACTTTTGAGTGTGAGATTGTGAAAGTAGGAGAGTGCTAGAACTCGATCTTTACCTTAGGACCAACTTGAATTTTCGCTGTTCCACCAATAATGAGAGGTCGGTTGTCTTTAATATGTCCGTTTGGAAAACCAAACAATGCCGGGAATTTATATTTTGAAATTCTCTCAGAGATCAGTTTATAGGCAAATTCATCAAAGCTTGCCTCGTAATCCTTGTTGTCTTTCTCATCGCCCATGTTCGTCATTCCTCCAACGATAAGTCCTTTTATCTTTTTGAAAACACCGGCCAGCTCAAGACTCATAATCATACGGTCCAACGCATAAAAGTTTTCACCGATATCTTCAATAAATAAGATTTTATCTTTACACTCAAAAGAGTAGGAGGTACCCAGCAGCGCATAAATAAGCGCTAAATTCCCTCCAACAACTTCGCCCTCAATTCTACCTTTTTTATTAAATTGGTGAGATTGTAAGCTGTATTCGGGGGCTTTACCTTGTAAGATATCAAAGATAAGATTGTAGCTATCGTCAGTAACCCCGAAGCTTGAGGTTTTTATGGTTTGCCCATGAATGGAAGCAAAACCTTTTTTCAACAGATAGCTCTGGATAACGGTATTATCAGAATATCCGATATACCATTTCGGATTTTCAGTAAAGTTTTTCAATTTCAGGTGCTGAACAAGATGCTGACAACCATAACCTCCTCTGGAAGCCCAGACCGCACTGATCTCTTTATCATTTAAAGCCCAATTGATATCTTTTATTCTTTCCTGTTCTGTTCCGGCATAATTATATCCATTTGAAAATTTACTGTAAAGGTGCTCTCCTAAGACAGGCTCAAATCCTCTACTTTTTATCATATTAATGCCTTTTTCCAGCTGAGAAGGATCAACAGCTCCTGCAGGCGAAATAACGGCAATTTTAGCCCCCTTTTTAATGGGTTTCGGAAAGATTATTTTTTTCATTTTGTTTTTGGTATTTTACTTCTTTTTTCTCGGCTTCTTCCAGTCGTCTGTCAAACTGATTGAATTTTTTGAAACTCTGTAAGAAAATAAAGAAACTGAAAATAATAAGAATGACACCAACAACTCTTCTGATCTGGTTGGCCAGTTTCTGGGTAAGTTTATCATGGAATTGTTTGGCAAGAAATATTTTCGCGAGGTCAATACAAAGGTAGGTTCCGATCACAATTCCTATGTATAAAATAAAACTGCTGGTGTCCGGATATTGATTCCTTACGGAAATTACCGTTACCAGCCAGAAAAGGATGACTCCAACATTTAAAAGATTAAAGAAAAACCCGTTGAAAAAAGTTTTAATATAATTCTGGCTTATGATCTTATCTTCACCGGGCATATGCATTTTCGTTTTGGTGACCAGCATTACAATTCCGTACACAAAAATAAGGATAGAGGTGATCCTGTAAAAGCCCGGGTGTTTATCTATTAAGGTGACAATATCTGCACTGGCATAATAGGCTGCAACAATGCACAGTAAGTCTGCAGTGATAACTCCCAGATCCAGTGACAAGGCATGTTTCGGGCCTCGGGAAAAGCTGGTTTCAATCAGAAGGAAAAAAATAGGTCCTATAAAAACCAGACTCAGCATGAATCCTAATATGACGGCAGAAAGTACAAGTTCAAGCATTTATTATATTTTAAAATGAAGAAAACTTCATTTCGGTTAATACAAAGTTATACTTTATGATTTAATTATTCAATAAAGATGTGATATATCAACTTTATTTCACTTGAGTTTTGGGTAAGATAATATAAGGAAAAAAGAATTCAGGCTGATATAAAAGCAAAGAGATTATTTCATTACGAAATAACCTCTTTCTATTTTATTTTAGTCTCTGACTTATTAAACAATTTTAAAATCAAGCTGCTTTTGAATCAAATTGGCTTTTACCACCTTGATCTGAACCTGATCGCCCAACTGGTATTTATTTCCATGTCTTACTCCATATACCGCATGGGTTTTGGCATCATACATATAAGAATCGTCTACCAGATCTCTTAATTTAATAAGACCTTCTGCGCCATTTTCAGGGATCTCTACCCAGAAACCGAATTCTGCGACTCCGGAAATCACTCCCGTAAAAGTCTCACCCAAATGTTTTTCCATGAATTTCACCTGCATAAACTTGATAGAATCCCTTTCTGCATCCGCAGCCAGCCTTTCCATAGCACTGCAATGTTTTGCTTTTTCTTCAAGTTCCTGTTTCGCCGGAGATTTTCCTCCATCCAGATAATGCTGAAGAAGACGGTGTGCAATCAAATCCGGATAACGACGGATAGGAGAGGTGAAGTGACTGTAATACTCAAAACCAAGACCATAGTGTCCGATTGGTTCTGTAGAATACACTGCCTTACTCATACTTCTCATCGCGAGTGTTTCAATCATATTCTCTTCGCCTTTACCTTTTACATCATGAAGTAGTTTATTCAAAGATTCTGCAACCTTTTTGGTATTCGCCAGGTCCATTTTATATCCGAAAGTAGACACAAAGTCTCTTAATGCCTCCAGTTTTGCCGGATCCGGATCATCGTGAACCCTGTAGATAAAGGTGTTATTGGTGATCTCACCTTTTTGCTGAGCGAGACAAATTCAGAAACTTTTTTATTAGCTAGAAGCATGAACTCCTCAATCAGGTGGTTAGAATCTTTACTTATTTTAAAGTACACTCCAATCGGTTCACTATTTTCATCAAGATTGAATCTTACTTCACTTCTGTCAAATGTAATAGCGCCTTTTCTGATACGTTCATTACGCATAATTTTGGCCAGCCTGTCAAGTGTATTGATCTCGTCAACCAAATCTCCCTGGCCTGTTTCAATACGTTCCTGTGCTTCTTCATAAGTAAACCTTCTGTCAGAGTGAATTACCGTTCTTCCAAACCATTGTTTCTGGATTTCCGCCTGATCATTCAGTTCAAAAACGGCTGAAAAAGTATATTTATCTTCATTGGGACGAAGAGAGCAAACATCATTACTCAGCACCTCCGGCAACATAGGTACAACCCTGTCCACCAAATATACTGATGTAGCCCTCTGATACGCTTCATCATCCAGAATTGTTCCCGGAACCACATAATGTGATACATCGGCAATGTGAACTCCGATCTCCCAGTTTCCGTTTTCCAGTTTTCTTATTGATAAGGCGTCATCAAAGTCTTTCGCATCTTTCGGGTCGATGGTAAATGTACAGATATCACGCATATCCCAACGTTTTGCGACTTCTTCATCCGTGATACTTCTGTCGATTTTATCTGCATCCAATTCAACTTCCTGAGGAAACTCGTACGGAAGTCCATATTCAGCAAGAATAGAGTGGATTTCCGTTTCGTGTTCTCCCGGAGCACCCAGTACCTGGGTGATTTCACCTTCAGGATTCTTATCACCGGGCTTCCATTCGGTCATTTTTACAATAACCTTATCACCATCTTCAGCATTATTAAATTTTGTTTTTGGAATAAAAATATCTGTATTGATCGATTTTTTATCACAAACAACAAAGCCGAAATCTTTATGAGCAACCTTCTGGAAAGTTCCTACAAACTCCGTTCTTGTTCTTTCCAACACTTCCAAAACAGAGCCTTCCAGTTTCTTTCCTTTATAATGATAAGTTATAATAAGAACCTTGTCACCCTGAAGAGCATCTTTTACATTTTTAGCATGAATGAAGATGTCATCCTCCACGCCTTCCACGCTGACATAAGCATTACCACTTTGATTGAAATCGATAATTCCGGTTAATGTTCCCGCAATTTTCAAATTCACAATATATTTACCTTTTTCTACTTCTTTGATTTTTTCCGAACCCTGAAGTTTATGCAGTGCCTGGATCACAAGTTCCCTTTGTCTTGGGTTCTTATAATCGATCCCGTCAGCGATCTGTTTATAGTTATAAATTTTAGATGAATTTGCATTCATAAATCGGAGAATCAATCTTCCGATTTCCATTAGTTTCAAATCATTTTTATGACTTATATATTTTTTTTTTTTTGGCATTTTTAATTTTTTTACATTGTTTCGGGGTAATCAAAATAACCCCACTTTACATTTTTTCCCAATATAATAATATAAAGGTAATTTAATTTTTTTATTTAAATTGTTATCGTAAATCATCAGCAATATTCTTGCTATCTACTTATAACGGGAGCTTTAGTTTTGTATAAATTTACTACAAATCCGGAGAAGAAAAGAGAAAAACCTTCTATTAAAATATCTTTACATTTAAAGAAGGACTTAAGAGAATAATAGACTGTACTTTCTATTTGGACAATGCAAATGTACGAATAAAAAATAAATAAGGCTTGTAATACGATTTACAAGCCTTAGTATATTCAATATTTAGCAAACTGCAATTTTATCAACCCTGTTCTGATGTCTGCCACCCTCGAAATTGGTTGAAAGAAATTTGTCTACAATTTCGATGGCCAGTTCTTTTGATATAAACCTGGCCGGCATTGATATCATATTGGCATCATTATGCTGTCTTGCCAATGTTGCAATCTCAGGCATCCAGCAAAGAGCACATCTTATTTTCTGATGTTTGTTCGCTGTGATCTGAACGCCGTTTCCGCTTCCACAGATCAAAATGCCGAGTTCATTTTCTCCGTTTTCCACAGATGTTGCAGCAGGGTGTACAAAGTCCGGATAATCCACAGAGTTTGTGGAAAACGTTCCAAAATCCTGAACTTCAAAACGTTCTGAAAGGTAGTTTTTAACAATCTCCTTATATTCATAGCCTGCATGGTCTGCCGCGATAGCAATTTTTCTTTTCATAATACTTGTATTAAGCCTTTTTAGATTTTATTTCCTTACAAAGGTAAGAATAATAACAATTGGTGTTAGTAAACCGGGGATTAATTGTGAAAAGCAGTGTTAGTAAGTGTGGAAAACTTTTCTCAACTTTCTATTTTTAAACTTCAAATTATTTTGTAATAGAAAACCTTTCCGGAATTTTTAACCACAACTTTCAAGATCTTTTCTTCAGCTATCCCCAGGCTTTTCCATAATAAAATAACTAATAATGCTAATCCGGCAAACTTATCAACAATTGTTAATAAGTACGTGAATAAGCAGGTTTACAATGATTTATAATGTGAGTTAATTATGAATTGAGTAAGAGTTGAGTATTATAAACTTTAAGAGCAAAACTTATCCCCGAAACTAACAATACATAACAACAACAGCATTATTCTTTTTTTAAAGAGATCAATTTTGTTGATTATTGAGTGATTGGGTTCGGGGAAAGTTTTTGAAAACTTTTATTTTAATCAATCTGTTGAAAAAGTTTAAAACCTTACATTTGTGAAACGAAAATTCAAAGAAATGTATGGAAATCGCTGATGCTGAAAAATCCTGAAAAGGAATAAAATGTTTGGGGCCGCGGTGCCATATGATTTTGAAAAAAATAAATCTACATATGAAAACAATCAATGATTTTAATTTTAGAGACAAGAAAGCTCTGGTAAGAGTGGACTTTAATGTTCCGCAGGATGATCAATTCAAAGTAACCGATAATACAAGAATCGTAGCCGTGAAACCTACGGTTGAGAAAATTCTTAAAGATGGTGGTTCCGTTATCTTGATGACGCATCTTGGAAGACCGAAAGGTGAGGTGAAGGATGAGTTTTCTCTTAAGCATATTGCAGGTGAAGTTTCTGCTGTTCTTGGCCAGGAAGTTAAATTTGTTGATGAATGTGTAGGTGAGAAAGCTGAACAAGCTGCTTCTGATTTGAAACCGGGTGAAATCCTGTTGTTGGAAAATGTACGTTTCCACAATGAAGAAGAAAAAGGTGATGAAGGCTTTGCTGAGCAATTGTCAAAATTGGGAGATGCTTATGTAAATGATGCTTTCGGAACTGCTCACAGGGCACATGCTTCAACTGCTGTAATTGCTAAGTTCTTTCCTTCAACTAAATTTTTCGGTTTACTAATGGAAAAAGAGTTGAAAGCAATCGATAAAGTGTTAAAAAGCGGAGAAAGGCCGGTTACAGCTATTCTGGGTGGGTCTAAAGTATCAACTAAAATTACCATTATAGAAAATATACTTCCTGCTGTTGACAATCTGATTATCGGAGGAGGCATGGCTTTTACCTTTATTAAGGCGTTAGGTGGAAAAATCGGGAACTCTTTAGTAGAAGAGGATAAGCTTCCGTTGGCTTTGGAAATTTTAGGAAAGGCAAAAGAACATAAAGTAAAGGTATATCTTCCTTCAGATGCGATCATCGCTGAAAGTTTTAGTAATGACGGTGAAAGAAAAGAAGCTGATATTTATGCTATCCCTGAAGGATGGATGGGATTGGATGCTGGCCACAAATCAAGAGATCAGTTCAATGACGTGCTATTAAACTCAAGAACAATACTTTGGAATGGTCCGATCGGTGTTTTTGAAATGTCAAATTTTGCAGGTGGTACTGTGGCATTAGGTGAAAGTATTGCTGAAGCAACCAGATTAGGCGCTTTCTCTTTAGTAGGAGGAGGAGATAGTGTTGCTTTTGTTAAACAATTCGGGTATGCAGATCAGGTAAGTTATGTTTCTACCGGTGGTGGAGCAATGCTTGAAAGTCTTGAAGGACTTGAACTTCCCGGAGTAGCAGCCATTAATAATTAATACAGTTATTTCTATAAAAAAACCTGCTAATTTTATTAGCAGGTTTTTTTAATTTTCTAACCTTTTTTCCAAGATTTGAAACAGCTGATTTCTGTTTTTTTTATCTAATCATCCTTCTCATACGCAGAAATCTTATATGGATTTTCGGTACAATTGTTTAAATTTCACGTTTAGTAAAATTATTGATTTTTTACTATTTTGGGCTATAATTTATGATTTACTAAATTGGCGATAGTTTGTTTACAAAACCGATTATTTAGTATTTTACTATATTTGTCACGAATAACGTAATATGCATGTTTTCAATAGATGAATTTTTGCATCGTAT
Source organism: Chryseobacterium indologenes (assembly GCA_016025055.1). NCBI lineage: Bacteria > Pseudomonadati > Bacteroidota > Flavobacteriia > Flavobacteriales > Weeksellaceae > Chryseobacterium > Chryseobacterium indologenes. The sequence continues at coordinate 1,638,811 of CP065590.1, forward strand.
TATCATACGAGCTTCATACATTTTCTGTAATATTTGGGTTTTACTTACCATGAAATTTACATCGTTTTCATCTTGTTATAATAAAAAGTTATAACATTTGTTAGTCAATGCTTTATAAAATTTTTTTAAAAACTTAGATTACACCTGATAAATTCTGGCTTTTTCAAGTGGATTCCGGTTATAGTCGGTATGCTTTTTCTTATTATTTTTTAACTTCTCCTGGCAGGCGAGCCTCACGATCTTCGGTTTTTTATATATTATTTAGCAAGGGTTACTTATCTGAAAATTCTATTTTAGAACAATATAATTTTTGCGGTGAGGGTAGGAGTGGCAAAAAATTTTCCTTTCTCATTTTTTATAATTCAATTTTTTCAAGCGGAACTTTAAGACTATGATCTTAACGGATAAATTATTTTTGAACTTTTCGAAAGTTTGTTTAATAGAGTAGCCTTCGCTTGTCTGTTGTAAAAATTTCTTAGTCTTATATTTTTTAGCGTTGGTAAAAAGCGAGTGAACGATAATTTAAAGTTCAATGTTCTTGCCCCGGAAAACGACTGGAAGAAATGGTTGTTTTTTAAACAAGTTATTTTTAGTTTGAAATCTGTTTGATCTCTTCAAGGTTGTCTGGATGTAGTTTTGAACAATTTGTTTTTTTACAAATTTATTTTCTGAACGAGTGTATCAATTTTGTCAATAGTATTTTTCAAAAAAAGTAGGGTAGGGGAGTTCTTTATAAATTATTCTATCATTTTAAAATTTTTTGTCCAGGATTAAAAATATTTTTAAATATTCTATTCATATGAAATAAAAAAACTCAGGAGATTTTCCTGAGTTTTTACAATTTTTCTTTAAAAATGCTGAAATCCGACCTTCATAAATGCCTCAAAAATCGATTTTCTATCTTTTTTCGATAATATATATCAAACTCGAAAATTCCGACGAAAAAACAGCTTTTATGTTCGAAATCGTTCCGTAGATGGTTGCTTTAAGCCAAAACAGCGGTGATTTTTTATATTTTTCGCTCAGCATAGAGATGTAATACGAATCAAGTACCAATGGTTTAATTTTTCTCATTTTCCAATCCGGATTCTTTGAAATTAAATTTTCCATTCCCTTTTTTGAAAAATGATAGACATGTCTTGGAACATCATAGGCAGCCCAATATTCTTTATAATGTTTGGCATCATAAGAAGTAGGGTTGGGAACTGCTATCACGAGAAGTCCTTTTTCTTTTAATTTCTCATGAAATTTCATTAACATTTCATCCTGGTTCTCTATATGTTCAAATACGTGCCATAAAGTGATTGCATCTAAACTTTCATTTTCTATTTTTTGAATATCATTCAGAATTTTTGCTTTTCTGATTTTGCCTTCTGCTGCTTTTCTAGCATCGGCATCAGGTTCAAAGCCGAAAGTTTCAAAATCATTTTCTATATATTTTACAAACTCTCCGGCACCACATCCATAATCCAATACTCTGGATCCGTTTTTGATCCTGTCGACCAATATATTTTTCTTGTATTGCAGATTGAAAGATTGTAGAAACTTATATAGTTTTTCTTTAAAGCTTCCTGAATCCTGATGGTGAGAAATGTAATCTTCGCTTTCGTAATATTTGGAAATATCAGATGGGATAGGGGTGGTTTTGTAGACACCTTTTGTTTCTGTTTCTTTAATTTCAAATATTTCCTGTGAAAGAAAATGATCTTTTATTTTCATTGATGTCGAAATCTATTATATTTAAAAATTAAGATATTTACAGGTTTGTATTAAGCTCGTAAATACCTTAATTTTCGTTTTATTTTTTGTGATGTTTCACGTGAAACATTTTCTTTTTAACGTCCTAAAAACACCAGTAAAACGTTAATATCAGCCGGCGAAACTCCGCTTATTCTCCCTGCTTGTGCTATAGTCTTTGGACGTACGTTCGACATCTTCTGTTTTGCTTCTGCAGAAAGGCTTGAAAGCTTTGTATAATCAAAGTCCTCGGGAATTTTAATATTCTCTAAACGGTTTAATTTGGCTACATTTTCTTTTTCCTTTTCAATATAACCTCTGTATTTGATATTGATTTCGGCCTGTTCCCGTACTTCGTCACTATATTTAGAAGAATTTTCTTTTATAAAGTCTATCTCATCCAGCTTTCCTAACGTCATATTCGGTCTTGTAAGAATCTGAGCTGCTCTGTAAGCCTGGTCTACAGGACTACTTTCAATAGATTCAAGAATAGGATTGATGATTCCCGGTTTTAAAGAGGTTTCTCGAAGAAATTCTTCAAGTGATTGGCTTTCAGATAGTTTTGATTCTACTTTTCTTAATCGTTCTTCTTTTGCAAGTCCTAATTGGAATGCTTTTTCGGTTAGTCGGATATCGGCATTGTCTTGTCTTAAAAGAAGTCTGTATTCGGCACGCGAAGTAAACATTCTGTAAGGCTCTTCAGTTCCTTTTGTAATCAAATCATCAATAAGTACTCCGATATACGCTTCATCTCTGTTGAGGATAAATTCGTCTTTTTCATGTACTTTATTATGTGCATTGATTCCTGCGATTAATCCCTGGCCCGCTGCTTCTTCATATCCGGTTGTTCCGTTGATCTGACCTGCAAAATATAAATTATCAATTAATTTTGTTTCCAGGGTATGTTTCAATTGGGTAGGAGGGAAGTAGTCGTACTCGATCGCATAACCTGGTCTGAAAACTTTTACATTTTCGAATCCTGGAATATGTTTCATTGCTTTGATCTGTACATCTTCAGGAAGAGAAGAACTGAACCCGTTCACATAAATTTCTACAGTTTTCCATCCTTCCGGTTCCACGAAAAGCTGATGTCTGTTTCTTTCTGCAAAACGGTTAATCTTATCTTCGATACTAGGACAATATCTTGGACCTAAACTTTGAATGGTTCCATTGAACATTGGGCTTCGGTCAAAACCTTCTCTTAAAATATCATGTACGGTTTCATTAGTATACACGATATGACAGCTTAATTGTTTTGTTAATTTAGGAGTATCAAGATAGCTGAACTTCTGAGGATTTTCATCACCTTTCTGTTCTTCCATTTTAGAATAATCTAAGCTTCTTCCGTCAACTCTTGGTGGAGTACCGGTTTTCATTCTTCCGGCTTCGAATCCTAAAGAGACCAATTGTTCTGTAATTCCAAAAGCTCTTGGTTCACCCATTCTTCCTCCGCCGAGTTGTTTATCGCCAACATGAATTAATCCGTTAAGGAAAGTTCCGTTCGTTAATACTACAGATTTTGCTTTGATCTCAATTCCTAAAGAAGTAACAACTCCGGTTACTTTATTATTTTCAACAATCAGTTGTTTTACCATATCCTGAAAGAAATCAAGATTGGGAGTATTCTCTAATGCCAATCGCCATTCTTCGGCAAAAAGCATTCTGTCATTTTGGGTTCTCGGGGACCACATTGCAGGACCTTTTGAAAGATTAAGCATCTTGAATTGTATCGCAGATTTGTCTGCTACAATTCCGGAATATCCTCCCATGGCATCAATCTCTCTTACGATCTGTCCTTTTGCGATTCCACCCATTGCGGGGTTGCAACTCATCTGTCCGATGGTCTGCATATTCATTGTAATGAGCAGTGTTTTGGAACCAAGATTGGCCGCAGCTGCAGCTGCTTCACAACCGGCATGTCCGGCACCTACTACAATGACGTCGTATATTTCTGAAATCATTTTTATCTCGCTTGTTAAGCTTTAAACTTTATCTTTTTTAACCAATGTTTCACGTGAAACATTTTTGGAGAATGCACTCTAAGTAAACTTGTATTGTTGCTATATCAGAGTACTTTACAATCCGGACCTTAAGTGATTATTCAATTTTAAATCGCTGAATCCCGGTATTTGGCTAAGTACAGATCCTCCATTCTTCGCATCTGTTTTTCTTCTTCTTCCGTTTTATCTTTATAGCCTGCAAGGTGTAAAATACCATGGGCTAAGACCCTTCTTACTTCTTCTTCATAATCTCGCGAGAGGGTAGAAGCGTTATCAGAAATGCGCTGCAAAGATACGAAAATCTCAGCGCTTATTGTTTTACCTTTTACATAATCAAAAGTGATAATATCGGTATAATAATCATGCTGTAAATAATCCTGATTGATCTTAAGGAGATATTCATCATCACAGAAAATATAATTGATTTCTCCTAGTTTTTTTCCTTCTGAAAGAATAAGATCTTCCAGCCATTTTTTGTAATCTGTATTTACCGACTCTGGTAAATTTTCGTAAAAGAACTGTATCATTTTTTAAAACCAGTGTCCTAATATAACACTGAATATACCTTTTTGGTTGTTTTTAAGTGAGTGGCTAAAGTTAACTTTAATCTGCCCGAAAGGGGATTTGTAACCTGCTGTAATTCCTAGTGAGCTAAAATTTACTTTAACTGCATCTTCGAATTTTATGTCGTTGGAAAGATTGGCAAAGCTAAAGTTTCCGCTGATAAAATAGTTTTTATTAAACCTGAATTGGAGATCATTTGAGGCGATTATCACATTATTAGTATGAAGCTGGGCAAAATAAAAACCACCAAAACTTCTGAAATTAATAATATTCTGTTCAAATATTCCTCCAAGCCTGTACTGGTAAAATTGGGGAAGGTTTTCTCCGATTGTTATTCCGCCAAATAAATTAAGCCGGTAAGTAAATTGCTTCCACAATGGAATGTTTATTCTAAGGTCTGCTTTTATCTGAACGATCCTTTTATCTACTTCCGATTTCAAAAGATCTATAACTTTTCCTTCAGCGGAAAAATAGACTCCTTTTGTAGGGAATTCTTTATCATCCTGCGTGTCGCTCTTCAAGAATATGTAAGGATTCAGAAAACGCCCATAACGCCTGTTATCGCCGTTATTTTCGGCTTTAAAGTAATCATGGCTTATTCCACCTCCTATGGCATACTTATCCTTCCAAATAGACTGTATATAAGCTTCATTTCTTATCCAGGTCCACTTATCGGTAACATTATTGTCTACATTTTTTAGATCAAAGCTCATTCCGGATGAATAAATACCAAATCCGGGAATATATCCGTTATCAATAAAATAGTTGAGATAATATCTGAGTTTATCTCCTACGATTATATCTGCGGAAAGATTAGAGTTTTTGAATAAAAGTCTTTTTGCTGAATAATTCAAAAGGAGGCCTGTTTTGAAAACTTCATCGTAATGTAATCCGAATTTTAAAAAATGGCGTGCATCATCTTCGGTGACATAAAGCTTTAAGTAATTGGCATCATTCTCCTGAACGATATCATAGTTAATGAACTTATAGTTGTTGGTAGCAACCAGCTTATCTACCATTTTATTGACATTGCCGTAGGTCTGAAGAGAAGGAAGACGTAGCCCCATTTTCCCTAAAACATAGTTTTTACCGTATATTTTGCTTCCTTCTATGAAAATACTGTCTATTTTATAAACATTGGAATAAATCGGGTTTACACGTTGTCTCAGGCGGTCGAAAGGACGTTTCGGCAGCTCATCCAGTATTTTGGAATATTTTAAACCTTCTGCATACCCGCTGTCGAGGATTTTTTTCTTATCATCATAGCTTGTCGCAGACATTCCTTTTAAATTCGGTTTGATATTGATATCCGTATATCTGTACTGCTTTCTGGTGTCTCTTTTTATTCCGAAATCAATGACCTGATTAAGGATTGATATAATATTGTTTAAATCTTCTCTTTTTGAAAGATCCTGATTAAGATCAACACCGATAACGATATCAATTCCTTTATCCTTTAATGGCTTTGAAGGATAATTTACCGTCATTGCTCCGTCGATATAAATGCTGTCACCAATTTTAACGGGATCCATCAACGATGGAAATGCAGAACTCGCCATGATAGACTGTACAAGATCACCTTTTTCAAAGATCTGCATATTTCCACTTTCAAGGTTGGTAGCAACGCATAGAAAGGGGATAGGCATTTTTGAAAAATCGTCAATACTGGCTACATTTTTGAAAAGTTCTTTTAAGAGATAGACGTTTCTCTGTCCGGTACTGATAGAAGAGGGAAGTGATATTTTTCCATTCTTTAATGGAATGGATAGAAGATATTTGTCTACGGATTTATTGAAAAAGCTGGCTTCCTGTCTGGATTTCGGATCCATAATCAATGAATAGAAATCGGTATCCATGACGATTTTTTCAATTTCTTTTCCCGAATATCCTGAGGCATAAAGCCCGCCGACGATAGCTCCCATACTTGTTCCGGCGATGTAATCCACTTTTACTCCTAATGAATCTAAGACTTTGAGTACTCCTACATGCGAAAAACCTTTAGCACCACCACCGGCAAGCGATAGTCCTATTTTGGGGTTTTTCGGAATCACTAAATTCTTTTTTACCTGGGATTGGATCAAAAGCAGCTGGAATACGAAAAGTAGAATCAGGAGTTTTCTCATAGTTAATCTTTTATATAAATCCGTTTCACCCGGGGTGAAATGGAGGTTAGCACTTCATAGGTTATCGTTTTGCAGTAGTCTGCGAATTCTTTTAAACTTGGCCGGGCATTGAAAACCGTCACCGTATCACCTTCTTTTACATTAGGAATATTCTCTACATTAAGCATCATCATATCCATGCAGATATTGCCAACAATGGGAGCCAATGTTTTATTGACTCCGAAGCTTCCCACCTGGTTTCCTATTAATCTTGGAATACCATCTGCATAACCTACAGGGACGGTAGCGATTTTCGTACGATGATCTGCTTTATATTTTCTGCTGTATCCTACAGATTCTCCGCTCTCAACCATTGATATCTGTGAAATTACGGTTTTAAAACTTACCACAGACTGTAATTGTTTCTGAATTTCAGAATTCGGAGATTCTCCAAGCATTCCTATACCTATTCTTACCATGTCATACTGGTGATCGGTATAGCTTGTAATTCCTGAAGAATTCAAAATATGCCGGATAGGAGCGTAACCAAGTTTCTCAATAAGATGGCTTGAATTTTTTTCAAATACTTCAAACTGTTGTAACGTAAAATCTCTTTCTTCAGGCATGTCGGAAGAAGATAAATGACTGAACAGACTCTGTACTTTCAGGTTTTTATCACTTAAAGTTTCGCTGAGCTGATCCAGTTCAAAATCTTTGAAACCAAGGCGGTGCATTCCCGTTTCAAGTTTAATGTGGATCGGATATTTCTTATCATATCCCGATCTCTGCACTGCTTCGTAGAACAATTCCAGGACTCTGAAACTGTAAATCTCCGGTTCCAGATTGTATTCAATAATCGTTTGATAGCTATGTTGCTCAGGATTCATGACAATAATAGGAGTAGTGATCCCTTTTTTACGAAGTTCTACACCTTCGTCAGCATACGCCACACCAAGGTAATCGATATGATGATGTTGAAGAAATTCTGAAACCTCATAACTTCCCAGACCGTAAGCATTGGCTTTCACCATTGCCATCATTTTGGTTCCCGGTTTTAATAATGATTTGTGATAATTTATATTATGAAGGATTGCATTGAGATTTACTTCCAGTACCGTATCGTGTTTTCTGAGCTCAAGAATATCTTTGAGCTTTTCAATTTCAAATTTACGGGCTCCTTTTAGCAGGATAATCTGGTTTTCCAGTTCGGTTAAACGTTTACTTTCTATGAGTTCTTTAGTGTCAATAAAAGTATAGGTTTCAGCTTTAAATAATTCACTGAATTTTGATATTTCGTCACCGATCAGGAATACAGAATCAAAACGCTGCTCATTGACCAGTTCGGAAACTTCTTCATACAATTCCTTAGAATTGGCATTCACTCCTAAGATATCTGTCAGCACCAATGATCTTTTAGGTTTTTTGTATTCATTTAAAAACTGCAGGGCAGTCTTCAAAGAGTCAAGATCGAGATTAAAAGAATCGTTGATGATAATATTGCCTTTAATTCCTTCGATGGATTCAAGCCTCATTTCAACGGCCTTTAAAAGGTTGATTTTTTCAACGATCTTTTTATTTTCGATATTCAATACCTTAAGGACCGTGATAAGCGCCATAGCATTGGTTAATGTCGCTTCGTCTCTTTGGTGAGCCGGAAAACTGATTTCTTCACCAAAATATTCAACGATGATGTTTTCATCTTTAGAAATATTGTTTTTGATAAAGACGTTATTGTCTTTTTGTAACCCGTAAGAAATTAATTTTCTGTCTGCGTATACATTTTTTATTTTTTGATCTACTACCGGATGGTCTCCGTTATAGATGATGACTTTTGAATCTTTGAAAAGTTTTATTTTTTCATCAATCAATTCTTCTTCGGAAGAAAAGTTGGCAGCATGGGCGTTTCCTATATGGGTCAACAATCCGATTTCAGGATGGAAAAGATTTTCAAGTTTTTCCATTTCATGCGGATGAGAAATTCCTACTTCAAAAATTCCGAGTTGGTGGGAAGTGTTAATCTGAAGAAGGGAGAGAGGCAAGCCAATCTGGGAATTAAAGCTTTTTGGGCTTTTTACCGTGGGAAATTCGTTCCATAAACATTGATACAACCATTCTTTTAAAATAGTCTTTCCGTTGCTTCCCGTAATACCGATAGATGGTAAATGAGAATTTTCGAAATGATACTTTGCTAATTTCTGAAGGAAGTCTATCGAATTTTCAACAATGATCCAGGTTACATTTTCAAACTGGGGATACTGGTGTTCTGAAATGATGACCTCTATTCCCCTGTCAATTGCAGCCTCAATAAATTTTTCTCCGGAATTTTTATGCGTATTGATGGCAATAAAAGCGGTATTTTTTATTGAATAAATAATCCTGCTGTCGTAAGCAATATTTTTGACTACTGCATCTTTATCCCCGATAATTCTGCTATGGGTAATCTCTGCAATTTGTTGTACTGTATAGTTCATTGGTGCCTTTCTGCTTTAGTTTTTATACGAAATTGCAAAAAGATAAAATTGCAAATAGGGTGTAACAGTTTATGGTTCTATTTTCCTTTTTGAAATTTTATAATCTTGCTTTTTCGTTTTTCATTTATTTAATAATTGTAATTAATATTGTTTATTATCTTCTTTTTGAAAGTACTTCATCAATAAAAACACGGCGGCTTACTGCCTCATAACTTTCGGTTTCCCCAAGTTCTACAAGGTTATCTCCCTGCGAAGTTCTCATAGAATAATTGGCAAGATTCCCTGTTCTCTTACAAATAGCATGCACTTTTGTAACATACTCTGCAGTGGCCATTAAATTGGGCATTGGCCCGAAAGGACGGCCTAGAAAATCCATATCCAATCCGGCTATTACCACTCTTATCCCGCTATTGGCAAGTTGGTTGGCAACATCAACGATGCTTTCGTCAAAAAACTGTGCCTCATCAATAGCAACTACATCACAATTGGAAGCCAACAGAAGAATTTCGTTAGGATTTTCCACTGCCGTACTGCGTATTTTGTTCTGGTTATGAGATACCACATCCTCTTCAGAATACCGGATATCCAGTTTCGGTTTAAAAATCTCTACATTCTGTCCCGCCATTTCTGCCCTCCGCAACCTTCTGATCAACTCTTCGGTTTTACCCGAAAACATAGAGCCACAGATCACTTCCATCCAACCGCTCTGTTTGGAATGATTAATTGTATTTTCTAAAAACATTTGTTAAATTAGCCGTATATTTTTAACATCAAAAGTAAGCAATTTTAATAAGAATCTTATTATGCAAAATATCCAAGATTTAAAGGAAAAGATTTTTTTTGAATCCATGAATATCATTGATAATCTGGACAAAATAAATAACGTAGACGAATTACTTTCCAAGCAAGATCTTGTGGATGAGCTTGCTAACAGGATTTCTTTTTTGAAACTCCTGGAAAAAAATATTGAGTATTTCATAACAGATGATCATCTGCATACCCATGAAAATAATCCTGTCTCATCTGTTTCCGGGGATCCGGAGCATCACCATGACCATCATCACGAAGTGACAGAGGAGGAAGCTATATTTAATAATGAACTTAATGAAATTGATGAACATGAAAATGATCATTTTGTCAATGAAACGGATGAAGAAGAGGCGGTATTTAATAACCAGCTGAATGAGATTGTTGAAAATGAATTCCATGAAAATATTGTAAGTTTTGTGGAAGAAAACTCCACAGAAAATGTACAGAAACAGTCATCTCCGAATGAAATAACGGAAGAAGAAGCTGTTTTTAATAACCAGCTCAATGAAATTGAAAACGAGCCTGTGGAAACCAATGAGGTGGTCTTTAGTTTTGTGGAAGAAGAGAAAATTCTTGCTGAGGCTCAACCCGATTCGGATGAAGACATCAACGAAGATATGTTTAATGATGAAGTAACCGAAGAAGAAGTGATATTCAATAATCAGCTGAATGAAATAGATGATGATGAAATTTCTGATCACGAAATAAAGCAGGACGGAAATGATCCAACAGTGCACAATGGTAAAGAAAATGGAGTTACAGAAAGGATTCCAAGTATTTTTGATACCGAAATGCTGGAAGATGAAATATTGATAGAAGAAGACGAAGATCAGTTTATGGTCTCAAATTCTTCCATGGAGCAGGGGGAATTGGGCACTGAAACATCCAATGTAGAAAATGTTTTGAATGAGATCAAAAATGATCATTCTACAGAAGATCAGAAGGAAGAAAGCATCCTGGCAGAAGTCTACGACAGAAGAAAAATTGTTGAAATAGACAAACCTGTTCCTGAAGAAACAGAAAAACATCCTTCTGATGAAAGCTTCGAAAATCTGGAAGCATATCAGCAGGAAAAGAAAATAAAATTATCCAATATCAAAGGATTGAAAGCTGTTCAGTCACTTTTCGATGATGATCCTTTAGAAAGAGAAATACCAAAAGAAACTCAGGAACCGGTGGCGAAAGAAGAAACCGGAAGCATCCTGAAATCGAATATTCCAACCCATCTGATGGAAGCTGACAAGCAGAAACCGGAGTTTAAACTGGATCTGAATGACAGAATTGCTTTCTCCAAAATGCTGTTTGAGGGAAGCCAGACTGATCTGAATGATACAGTGGCTCAGTTGAACCATTTTAAAACCCTGGAAGAAGCTAAAGAATACTTAAGCGATCTTTATTATGAAAGAAAATGGAGTAAAGTGGATGAATATGCTCAGAGACTTTGGATATTGGTGGAAAATAAATTCTTATAATTTTGAGCGGAATCCTATATTTTGTTCCCACACCTGTCGGGAACCTTGAAGATATGACCTTCAGGGCGGTAAATGTCCTTAAGGAAGTTGATTATATTTTATGTGAAGACACGAGAACTTCGGGAATACTGTTAAAGCATTTCGAGATTTCCAAGCCTTTAAAATCCTATCATTTACACAATGAGCATCAGGCCACTGAAAGAGTGATTACTGACCTTAAAAACGGGCAGAATATCGCCATTATTACGGATGCAGGTACACCTGGGATCTCAGATCCTGGTTATCTTTTGGCCAAAGCAGGTGCCGATAACCATATTGAAATGATATGCCTTCCGGGAGCAACTGCTTTGATCCCTGCACTAGTTGTTTCAGGATTACCGAATAATGAATTTTTATTCGCAGGATTTTTGCCCCAGAAAAAAGGCAGACAAACCAAACTGAAGCAGCTTGCCGAGGAAAAGAAAACAATCGTCCTTTACGAAAGCCCTCATAAAATCAATACGACCTTAGAGCAGATTAAAGAATTTTTCGGTGAAGAGACCAAAGCGAGTTTAAGCCGTGAAATTTCCAAAAAATTTGAGGAGACTAAACGAGGAACAATCAATGAATTGATTGAATTTTCCAAAAGCAAAACTTTAAAAGGAGAGATCGTTCTTATTGTCAACAATTCTATTTGATTTTCATTGAAAAAAATAATTCTGGTTTTGTGCTCTGCAGTTTGTACAGCACAAACGAATCAGTATATGAAGGTGATCTTATCCAAAAAAACCGGAAAAGAGATTACCTCCTATGCAGAGGGATACGGAACCCTATATGATGCTGCTACTAAAAAGCAGGGTATTGTAGATTCATCCGGTGTTGTTACTTTTGAATCCCCGCATAAAGGAAATATTTTACATGTTTTCAAAAACAGATTTATTCTGTATTCTGAGGATTCAGGGGCAAAAAGAAAATCTGCTGTTATAGATGAAAAAGGGAATGAAATTATTCCTCTCAGCGATCAGGATTTTAACACTCCCTGGTGGCACAAAGATCGCATTATTTCTTCAAGACAGGGAAAAGATGCGGTGTATGATTTCAGTGGAAAGGAGATCGTCCCATATTCAGACCGGATTCGCTTTTCAGGAAAGACCGGATTTTTTGTTTTAAAAGATAAAAAATGGTATTTGTATGATCTTAACGGAAGTCCGGTCAGTGACAGAGGCTTTAAAAGCGATTACAACTTTGAAAACGGGAGAGCCCTCATTGTCAATGAGGATAACCAGAGCGAGATTATTGATAGGAACGGAAAAACATTGCATACCTTTTCACGACAGATTTCAGATATCAGTGCCTATCCTTACGTAGTTACCAGAAATAAAGCTTCAGGAAAGTATGGTTTGATAGATGCAGAAGGAAATACCATTGCTGATGAAGTTTTCACGGAGATTAATCCGGAATATTTTGGAAAGAAAGAATTCATTTACCTCAGAAAAGGTAATAAAACGACTGTTTTTACTAAAAAAGATCAGAAACTTTATCCGGTTAATTTTAAATATCTTAATCCTTTATTTGGAAATCTTTTCAGCGTTTACAGCGATAAAACTGAAAAAGCAGGTATTATTGATTTGAATGGAAATATCCTGGTGCCGCAGGAATATGATTTTATTAAAAGCTTTATAGTCTCCGGAAAGGATATTATTTACCTTAAAAAAGGGACTGAGGAAAAAGTATTGGATAAAGATCTTAACAATATACTGGGTGAGGATGTTCAGGTTTTGGGATTCTATCCTCAGAATTTGATTATCAGAAAAGGAGAACATTATTATACATTCTCAGTAGCCGACCATTCGATCACAGAGCTGAAGGGCATTGATCTGATCAAAGGACAGAGTACCGATTACTTTAACCCTCTTAATCAGTTTTCCAAACCCATTGTATGTAAAAATACGGACAATCTCTACGGAATTCTGGACGGAAAGGGATCAGAAATTGTCCCCTTCCAATACGAGGATATCGTCGCATTCGAAAATACTGAAAACGAAGTTATTGTAAAAAAGGAAGGAAAATACGGAGTGATTAACTTTCAGAATGAGCTGTTGAGGGAAACCATTTATGATACTTATTTTTGGCAGAAAGAAGTCCTTATATTAGAAAAAGACAGGAGATCTGACCTTATTTATTTCACAAAATTTAGAAATAAAATACGGTAAAATAAAAAGAAATCATAAAAAAGTCTTAAAAAATGCAGGTATTTTGATCATTTAAATGTATTGAATAACAATTTATAATATCTTTGCACACCGTTTAATTCTGGTGAAGAGTTATAAATACCAGATAAGTCAGCTGTCACAAGCTGAATGAGTTATAAGAAAATAATTGTTAAGACATATGAAATTATTAGAAGGAAAAGTAGCACTAATTACCGGCGCTACAAGAGGAATTGGGAAAGGTATCGCAGAAATGTTTGCTCAGCAGGGAGCAAAGGTGGCATTTACCTACGCAGGCTCTGTAGACAAAGCAAAAGAATTAGAAGCAGCTTTAAGTTCTGTAACCCAAATTAAAGGATATCAGTCTGACGCATCAGATTATGATGCTGCTCAGCAGCTTGTGGATGAAGTAATGACGGAATTCGGAAAGATTGATATTTTGGTAAACAATGCAGGGATTACAAAAGATAACCTGTTATTGAGAATGTCCAAAGAAGATTGGGATAAAGTGATCAAAGTAAACTTAGATTCTGTTTTCAACCTTACTAAAGCGGTAATTAAGCCAATGATGAAGGCAAGATCAGGATCTATCATCAATATGACTTCAGTAGTTGGAGTAAAAGGCAATGCAGGACAGGCCAACTATGCTGCATCTAAAGCGGGGGTGATCGGGTTTACAAAATCTGTTGCTTTGGAGTTAGGATCAAGAAATATAAGATGTAATGCGATTGCTCCGGGATTCATTGAAACAGAAATGACAGCCGTTTTGGACGAAAAGACAGTTCAGGGATGGAGAGAAGGTGTTCCGATGAAAAGAGGAGGACAGCCCGAAGATATCGCCAATGCATGTCTGTTTCTGGGTAGCGAAATGTCATCTTACATTACAGGGCAGACCCTAAATGTAGATGGGGGAATGCTTACTTAAAAAATGAAAACAGTACAGAATATAGTATTATTCTTGTCGATTATAGTATGCATCGGTCTGATTTATATTAATTTGTTTAATGTATATCAGACCGATGACTATATATGGGCTTACCATACAAGGAAACTGGGACTTACCGGGAATTTTAAGCAGACGTACATGCATTGGGGCGGAAGATATTTCGGATACTCCATTAATATGTTTAACCCGGTTTTTTATGATAATAACGGTCTACTTCCGAAGATTTATCCTGTTTTTTTAATGCTTTCCTTTATCGGAGTTATTGCACTCAACTGTAAAGAATATTTCAAATACTCTTTTGGGGAGTCTTTACAAAAAGCAATAATGTTCTTTTTCTTTTATACAGTTCTATTGATCAGCATTCCCGAGCATTATTTTTGGATTACCGGCTCTAATATCTATTTTGTTCCCACTATTTTAGCTGGTCTTCTGCTTTATTTTGCCAGGAAAAATGAAGAAACAGGACAGAGAATATGGGCATATCTTTCCTTATTGCTGATTATAGTTCTGATGGGATCTAACGAGATCATGGCATTACTCCTCGAAGGCCTTCTGCTGCTGTTTTATTTTCAGAAACGGACTAAGCAGAATCTGGCTTTTCTGATAGTTGGTACTCTCTTTTTATTGTTGAGTTTTCTTGCACCCGGAAATTTCAGCAGAATGGGAGATACACAGGAAGGAATACTAAAATGGATCAAGAGAATCGGCGCTTTTGGTGCCAATACCATCTATATAGCTTTTAAAGTCTTTTTAATGGTTCCGTTATTTATTAAAGTTTTCGAAAAAGAGCTTACAGTAATCAGAAATAAAATACCTTTCAGAAAAGCTCTATTAATTGGGGCCGTTTCATTATTTCCATTGCTTTTTACAGGATATATCGTCAATACAATTGCAAGACAGTTTGAAAGCATTGCCTTTTATTCATTAGTCACTCTATCTTTGATTCTGGCATTTAGATTTGAAAGAATTAAAAGCCTTTGGTGGGTTTCCCTTATCGTAATTTTTACTCCTGAATTGAAAATTTTCCCTGAAAAATATTCAAATTTTGATATTGATTATAATCTTGCCAATATTACAGCAGAGGTTTTCACGACAGACCTTAAAGGATATGAAAAAGAAATAAATACACGAGTAAAAATTCTCAAGAATACTCCCGGAGACTCTGTTGTTGTAGACAAAATAAAACATGTACCAAGAGTTTTGTATTTTGATGAAATGGCTTCTGTGAAAGAGGAAGAAACCTACGTCAACGATCAGCTTCAAAAGTATTTTAATAAGAAATATATAAGAACCAAAGAATAAAGCATAAAAAAAGCCTGCAGATGCACACCTGCAGGCTTTTTATTTTTAATCCTTAAAAATCTGGTTTTCCTGTTCCTGAACCCTGATAAAAGTAGTCCTTTTAGAAAGCTCTTTAAGCTTGGAGGCTCCTACATAAGTACATGTAGACCGTACACCTCCTAAAATATCTTTCACGGTCTCTGAAACAGGACCTTTATATGATACTTTTACAGTTTTTCCTTCTGAAGCACGGTATTCCGCAACACCCCCCGAATGCTTATCCATGGCTGTTTTAGAACTCATGCCGTAAAACAGGCGGTATTTTTTACCATTTTCTTCAATCATTTCCCCGCCACTTTCGTCATGGCCTGCAAACATTCCTCCCAGCATCACGAAATCTGCTCCCCCACCGAAGGCTTTGGCAACATCTCCCGGAACCTTACAACCTCCATCTGCAATAATATGCCCTCCCAGTCCGTGAGCGGCATCAGAACATTCGATAATTGCTGATAACTGCGGGTAGCCCACTCCGGTTTTTACCCTGGTTGTACATACCGAACCAGGTCCGATACCTACTTTGATGATGTCTGCTCCTACCAAAAGAAGCTCTTCTACCATTTCTCCGGTTACAACATTTCCTGCAATAATAATTTTATCAGGAAAATGAGCCCTTGCTTTCTTCACAAATCCAACAAAATGTTCAGAATACCCATTGGCTACGTCAATACAAAGAAACTCGATTTTTGGGTGTTTTTCGATGATCTGCCTGATCTTTTCTTCATCAGCTTTTCCTGTTCCGGTACTTAAAGCAATATACTGATAGATGCTTTCAGGCTGGCTTTCCAGAAATGCACTCCATTCCTCGACAGTGTAGTGCTTATGTACCGCAGTGATGATTTTATCTTTGGCCAGTTCCACAGCCATCTCAAAGGTGCCGACCGTATCCATATTGGCTGCGATCACGGGTACACCCTTCCATTTCTTTTTAGTATGCTTAAAGGTAAACTCTCTGTCAAGATCTACTTCCGAACGGGATTTTAAAGTGGAACGTTTCGGGCGGAACATTACATCCTTAAAGCCCAGTTTTATGTCATTTTCTATGCGCATTTTGTAATTATTTGTCAGAATAAAGGTAGTAAATTATATGAAATAGAGTATTTTTGAAACAATGGATTTTCCTGTAACTTTTCACATTTTCGGTAAAACGATTCTTGCTCATCCTCTTTTTGAGGCTGTTGGAATGTTTTTGGGAATGAGGTATTACTTTTATCTGAAAAGGAAATCCAAAGAAAAACTATCATTTAATACTTCTGCAGCAGTTTTGATCGGTGCTACAGCCGGTGCTCTGATCGGCTCGAAGCTGATCGGAAATCTTGAAAACCCTTACACATTCTGTGAGAATTTTAGTTTTACCAAGTTCTGGTCAAATAATACCATTGTCGGAGGGCTGGCGTTGGGTTTACTGGGCGTGGAGTTGGCCAAAAAGATCGTACATCACAAAGAAAGTACCGGTGACCTCATTGTTTTTCCTTTAATGTTTGCCATGATTATTGGGCGGATCGGATGTTTCCTTACCGGCATTTATGAAGAAACCTATGGCATTCCCACTGATTCTTTCTTTGGAATGCATTTAGGGGATCGGTACCTCAGGCATCCTGTAGCTTTGTACGAAATAGTTTTTCTCATTGTTCTCTGGATAGGATTAAAATACATTCAGAGTCTTAAAAAATATCCGTCAGGGTTTATTTTTCAGCTTTTTATGCTGGGCTATTTTACGTTCAGGTTCTTTTTGGACTTTATCAAACCAAGGGTAGAAATCGTTGTAAATCTTGGTACAATTCAAATCGTGTGTATCTCTGTAATTATTTATTACATTTATACTATTAAAAACACCAGGACTTTATATTTAAAATATTCAAGATGAAAACAATAACCATTTTAGAAGCTGGCAATCTGGGCGGTGTAGTGGTAATGATCATTGGGATTATTATTTTGGGCGCCCTGTTTTTTTCCCTTGTCGTCACTGTTGTGGCAAAAATCATCTATGAATGGAAGGGAGACAGAAAATTTACTAAAAAAACAATTTATCCAGACCATGCTTATATGCCTTCTGATCTGTGGACTGATCAGCGGTTATATTTGCGGTGGAGGATTTTAAAATTTTGCCTATGCCAGTAAGAAATTATACCTATTACGATTATACAATAAGCCTTTGCCCGGAATGCCTTAAAAGAGTCGGCGCTAAGATTATTATCGAGGATGAAGCGGTTTTTATGACCAAAAGATGTCCTGATCATGGGTTCTTTAAAACAAAAATAGCTTCTGATGTACATTATTATAAAAACATAAGAAACTACAATAAAGCCTCAGAAATGCCCCTTCATTTCGGAACCGATGTAGAATATGGCTGTCCTTATGACTGTGGACTTTGCGTTGATCATGAACAACACAGCTGCCTTTCTATTGTGGAAGTGACAGATCGTTGCAATCTGACCTGTCCCACCTGTTACGCAATGTCTTCCCCACATTATGGAAGCCATAGAAGCCTGGAAGAAATTGAAGCCATGTTTGATGTTATTGTGAAAAATGAAGGTGAGCCCGATGTAGTCCAGATCAGTGGAGGAGAGCCTACCATTCATCCGGAGTTTTTTAAAATTATGGATATCGCCAAGTCGAAACCGATAAAACATCTGATGCTGAATACCAACGGCATCAGAATTGCCAACGACCCGGGATTTGCAGAAAAACTGGCCACTTATGCTCCTGAATTTGAAGTCTACCTTCAGTTTGATTCATTTAAACCGGAAGTATTGGAAGATTTCAGGGGAAAGGACCTGACAGCAGTACGGATGAAAGCGTTGGAAAAACTTAACGAGCTAAATCTTTCCACCACACTCGTTATTGTCCTTCAAAAAGATAAGAATATCGATGAAATCGGAAAAATTATAGAATTTGCTTTGAAGCAGAAGTGTGTTAGGGGAATAACCTTCCAGCCTGTTGAGATTGCAGGAAGAAACAGGGAAGATTCTGCTCATGAAAAGATCACGTTAACTGAGGTCAGGCAGGAAATTATCAGGCAGTTTCCCTTATTGAATTCTGATGATATTATTCCCGTTCCATGTAATCCGGACGCTTTAGCAATGGGATATATCTTAAAACTTCAGGGAGAAACCATTCCTTTAACCAGGTATATCAACCCTGCAGATCTTTTGAATAATGAATCAAGAAATACCATTGTTTATGAGCAGGATAAAGGGCTCCATATGCAGTTGCTGGATATATTCAGCACCGGAATTTCTGTCGATAAAGTGCAGCCCAAGGTCAATCAGTTGCTATGCTGTCTGCCGGAAGTTTCTGCTCCGGATCTTGACTATGATAACCTGTTTAGAATTATCATCATGAACTTTATGGATGCACATGATTTTGATGTAAGGGCTGTCAAAAAATCCTGTGTTCACATTGTTAATAAAGATCTTAAGCTAATCCCTTTTGAAACTATGAATCTTTTCTACAGAGACGACAAAAAAGCTTTTCTCGAAGAACTGAGAAAAGAAGATAAAGTACTATTTTAAAACAGCAATAGTATTCACAAGCAGAATCATCTGTCAAAATCGATGTGATCTTCGGGAAATAAAAAATAAAAAGCGTGAAATCAAACTTCACGCTTTTGCTATTTGTAATACACGGGGTTTATTTTACCTCTGTAACGTTGTCAAAAACCATTGTTTCTTCCAATGTTTTCATGTATTCGTATGCGGTAAGATCAAACTTAACAGGGACTATAGAGATATATCCGTTAGCCAAAGCTGTTTCATCAGCATCATCAGAGTCATCCATATTGTTGAAATATCCTGTCAGCCAATAGTATTTTTTACCATGCGGATTTACACGTTCGTCAAAGCTTTCCTCCCATTTTGCATGAGCCTGTTTACAAACTTTTACCCCTTTAATTTCCTCAGCAGGAAGTTTCGGAATATTTACATTCAGAACGATTCCTCTCGGCATCGGATTTTCAAGTGTTCTTCTGACAATATTTTGAATATATTTTTTAGCCTGGGTAAAATCTGCTTCCCAGCTGAAATCCAGTAAAGAGAATCCAATGGCAGGAATTCCTTCCACACCGGCTTCTACAGCAGCAGACATTGTTCCCGAATAGATAACGTTGATAGAAGAATTCGCTCCGTGATTGATTCCGGATACAACAATATCAGGTCTTCTTTTCAGAATTTTATCGAGAGCAATTTTCACGCAGTCTACAGGAGTTCCGCTACAGGAAAAGTCGGTTTGAGGACCTTCCAGGCTTACCTCTTCATAGCTTAGGGTAGAATTAATGGTAATAGCGTGGCCTTTTCCGCTTTGCGGAGAGTCGGGTGCTACAACAACTACTTCTCCGATTTCATTCATAAAATTGATAAGGTTTCTGATACCAGGAGCCGTAATTCCGTCATCATTCGTCACCAGAATAAGTGGTCTTTCCATAAATTGATTTAATTTTTTATAAAGTACAGTACAATTTGTTCATTTGCCAAAACAGAACAAAAAGAATTTTCAACACATCAAATGTAGTTAAAAATAAGATGTTATAAAACAATTGATTGATAACTCCACGATGTGAAAACAACTGTAATTTACTTCAAAATGCACACCAGAACCATAAAATTCATATATTCCGGTTTTACATATTTATGAAAACGAAATGTGAATAATTGATAATGCAATCTTTATTCTTCTTCCCAAATAAGCACATACTACTTATTCACCGTGCTATATCAGGTGACAAAATACTCTATTTCAGATTGCCTTGCCGATTATTGCTGATTAACCTAGTCCAGAGGCTTTCTACCTGTAATGATATTATACAGGACAACAATAATAGCGATAACTAAAAGAACATGAACCAGGTACCCTGTACTGATCCCCGGAATGATTCCTAACATACCTAAAAGCCATACCACGATACAGATGACTGCGACTAACCATAATAAACTTCTCATAATTATATATTTTAATGTGATTGGCTTAAATATCAGCATATTTTATGCCTTTTTAAATTAAACTTTCTTTTTGTGGTATGTGTTTTTTTACTTTTAAAGGAAATTACACATTTAAAAATCTGCAGTTTAAAAAACAATAATGGATCTGATCTTTCAATGAAAGCTGTTGTTATGGGGAAATATCAGAATTCCATACCGGCATTTATGAGTCTCTTTCAATAAAAATCTTCAAAACTGTTCGATATTTGTAAATAAGGTATTAAATTTGATCGTTTGTAACAGTCTGGTAGTTCTTGCTACTTATTACAATACTACTTTTTTAAAAAATTAATAAATAAAGGCAGTTTATGTGGAAAAATTTCAAACTGAATAAATTTTTACTTCTAATTCCATTAACCAGTCTAATGTTTTGTTTCAACTCGCCAAAGAATGACGATGAAAAGATGCAAACAATAATGGTGAGCGTAAAAAACACTCTTTCTTATCTTCATTATAGCCCGAAACCTATCAATGATGCTTACTCAAAAGACGTTTATAAGCATTATTTTGAATTGGTAGATCCGGCCAAAAGATATTTCCTGCAATCTGATATGGATGAATTCAGCAAACATGAAACAAAGCTGGATGATTATATCAACCTTGGAGATCTATCTTTTTATAAGCTTACCATCGACAGGCTTTACCAGAGAGTAGATGAGATCGATAAAATCACTCAGGACATTTTCAGCAAGCCTATCAACCTGCAGGAAGATGAAACCCTAACTTTGGAACCTAAGCTTAAAAAAGTACCTGCCAACAAGCAGGAACAATATAATGAGTGGAAAAAATTCATCAAGTACAATATCCTTCAGGAAATTGAATCGATGAACAGCAAAGAAGAAGCCCAGAAAGAGAAAAAAGATTCTGTTCAGAAATATAAATTAAAAGATACCATCAAGTTTAAACCTCTTACTCAGGATGAGAAGATCAAAAAAGCTACGGATGAGGTAAAAGATCTTGTAAAAGATACCTTCACAAGATTCAAAAAGAGAAAGAAAATGGATTGGTTTACGGTATATATGAATGCATATACCGAAGTATTTGATCCTCATACCAACTATTATTCGCCAAAAGATAAAGAAGATTTTGATACCCAGTTTACCGGAAAAGTAATCGGTATCGGAGCTATTATCCAGGAGAAAAAAGGAAACCTTTATTTAGGAGCCCTTACGATTGGTGCTCCGGCGTGGAAATCCAAACAGCTTTCGGAGGGAGACAAAATATTGAAAGTAAAGTCTAAGCCGAAGGATGACGCCGTGAATGTAGTAGGAATGCTTTCTGATGAGGCAGTAAGGCTGATCAGAGGTGAGAAAGGGACTCCGGTAACCTTAACGGTTCAGAAAAAGACGGATCTATTAAAGACGTAACGATGATTCGTGAGGAAGTCGCTATTGAAGATACATTTGCAAGAAGTATCACGGTAAATGCTCCGAACGGAAAGAAATACGGTTTCATCAACCTGCCAAGTTTTAATGCAGATTTTGAAAATGCAAAAGGAAGAAATGCTTCCGATGATATTAAAAATGAGATTATAAAACTTAAATCTCAGAACATCGAAGGGATAGTTCTTGACCTTAGGAATAATGGTGGAGGCTCACTGACGGAAGTAGGGGATATTATGGGACTTTTCATGGAAGCTGGACCTTATGTTCAGGTGAAAGACGGAAACGGAAAAATCCAGACTTTAAAGAATAAAAATGAGACACCAATATGGACAGGTCCGTTAGTCATCATGCAAAACGAGCTTTCCGCTTCAGCTTCAGAGATTCTGGCGGGAGTAATGCAGGATAACGGAAGAGCAATGATTATCGGGTCGCCGCAGTCTTTCGGGAAAGGTACGGTTCAGACATTCGTAGACCTGAACAGGTTTTTAAATACTGAAGATGATTTCGGTTCTTTAAAACTGACCATTCAGAAGTTCTACAGAATCACCGGTGAATCTACCCAGAGAAAAGGGATTGTTTCTGATATTCAGATGAAAGATTTCTTTACCTACGCAGAAGTAGGAGAGCGTTACGATGATTTTGCATTGGCCTGGGATAAAATTCCGCCAACAAAATTCCAGAAACTGAACTATTTCAATATTCAGGCTCTTGAAAAAGCAAGTGCAGAAAGAATGGCAAAAAACAGCAATTATCAGCTGTTATTGGAGTCTGCCCAATGGAGAGAAAAACTGGATAAAGAAGAAAACATCACGCTGAACATCAATAAATTCAATGAGCTGATGAAGCACAGAAAAGCGCAGATTGAAAAATTCAAAGTATTGACAAAATTTGAGAACGGACTTCAGTTTATCATGTATCCGGCTGAGGTTGAAAGAGAGAAAAAAGATGAAGCTTTCAAGAAAAAATCTGAAATGTGGATCAAGAATCTGAAAAAAGATCTGTATCTGCAGGAAGCAATGAATATTGTTTCAGAGATGGGAAGCAAATCATAACATAAAAAAAATCCGCTAATGAAAATTAGCGGATTTTTTTATTGTGAAAAGAAAATTACTTAATTTCTACACATCCTACTCTTCCGCCAGCATTTCCTGTAGGCTGAGTATGGAAATCGTCTGCCGCAGCATGTACGATAAGACCTTTTCCGATGATGTTTTTAGATTCATCTGTACAGCCAAGACACCATTTTTCTGTCTTGAAGGTAAGGGTTGCGTTACCACTCTGGTCAGCAACTAAATTTCCGATATCTCCCATATGGAAATGCTCTGCACCCCATTTTCCGTGATCATCTTTACCAGGATTCCAGTGGCCGCCTGTAGAGGTTCCGTCTGCTGCAGAACAGTCTCCTTTTTCATGAATATGTACTGCATGGATTCCGGGAGTAAGGTTTGTTACATCAAGCTTCATTATTACATCATTTCCCTGCTGGGTAAATTTGGCCGTTCCTCCGGTTTGTGTTCCGCTCTTGGCGTTGACAGCGTACGTTTTTGTTGTTCCACACGAAGCGGCTAAAAATGCACATCCCGCCAGTAATGCTATTGTTTGTACTTTCATCTTTTTAAATGATTTAAAGTGATTTTATGATAAATTTAAAAAGATTTTTCAAAGAGCTTTATGATTTCAGTCTTTTTTACCAATCAATAAGAGAGAAGAACTGGAAATCATAGGATTCCGATTGTTTTTTTTAAATCCATATAAATAGTTCGATAGAATGCAAAAAAGCTGTAATTTTAGACTTCATGATAAATCCTGATATTTCTATTTTTAATCCAAAAAACGTCATAAAACATGACTATTCTGTATACATTTATTGATGAAGAGAGGCATCAGGAAATTTTAGATCAGCATTTGAATCTGTTTTCTGAAGATTTTAAATCCAAGATCCTGAAATACAGAAGGTGGGAGGATGCCCAGCTTTCATTGCTGGGAAGAATCCTGTTGCTGCATGGACTTAAAACCTATTATGATATCACCACCGTTCCGGAAATTTACATTCTATCCAATAAAAAGCCCTACTTAAAGGGAAATCCGGTTCATTTTAATATATCGCATTCCCGGAATATGGTTGTTTGTGCTATTGCCGGATTTCCATTAGGAATAGACGTTGAATTTTTGGACCATACAATCAATTATTTTGATTTTCAGTTTCAGATGACAACAGGCGAATTTGAAGAAATTCATCATTCCGAAGATAAAACGAAGAGTTTTTTCAGATATTGGACAAGAAAGGAAGCCGTTATCAAAGCACATGGGGATGGAATGATGATTCCTCTGGATTCTTTTGAGGTTTTACAAAATACATGTACGCTTGAAGGGAAAAAATTCTTTACAAAAGAGATTCCGGTGGATGAAAATTATCAAGCCTGCGTAGCTTCTGATGATGAAAAGATCAACACGACATCTCCTTTGCTGGTTCATCTGAAAATGTAAGCAGATACGCATTTCTGTTCGTTATCAGTCCCTGGTTGTATTGGTATATGACCTGTAAATCATAAAACAGCAATAAATGACAAAAAGAATAGGAAAGGGATTGATACCTTTGTCGGTCAACAACCTTTGCAATTGGAAGAATATAAAAAAGAATAGTAAAGGCAATCCAATATATTGATGCCCACCTGGATACTGATCTCTCTCTTGAAAAAGTAGCGGAGATAAGTGTCTACTCACCTTTTCATTTTCACAGGATTTTTAAGCTGGTGACAGGAGAGACCCTGCAGAATTATATTATCAGGAAAAAGACTGAAAAAAGTGCTTTTTATCTGGCCTTACGTAAAGACTTGCAGATCAAGGATATCTATTTTGATCTTGGCTTTTCAAATCATTCCGTATTCAGTAAAACATTTAAAAGATATTACGGAATACCTCCTTCAGAGTTCAGAAAAGCAGCTCCCGAAACATTTCACAAGATTTTACAAATACAAAGCAAGAACGGACAAATTGATACGGTTTTCAGCCAATACATTTGCCATATAGAAAACCTGTTAAACTGGACTAAAATGAATTTAAAGATCGAAGTAAAAGAAATGCCGGAAATGAATCTGGCTGCAGTGATGAGCCTGGGAATTACGAATGTAGAGCCCTCTTTCAATGTATTGGTAGACTGGGCGAAAAAGAAAAAACTGTTCCCAGGAGAAAATATCAAAATGCTCTCTGTGTATCACGACAGCTTTAAAGTTACTCCCGCGGATAAAGTCAGAATCCATGCGTGTATGCTTCTGGATGAAAAACTTGAAGGGACAGATGGAGAAGTTTTTCCGGAAACTGTTGATCCCGGACGGTTTATTGTCGGAAGTGGGGAAGTAACCCTCAGCGATTTTGAACAGTGTTGGGTATCCTTATTTTTGTGGATGAACGAGCACAACCATTCGATGAGAAAAGCCTTTCCGTTTGAAATCTATCATTCCAACTTTAAAGAGCATCCGGAAGGAAAAATGATCGTGGATTTCTGTATTCCGATTCGCTGATTAAATTCCGGCTAAAAAGTACGAAGCCAACAATAAGGATAACGAAATAAATGGGATTCATTGAAACTAAATTGGGTTTTTATGAGTAATCAAAGTAAATTTCGTGCTTTTTACCATTCGGTAACAAAAGAATGCCTTTCAGTAATTATTTTTTTACAGAAGGGCATTTTCCATCTTACTTTTGATCCAGATATTAAAAACTATGAAAACTCAGGGACAAAAAATAGTAATTCTGATTTCCTTTTTTGCATTTATACTGGGATATTCTCAGGTAAAAGTTTCAGGAAAAGTAACCTACAGGAATAAAGGGGTAGGCGAAGTGAACGTCACTCTGAAAAACACCTATGACGGAGCAACAACTGATGCTGAAGGAAATTTTTCTTTTGAAACAAATGAAAAGGGAAGCCATATCCTGACTTTTACCCATCCTAAATATGAAACAGTGGAAAAAAGCATTATGGTTGATGATCAGGAGGTTATTGTAAGCGTTCTGCTGAAGGAACAAATCAGTGAAATCGATGCAGTGGTAGTTTCTGCAGGATCTATTGAAGCCAGTGATAAGAAAAGGGCTACAGCATTACTTTCGCCGATTGATATTTATACAACCGCCGGTGCTGACGGGCAAATCACTTCAGCCTTAACATATCTTCCCGGTGTACAGAAAGTGGGTGGCACAGAAGGACTGTTTATTAGGGGAGGTACCGGTACGGAGACCAAAATCTTTATGGATGGCAGCCTTATCAACAACTATTTTTCAAATTCAATTCCTGGAATTGCAGGGAGGGATCAGTTTAATACTTCTCTTTTTAAAGGAAATATATTCTCAAGTGGCGGATATTCTGCATTATACGGTCAGGCTCTTTCCGGTGCATTATTGTTGGAAAGTGTTGATCTACCGGACCAGAGTTCTTATGATTTCGGAGTTTCTCCTATCTTTTTAAGCGCAGGTTTTCAGAGGCTCGGTAACAATAAAAATCATTCTTATGGAGCAACATTAGGCTATTCAATGTTGAATTTTATGCAAAAAAGTCTTTGATTTCAATACCAATTTTATTGATGCACCGAAAGGACTGAACAGTGATTTTAACTTTAGAATTAAAACAAAATCAGGGGGATTTCTAAAATATTACGGAATGTATAACTCCAACAAAATGGGGGTGAAAACAGAAAGCCTGGAACCTGGATATGATTTTGCACTGGTAAGACTGAATGGAAAAAACACCTATCATAATCTGTCATTCAGGCAAAAATTCGGGAAATATCTGCTCAATGTGGGAGGTTCTTACTCCTATAACCGGTCTGACCTTAATTTTTCCCATGAAACCAATGATGTGGAATCAGGAAATACCAGATTACTGACCGGTGGAAATTATCTGAACTTCAAAGGTGTTTTGGAAAGAAAAATAAACAGGATCAGCGCAATAAGAGGTGGCTTTGAAATGAATAATACCGATGAAAAACTGAACTTTGAACAAGTAGATAAACATTATAAAGACTTACTTTCAGCTGCTTTTCTGGAAACAGATTTAGGTTTCAGCAATGCCTTATCAGCCAAAATCGGAATAAGAGCAGAGCATTCATCTTATCTGAATAAAAATAATATTGCTCCCCGCTTCGCATTGGCTTACCGCTTTGCAAAAGACTGGACCTCTTCTTTTGCATACGGCCTTTTTACCAGAATCCGGAAAGCAAATATGTTAACGGGCCTGCCAATCTTGATTTTCAGAAATCACAACATTATATCTTCCAGATTCAAAGGGCCTCAGAAGGAAGAACTTTACGTCTTGAAGCATTTTACAAAAAATATGACCGGCTGATCAAAACATTTAATGTCACCCCGGACAAAGAACAGAATCAACAGGTTCTGACAGCGATAGATAACAATGGATACGGATATGCCAAAGGACTCGAGTTTTTCTGGAGAGACAACAAAAAAACATTTAAAAACATAGATTACTGGATTACCTATTCCTTTCTGGATTCAAAAAGAGATTTTCTTAATTATCCGGTGAGTTTAAAACCAAGTTTTGCGGCAGAACACACTTTTTCCGCAGTGGTAAAAAGATTTATCCCTGAATGGAAACTTGGTGCTAATCTGTCTTATACCTATGCCAAAGGTCGTCCTTATTATGATATCGTGTCTGAATTTGATAATGGGAAACCTGTTAATTACACAAGAAATGAAGGAAGATTAAAAGATTACAATGCCCTTAATTTCAGTATCAACTATCTTCCGAATCTTGGAAAAAAAGATGCAAAGGCATTTACTGTATTTGTACTGAGCATTACCAATGTGTTGGGATCAAAAAATGTATATGGGTATAATTTCTCAATGGACGGAGCACGAAGCTCTGCCATCGTTCCCCCTGTAAACACCTTTGTATTTGTAGGAGCCTTTATCAGCTTTGGTGCAGATAAAACACAGGATGCAATCAATAATAATCTATAAAAAACCTAACTTCGGACAACCTTATTACTAACTTTTAAAATTAATATAATGAAAAAATTTATTTTAAGCTTTGCTTTATCTTGTATAAGTTTAACAGCTTTTGCTCAGGCAGATTACGAAAAGATAATGACCGATAAAATAGCAAAAATTGAAACCTGCAAAACTCCGGAAGATTTCCAGACACTTGCCAATGATTTTCAAAGAATCGGAAGTAAAGAAAGCTCACAGTGGCTTCCGCAATACTATGCAGCATTCGCCTTGATTCAGAAAGGGAGAGTTATGATGAGAACAGGAAAGATGATGGAGCTTGACGCAATAGCATCACAGGCTGAAAAATATCTGGGAATGGCACAAAACCTTGCCGGAGCAGACAATGCTGAGGTGCATCTACTGAGAAAAATGACATATTCTCTGCGAATGATGGTGAATCCGCAACAACGCTACATGACTGACGGTGCCAGAGCAGGGGAAGAGATCAATATTGCAGAAAAGCTGGAGCCGGGTAATCCCAGAGTAGCCCTGATTAAAGCAGAAGATACTTATTTTACCCCTGAACAATACGGAGGAAGTAAAACCAAAGGGATAGAGCAGTTTAAAGCAGCATTGGTAAAATTTAATGCCTATAAGCCTAAAACCGCTTTTGATCCGAACTGGGGAAAAGCAGAAGCTGAGTATTTCATCAGTCTACCTGCAGAAACAACAAAATAAAACAACACCGGAGAAGACAGTCGAACTTTCCGGAAATCAATCAGGAACCTTCATTCAGTGAAGGTTTTTTTATGGCCATTCAGGAATAAAAAACCACCGTTCGGTAAGAAATAATTTTTGATACCTTTAATAAAAGCTAATTTTGAGCTAAGAAAACGAATCATGAAGCGTAAATACACAATAATACTTCTCTGGACCTCATTAGGAACAACACTGTTCTTCTTTTTGTTCTTTAACGAACGAAAAGACCTGTATACCTTTATGATCACTTTGCTGCTTTCCACAATGTATTCTTTTGTGCTGGGTTTTGGAAACGGGTTTATTAATGAGTATCTCAACAAAAAATTTCCATGGTCTGAAGCCACCAGAACAAGAGCTGTCCTGAGTATTATTTCTATTATTATCGGCAACTTTATCCTCGTGTATTTCTGCAATTTTATGAATTATGTGGTGATTCAGAAAACGGCAACGGTTGAAGATTTTTTTTCAAGAAAATATGGGCTTACCAATTGGTTTATGATCAATATTGCCCTGTTGATTACCACCTTTCTTCATGCCAAAGGATTTATGGAAGAACTCAAGAAGACTTCCAGAAAAGAAGTGGTGGAACAGAAACTTATTGCCAAGTCAGCAAATGCGCAATTTGAGAGTTTAAAAAACCAGCTTGACCCGCACTTTCTTTTTAACTCTCTGAATGTTTTAAGTTCGTTGATTGATGAAAACCCGCAGCAGGCCCAGAAGTTTACCGCTTCAATGTCAAAGATTTACCGATATGTACTTGAACAAAAGGATAAGGAGCTCGTAACGGTAGAAGATGAGATAGAATTTGCAAAAATCTATTGCGATCTTCTCAAGACAAGATTTGAGGATAGTGTAGATTTTAGCTTTGAAGTCAACAAAGAAGATTATCCCGAATATGTGGTGCCTCTTTCATTGCAGTTGTTATTGGAAAACTGCATCAAGCATAATTTTGCCACTTCATCAAGACCTTTGGTGATAAGGATCTTTTCAGATGGTGATACCCTTTGTATTGAGAATAACCTGCAGGTAAGAGAGCAGATCAAGGAAAGCTCAGGTATAGGATTGGCCAATATTGTTCAACGATATTCTTTACTGACAAAAAGGAATGTTTTCATTGAAAAATCCGATGAATATTTTAAAGTAAAACTTCCGATGCTTCCTGCTAAACCCAATGCAGTCAGTACAGAAGTGGATAATGAAACAGAAGCCTATCAGAAAGCACAAAAAAGAGTGAAAGAAATGAAAAGGTTCTATTCCAATCTTATTTCGTATTGCATTGTCATTCCTTTCCTGGTTTTTATTAATCTGATGACAGAAAATGATAATCACTGGTTTTGGTACCCGGCTATAGGATGGGGAATCGGACTGGCATTCCGTGCATTGAGAATCTTCGGACTTGGGGATTCATGGCAGGAAAAAAGATCAAAGAAATAATGGAACAGCAAAAGCAACAGAAATAATGAAAACAAATGACGAAAATGAAAACCTGTATCAGCAGGCCAAAAAACAGGTAGAACGGTTGAGAGCGTTTTATATGCATCTGTTTGCCTATGCAGTGGTCAATATTCTGATCGTCTTTTATAACTATTCACAGCTTGCCCCGGGAGAAAGCTATTTTCAGTTTAAAAACTTTTTTACGGCAACATTGTGGGGAATAGGATTGGTAGCCCATGCTGTAACCGTTTTTTTGCCAAAAGCAAATTTTGTAAAGAAATGGGAAGATCAGGAAATCAAAAAAATGATGGATAAAAAGGAATAGTATGTAAGCGCTTTTTAAATCAATTGGTTGATAACTAATCATTTTTTAATCACAAAATCATACAGAAATGAATACTCTTGAAACAGTCTTTGCCATTTCAATGGGAGCATGGTTTGTCACCGAATTTTTGTATAAAAACATGCTCAAATCTGCTGAGGAAGACAAAAAAAATAAAGATAAGTCTACCCTCAAAATCTTGTGGCTTGCTATTCCGTTTTCCATAATGGCGGCGGTGATCACCGCGGATCATACCAAATTACCTGTCGTTTCAGGATCCTGGATATCTTATGCCGGGGAAGCATTGATTCTGGTTGGAATTATTTTCAGATTTATAATCATCAGATCTTTGGGCAAATATTTTACGGTTGATGTGACGATAAGACAGGATCATCAAATTAAGAAAGAAGGTTTTTACAGATACGTAAGACATCCTTCATATGCATTTTCTCTGCTGACATCACTCGGATTAGGTTTGTACTTAAATAACTGGCTTTCATTGGTTTTGGCCTTTATGCCGCCGTTTCTTGCCTTTGCTTACAGAATTAAAGTAGAAGAAGCTGCTTTGATAGAGCAGTTTGGAGAAGAGTATCTGGAATACAGAAGAAAGACAAAGAAATTGGTCCCGTTTATCTATTGAAACAAAAATCTTTGTAAGGTTAATGCCTGTACGGAAGCATATAGGATCGTTGAAATAGCCGTTAGTTTGGAATTTTTACAGTTCAGTATACATATTCTACCACTCGGTAATATAAAATTGATTTGAGGCCCTTTCCCGGCCTACATTTGTCTCAACAAAAACAAACAACTTATCATTAAAAATTAAAAAAATGGAAACGATCATCAACAAAGACGAATTAGCCTACAGAAAAGCTTCAAGAAGAGTAAAAGAATTAAAAGGATTCTACGGAAATCTTACCTCATACTGTTTAGTCATTCCTTTTTTAGCTGTTTTGAATCTTTTGACAGCACCGCAGTACTTATGGTTCTTATGGCCCATGATGGGATGGGGAATGGGACTTGCTGCCCACGGAATCACAACTTTCGGAATCGGAAAGGAATGGGAAGAAAAAAAGATCAGACAACTGATGAATGAAGACAGAAAAGGCACAAAAACACTTTAAAAACCCATAATAACTTTAAAAACTTACTACAATGGACTACAATCAGGCACAACAACGGGTACATGATTTAAAGAAATTCTACAAACATGTTTTATGGTTCGGAATTCTCGCATTTATCATTTTCTTTGATGATATTTTCGAAAAGGGAATCTTTAATTTTTCTTTATGGGACGGTTCCGTGATCCTCGTCATCTGGGGGATTTTTCTTACCGTAAGAGCTGTAAAATTATTCCTTTTTGATGCTGACTGGGAAAAAGAAATTATAGAAAAAGAAATGAGAAAATCTAAACAATCCCAAAAGTTTTAACAAACAGTTTTTTTGACTACTTTTATTTCAGAATTTTAAAACTAAAATCAGGAACTCAATGATCAAAACTGTCATTATAGAAGACGAAAAACCAGCTTCAAGGAAATTAGAGAGAATGTTGAATAACTTCCCTGAAATTGAACTCGTTGCCAAAATAGAATCCGTAGAAGAAGGCGTTGAATGGTTCACCGAAAATGAGCACCCTCAATTGATTTTTTCAGACATCGTTTTGGGAGACGGGCTTTCTTTTGACATATTTGAGAAAGTTCCCACCAAAGGTTTTATCATCTATACCACAGCTTTTGATCAGTATACCCTGAAAGCATTTAAATTGAACAGCATAGATTATCTCCTGAAACCCATTATGGACGAAGACCTTTCAGGTGCCGTAGAGAAATTTAAATCATTTATTCCTTCAGAAAATACAGGAGGCTCTCAGGACGTGAAGCAACTGATCAAAAAGGAGAAATCTACCCTTTCCAGAGTGTTGGTTAAGATAGGATATAATCTTAAAATTGTACAGACAGAAGAAATAAGCTGTTTTTTCAGTGAAAATAAAATCGTCTATCTCCAGACAGAAGAGCGCACTTATCCGTCTGATTTTACCCTTGATGAGCTGGAAGATGTGTTGGATGTAAAAAAGTTTTTCCGGGTCAACAGGCAGTTTATCATCAATTCAGACTATATAAAAAATATTCACACTTCGCCCTACTACAAGGTAGACCTGGAATTTCAGCCGCAGGAAGAAATTACCGTTAGCCGTGACCGTGTGAAAGACTTTAAAGACTGGCTGGTAAGCTAGATCATATATCCAATCATTGTAACCCAAATCATATTGCCATGGATCTCATACTTTTATTCTTTAAACTATTCCTTTCCCTATTTACCTGATAAAGGAGATTATTGATGGTAGAACTTGGCGGCAGAATCAGTAAAATGATGAAAAGCTTCAGTAATTTCTTTCTGGTGTTTGTACGTCAAAGGAAAAGGAACCATATGTGAATATTCATACGGAAAATCTTTGATCTCAACATCCACATCAATATTCCGGTAACCACCTCGTAAGGTATTTAAAGCTTCGATTGGAGGGGCAACATTATCTTTTTCCAATACATATGCTTTAATTTGAGACTGAATTTCACCTATTCGTTCCTCCCTCTCTTTTTGAAAATAATTGTAACGCAGCATCTTTTTGAACCAACTTTCCTGTGGATGCAGCTCTTCATTCTGATAATGTTTCAGTCTACAGTCAAATTTAAAATCTGAGCTTAATAATTCAGTAAATACGGCGAGCATTGTAACGGTTGCCTGCGCATCCATAATGTATTTTGAAATAGGAAACATGCGATCGATGGTCATTCCCCCGCAAAAACAAAATACTTTGGATCGGGTGAAAAAATTTTCAGGGTCAGCCATTTTGATAATCAGAGAGAGAAAAGAGCCGATAGAATAGCCGAATAAATCCAGACTGGCATCAGAAGAAATACCCTTTATTTTGCCCTTTTTAATGTCTTTTACCACTTCAATGACATCGGAATAGGTCTGCAGTCCCGACCAGAAAACTCTTTGGGGATGAGCCCCCAGTCTTGAACTTATGGCTGCATTTACATACGAGTAGCTGGTATTTTCAGGGTATCTTTTTTCCTGAAATTTACAACCTGAGTCATGAGATGCCGGTCACTCCATATCAATTCTGCTCGATTCATATGGAAAGCGATGGGGAAGAGAATGACTGCTTTACGTGTTTTTTGAGCAAGCTCGTAAGCCCACGGCAGATATTTATCCCATTTTTTTTCATTCAATCCGTGGAAGAAAATGATACATCCGTCAGCGATATCTACATCAGCCCTTTTAAGAATATAATACTCGAATTTTTTATTAGATTCTATTTCAAAATCTTTGAGGTCTACAGAAGGTTGATGATAGTGTAAATAGGCATCCTCGTTAATTTCCAGTGGCAACTGATGCTCCCTGCAATCCTGGCTTGCCGATCCATGCAGAAGATCTGAAGCCATAGAAACAAACGGGACGGCTTGAATGGTCAGATTTAAGTCTTTGATCTCCACGCCCTCTTTTCCGGAATCAAAATGACTTTTCAGTAGATCATACAACTCATAATATTCCATCGTAAAAGTATTGGTGGTTTATAATTAGAACATTTAAATTAGGTAATTATTGTTGCAATGCATTGATTTTAAATCACTAAATGTATTCAAGGCATAGAAGAAAAATGAAACATCGGTTATAATTTACCAGTGAAGCACATTACCCTCACTTTGACAAAGAGCAATTTTCCATTTTCCACTTTCAATTATCCATTTTCCATTTTAAATAATAATAATTATCTGTAATCAATCCTGTTAGAGTCGGTATCTTCAAGTTGTTTTAAGATAGAAGCAGGGATCTCATCACTGTCAACCGGGAAACTGATTGAGTCTGAAATAAAGCTCTTCCGGTCTGCTTTTTGAAAAATTTCGAACAAGGCGATAGGTTCCTGATTAAAACTGATGCAGGTACTTATAAAATGAATTTCGTGAAGTTTGTAGTCAGGATTTTTCAGCTTTTCTTTACTGTCTTTTATTCTTGAAATAAAATGCCTTTGCCGGATGAAGGTATTGCTGTTCATAATGATGAAAACATAGTCGGAATAAGCCGTAACCTTACCAAAGTATTTATGATGGTCGCCGCCACTTCGTTCTATGAAATATTCCCCGGTGGTTTCAGACTTATAGATTTCCATGGCAGAACGCCAGATGCGATCTTCTTTTGCAAGAGAAGGGTTTTCCGGAAGATTTCTGTTATACGAATACCAGCAACCTACCAAACGGTCCAGAAGCACTGTATTTGGATTCACGTTATTCATCTCGATTTTCAGGTCGTTGAAATTAAAAGACTCCGTATTGGAATTAATAAAATCTATGTAATTCGTATATCCTAATGCTTTGACAATCAGGCTCAGCTTGGCAAGGTTTGGCCTGCTTAAAACAGCATTTTCATTATGTTTGTGTTTTTTTAATTTGTTGATAATCAGGTGCTCGTACAGATAGTTTGTTCCCAGAAGGTCAGGTTCTTTTTTGATTCCTTTTTCGTTATGATCGTTGGTTATCAGGTCATTGATTTCTGCGCCGATGTAGGACCATTCCGTTTTTGTGACATCTTCCCAATGGTTTTTCTTTAAAAATTGACGCCCCAGGAAATTCATTAACTTCTCAAGATGCAGAATATCGTCCTTTTTCATTTTTTTATTTTATACGACTAATTTAAGACTTTTATCAAACCGAAAAATATTCAAACAAGACTTTTATATTTTAAAATCAAATGACATTTGAGTAGAAAATTAAAAAGTAAAACAATGGAAACAAAATTGGTAGTAAAAGATGAGTTTCTTTGGAACAGGATATTGGGATTTTCCTTAGACGCTCCGGATGCAGACTTTCCGTTTTCGAAAAAGCTTGCAAAAGAAGAAAACTGGACTGCTGAATTTACAAAAACAGCAATTGAAGAATATAAAAAATTTGTTTATCTCTGCTGTATTCTTCCTCATGGCGCTTCACCGAGTAAAATTGTCGACAAGGTGTGGCATATGCATTTGATCTATACCCAAAATTATTGGGAAGATTTTTGTCCTAATATTTTGAAAAGACCTCTTCATCATCACCCTTCAAAAGGCGGAAAATCAGAAAAAACAAAACATAGCAGTTGGTTCTCAGATACATTGAAGAACTATCAGACTGTTTTTCAATCTGAAGCTCCACAGGAAATCTGGTTGCAACCGGAAAAATCCGGAACTACAAACAAATGGTGGAGAAAGCTGGGGATTATTCCTTTATTTTCTGCACTTATGACATTGTCTTCCTGTCTGGGTGAGGTGTTAACGACCTTATTCGGGATTCTGGTTTCGATATTGGGAATCTTTTTAATTGCAATCGTGATCTCTTTATTTCAGGCGGGTAACAGTGAGCATAATGATGATGAAAGTTCGGGAGGAGGATGCAGTGGAGGCGGAAGCAGCTGCGGCGGAGGTGGCTGTGGAGGTGGCTGTGGAGGTGGTTGCGGAGGCTGTGGAGGTTGCGGAGGATAGTGGAATATAAAATTTAAAAGCTATGAAAAAGATAATCATTCATTCAATTCCGGTAGCGGTAAGCTGGGCATGGCTTTATGCCAACTATGCTACCTTAAATCCGATTGACATCCAAGGGCCGGTATTTTTAAAATTTTATATAATCCTGCTCCTGACATCTTATGTATCAGTTTTCATTTTAAAATCAGACAAAGAAACCGTTTCAAAAATAAGCCTTTCCTTTTTGATCCTGATTTTTGCTTTGGGGGCTGTAAAGCTGATCAGAGGAATAATTTTAGAAAAGCCAGTCGGTTTTTTATTGATGATTTTATTTGTAGAAGCCATTATAGCTTCGGTAATTATGTCACATGATGTAAAGGATAAAATTAAGTAAGATCTCCTATAAAATAAACCCGAAACAAAGTTGTTCCGGGCTATTTATTTGTATGATGGCAAAGGTGCAATCACCGATGACTTTACTTTTTGCAATATGTTTATGAAATCACTCCGCTTCCTATAAGTTCTTCATCAATATACCATGAAGCAAACTGGCCTTCAGCAATCGCAGACTGAGGTTCTTCAAACTCTACATAAAAAGCGTCTTCAAACTGGTAAAGCGTTGCCTTCTGTAATGGCTGTCTGTATCTGAATCTTGCCATTACTTCCATGGAGCCGCCATTTTCCAGTTTCATATCTTCACGTACCCAGTGCAACTCGCTGTTATCAATTTTTAAAGCTTTCTTATAAAGTCCGGGGAAATGACTTCCTTCTCCTACGAAAATAATATTGTTTTTCATATCCCTGGAGACAATAAAGCAGCTTTCTTTGTGTCCGCCTATTCCTAATCCTTTGCTTTGTCCGATCGTGAAATATTGGGCTCCCTGATGTTTGCCGATTACTTTTCCGTCTGTTTTTTTATAATCAATTTTTCTTGACAAAAACCTGAGCTCTTCTTCTTTTGATGAAAATGCAGGTACTTCTGTCGAAAATAGCGGTGAATCTTTAAAAATTTCTACAATTTCTCCCTCATTAGGTTTAAGCTGTTGCTGCAAAAATTGGGGAAGACTTACTTTCCCGATAAAACACAATCCCTGAGAATCCTTTTTATCAGCCGTGACAAGCCCGATTTCTTTGGCGATTTCTCTTACCTGTGGTTTTGTAAGTTCTCCGATAGGAAATAATGCTTTTGACAACTGATCCTGGCTTAGCTGACAAAGGAAATAAGACTGGTCCTTATTGTTATCTTTTCCCGCAAGAAGATGGAAAATTTCCTTTCCGTTTTCATCAAAGGTTGAATGTACTCTGGCATAATGTCCGGTAGCTACCTTATCAGCACCAAGAGACATGGCCGTTTTCATAAAGACATCAAATTTTACTTCTCTGTTGCATAAAACATCTGGATTGGGAGTTCTTCCTTTTTCATATTCAGCAAACATATAATCTACGATACGCTCTTTATACAGTTCGCTCATATCGATTACCTGGAAAGGAATTCCAAGTTTTTGAGCGACCATAAGGGCGTCATTGCTGTCCTCAATCCATGGGCACTCATCTTCCAATGTTACGGAAGCATCGTTCCAGTTTCTCATAAATAAAGCCACTACCTCATGACCTTGTTGTTGGAGCAAATAAGCTGTAACACTAGAATCTACACCTCCTGAGAGGCCTACTACTATTTTCATTGTATTCAATTTTACGAAACTCTTAACGGGAGTTCTTAGTTTGATGCGGCAAAAATACAACTAAATAAATTCGTAAAAAAACCATAATTTTAAACATTGATAAAAACGATATTAATATGAATCGCCCCTATTTGCACCAAATATAGACTAAGGCGAAAGGATTTAACCTTTAAAAAAATAAAATATACCTATGAAAAAGTTTATTATTCCCTTGATGTTGATGATTTCAGGATCCTTATTTTCACAGATTTCAGTGGGAGCACCCACCCAGGAAAACAACAGATGGACTTTCGGAGGAGGAATCGGTTTAGGATTTGGAAGCAACAGTTCTTTTTACCTTCAGGCATCCCCAAGAGTGGGCTACAGGCTTACCAATGACCTGGAGGCTGGTGTTGTGGGAAGTGTTTCATGGCAAACTTCAGACTACTTTAGGTCCACGATGTTTGGAGTAGGACCTTTTGCCAACTACTATATTGGAAGGTCTTTTTATCTGGGAGCCAATTTTCAGCACTATTTTATCAATTACAGAGATAAATATTATGATTATAAGTATGATAGAGAAGAAAATGCCCTGTATCTTGGTGGCGGATATATGCAAAGGATAGGGAATAACTCCTTTATGCAGATCGGTTTAATGTACAATGTGCTTTACAAAGAAAGAACCAGCGTATTTTCAAGTGGCCTGATTCCAAATATTGGTTTTGTAGTTGGGCTTTAACAAGAAAAAACAATGTGTCTACAAACAAAAAAAGCACCGGAATTTCCGGTGCTTTTTTTGTAAATTATTTAATTATGATTGAGAGGATTTTTCAGCAGCGGTTTTTTTCGCTTTCTGTGCTTTTCCTACCAATCCGTCTTTAGCTTCATTAAGATCAAGAACTACGGTTTCTCCTTCATTTAATTGTTTGTTTACCAGCATTTCTGCCAATAGATCTTCAATATATTTCTGGATAGCTCGTTTCAACGGTCTTGCTCCAAAATCTTTATCCCATCCTTTTTCAGAAATAAAATCTTTCGCCTCGTCGGTCAGTTCCACTTTATAGCCTAATTTTTCAAGTCTGCCATAGAGTTTGTTCAGTTCAATATCGATGATTTTCTTGATATCATCCTGTACAAGAGAGTTGAAGATCACAATATCATCAATTCTGTTAAGGAATTCCGGAGCAAATGCTTTTTTAAGAGCATTTTCGATTGTACTTCTCGCTCTTGAATCTGAAGTGGTCTTTTTCGCTGAAGTTCCAAAACCGACACCGTCTCCGAAATCTTTAAGATCTCTTGTTCCGATGTTTGAAGTAAGGATAATAATCGTATTCCTAAAGTCGATTTTTCTACCCAAACTATCTGTAACGTGTCCTTCATCAAGGATCTGTAACAGAATATTGAATACATCCGGGTGAGCTTTTTCAATCTCATCCAAAAGAACCACAGCATAAGGTTTTCTTCTTACCGCTTCAGTCAGCTGACCACCTTCTTCATACCCAACGTATCCCGGAGGCGCACCCACTAATCTTGAAACAGCGAATTTTTCCATGTATTCACTCATATCAATTCTGATAAGAGACTCATCAGATTCAAAAAGCTCTCTTGCCATTACTTTAGCAAGCTCCGTTTTACCAACTCCGGTTGTACCAAGGAAGATAAAAGTACCGATAGGACGGTTAGGGTCTTTCAGCCCGGCTCTGTTTCTCTGGATAGCTTTCACCACCTTTTTCACAGCGTCTTCCTGACCGATTACTTTTCCGTTCAGTTTTTCGTCCATCTGGGCCAGCTTATCAAGCTCGTTCTTACCAACCTTCGTTACAGGAACTCCACTCATCATAGAAACGACTTCCGCTACATTTTCTTCTGTTACGGTTTCCTTTTTCTCTTTTACATCTTTATCCCACTTTTCCTGGGCGGCATTCAGTTCCATTTGAAGACGTTCTTCTTCGTCTTTAAGCTTTCTTGCCTCAAGATAGTCCTGAGCTTTTACAGCCTTTTGTTTCAGTTCTTTGATATCTTCAATTTTCTTTTCGAAATCAATGATTTCCGTAGGAACTTTCATGTTTTTAATGTAAACACGTGAGCCCGCCTCATCCATGGCATCAATGGCCTTGTCCGGTAAGAAACGGTCTGTAATATATCTTGATGTCAAATTGACACAGGCTGCAATAGCTTCCGGCGTATAAATGACATTGTGATGCTCTTCATACTTATCTTTAATCTGGTTCAGGATCTGAATGGTTTCGTCAATAGAAGTCGGTTCCACCATTACTTTCTGGAATCTTCTTTCTAAAGCTCCGTCTTTTTCGATATACTGACGGTATTCATCCAGGGTAGTGGCTCCGATGCATTGAATTTCACCTCTTGCCAAAGCCGGCTTAAACATATTGGATGCATCCAGACTTCCTGTAGAACTTCCCGCACCGACAATGGTGTGAAGCTCATCGATGAATAGAATGACATCTCTGTTTTTCTCCAGCTCGGTCATGATGGCCTTCATTCTT
The DNA here is from genome assembly GCA_016025055.1 of Chryseobacterium indologenes. Classification (NCBI taxonomy): domain Bacteria; kingdom Pseudomonadati; phylum Bacteroidota; class Flavobacteriia; order Flavobacteriales; family Weeksellaceae; genus Chryseobacterium; species Chryseobacterium indologenes. The sequence continues at coordinate 1,678,915 of CP065590.1, forward strand.
TCTTCAAACTGACCACGATATTTTGTTCCTGCTACTAAACTGGCAAGATCCAAAGTGATCACACGCTTTCCGTAAAGGACTCTTGATACTTTTTTCTGCTGAATTCTTAAAGCCAGCCCTTCTGCAATCGCAGATTTACCAACTCCCGGTTCTCCGATAAGAAGAGGGTTGTTTTTCTTTCTACGTGATAAGATCTGAGATACTCTCTCAATTTCCTTTTCACGCCCGATGACAGGATCCAGTTTTCCATCCCTTGCCAGAGACGTTAAATCTCTACCAAAGTTGTCCAACGTCGGGGTCTTGCTTTTTGCTGAGCCTAAGTTTCCTGTAGGCTTTCTCATTTGCTCTAATTCCTCTCTTTCATCATCATCATCATAAGCACTCATCTGTGGTGACTGCCCGGAATTTTTAAGCATTGTCTGGTACTCTCTTGAAACTCCTTCGTAGTCGATGTCGTAAGCTCCCAGAATATTTGAAGTAGGGTCCTCATATTTATAAAGAATACCTAAAAGCAGGTGAACGGTATTAATTTCATTGCTTTTATATTGTCGGCATTCTAACTCCGCACGTTTAATGGCATGATCAGCCATTTTGGTGAAAGAAATATTGGTAACCTCCTCAGAAATAGGATTTAGACTTGCTGTATTTAGAGTTTCAATTTTTCTTCTGATTTGTGTTAAATCCGCATTAAGGTTTTGAAGGATTTCTTTTGCAGAGTTTTCCGTTTTTATAATACCTAAAAGTAGATGTTCTGTATTAAGAAATTCACTTTTCAGCCTTTTAGCTTCGCTTTTGCTTTGTTTGAACACCTGGCTCAAACCTTGTGAAAACTTATAATCCATAATATATCTCATTAGAATAATGGCAACGTTGCCAATTATTCATTATCTAAATTACAAATATTTTACCAAAAATCAATTAATGACTTTATGGCAGTAAAAAATTTTATTATCTTCTTGAAAATGATTAAGTTTGTTACCATTAAAAATTCTTCATGAGCCCTGAAATTACTACTTACATCGGATATTCTGCCTCAGTTTTTATCGTATTGAGTTTCATACTGAAAGATGTAAGAAAAATCAGAATTGTCAACATGATTGGCTGTATTTGTTTTGTCATTTATGGTTTCTTTAGCGGACCGCTCTGGCCGGTTATTATTCCAAACGGGATGATCTGTTTCATCCAGATCTACCATTTAATAGTAGGGAAGAGAGGTTCATGAGGAAAAAAATAATTACTTCAGCATTTAGTAATCTGTATACCGACCAGCGGATAGAAAAGGTATGCAAAACCCTTCATGACAATGGGTATTCAGTAGAATTGATAGGAAATGACTGGGGAGGATGTGAAAAAATGGAGCGTCCTTATTCCTTTTCCAGAATACACCTGAAGTCTGCGAGCTTAAAGACAGCTTATTTTGAATTCAACTGGAAGCTCTATCATGAGCTGAAGAAAAAAGCTGACAAAAACACTATACTTCATGCCAATGATATTGATGCTCTTCTGCCAAATTATCTCATTGCCCAAAAACTGAATATTCCATTGGTTTTCGACAGTCATGAAATTTTCACGGAAATGCCTGCTATCCAAAACCGGCTTTCACAGAAGTTCTGGCGGATGATAGAAGTGAACCTTGTTCCGAAAATTGAATTCATGATGACCGAAAGTGAAAGCTATGCAGAGTGGTTTCATGAAAAATATAAGGTAAACCCGGTTGTCGTAAGGAATATTCCGAGAAAACTGCCTTCGGTGAATGATATTCCACTTAACAATCCTAAAATTATTTTATATCAGGGGGTTATTAATCAATCTCGGGGCATAGAAAAGGTCATTAGGACCATGCATGATATTGAAGGAGCAATATTGAAAATTGCAGGTGACGGACCAAAGAAAAGAGCCTATGAAGAGCTTGTTGCTAAAGAAAACCTGCAGGATAAAGTTATTTTCTTAGGTAAGCTGAAGCCGGAAAACCTCAGGGAAGTAACGAAAACAGCAGATCTCGGATTCAGTCTCGAAGAAAATAATGGCGTCAGTTATTATTATTCCCTTCCTAATAAGGTCTGTGATTATATTCAGTCCAGAGTACCTTTGGTGATGATAAATTTTCCCGAAATGCAGCGCATCAAAAAACAATTTGATGTAGGTGAAATGATTACAGATCACCAACCTGAAACAATCGGCAAAGCGATCCGTAAAATGCTTGAAAAAGGGCGTTTACATTATAAGGCAGAGCTGGATAAGGCCGCAGATGTATTCTGCTGGGAGAATGAAGAATTGAAGATCCTCCGACTTTTTGAAAAAGCTTCCCGTAAATAGTCTTTACAAAATTGGTTATCTTTGCATAAAGAAATTTGATTAAAGATGACCATTAAAGAAAAACAACAGGAAATAATTGACGAATTTGCATTTCTGGACGATTGGGAGCAGAAATATGAATACATTATTGATCTTGGAAAAGAGCTGAAAGGACTGCCGGAAGACAAGAAAACTGAAGAAAATCTCATTAAAGGTTGTCAAAGCAAGGTTTGGATTGATGCTGAATTTAAAGAAGGAAAACTTTTTTTTAACGCAGATTCTGACGGGATCTTACCAAAAGGAATTGTTTCACTCCTTGTAAGTATCTACAGCGGACATTCCACCCAGGAAATTTTAGATTCTGATTTTGATTTTATCGCTGAAATCGGATTACAGGAGTTTCTTTCACCATCCAGAGCCAATGGACTGATGGCTATGACCAAGCAAATTAAATTTTACGCAGTTGCTTATCAATTGAAATCATAAGCCGTGACCAGAATTTTAGCATATCGTTTTTCTGCATTCGGAGATGTTGCGATGACAGTGCCTGTTTTCAGAGAATTTCTGGAACAGAATCCTGGTGTGGAAATTATTATGGTTTCCAGAAAAATTTTGAAGCCTTATTTGAAGGGGTTCCGAATCTTATTTTTAAGGGAATCGATGTTGATAATTATAAGGGCATTTTTGGATTAAGAAGGTTAAGTAATGAATTAATTAAAGAGTTTAATCCTGATTTTATCGCCAATCTTCACGATGTTATCCGAACAAAGATTATTGATAAGTTTTATAGAAGAAAAGGGCTGAATGTCTTTAAAATCAATAAAGGTAAAGAAGAAAAAGATCATCTGACCGATGTCTGGAATCTGAACAAAGTCCCACTGAAAAGAACTGTTGAACGCTACGCAGATGTCTTCAGGGAAATGGGATTTAAGGTAGAGCTCTCTCATCAGCTTAGGCCTGTCTCGGAAAATAAATCAGGAATAGGTTTTGCTCCTTTTGCCCAGCATAAAGGAAAAATGCTTCCGTTAGAAAAGTCATTCGAACTGGCCCGGATTCTGGCAAAAAAACATACTGTCTATTTTTTTGGAGGTGGCAAAAAAGAAACTGAAACACTGGAAGAGTGGGAAAATAAAATTCCCAATACTAAAAGCCTTTCCGGAAAGCTGAAACTTACAGAAGAACTTATTAAAATTTCAGAGCTGGAAGTCATGATTTCAATGGATTCTGCCAATATGCACCTTGCAAGCCTTGTGGGAACCAGATGCGTTTCTGTATGGGCGGCAACGCATCCTTATGCAGGGTTTCTCGGATTCGGACAGAGTGAGCAGGATGTTGTGCAGGTGAAGGACCTGACGTGCAGGCCATGCTCCGTTTTCGGTGATAAAGAATGTTATAGAGGAGACTGGGCGTGTCTTGAAGAGTTTAATATTCAAAAGATCATTGAGAAAATCTGATACAATGAAACTTTCAATCTGTATTCCCGTCTATAATTTTGATGTCCGCGGATTGGTTTTCGATTTAAAAAGAGAAATTGAAAATCATCGTATGAATGCCGAAATTATTTTGATTGATGATGCTTCAAAAGAAAGTTTCAATACTCTTAACCGGGAAATTAAAGATAAGGTTTCCCGTTTTGTATTTCTGAGCGAAAACCTGGGCCGGTCCCGCATTCGAAATCTCTTTTTAGATTTTTCCACAGGAGAATATCTGTTGTTCCTGGATTGTGACGGAAAGATTATACAGGATGATTTTGTGCAAAAATATATTCAGTTTATAGAGGAAAATCCTGCCACTACAGTTATTTACGGAGGAAGGGAAGTTCCTGAAGAGCGTCCGGATCCTGATCATTACCTGAGATGGAAGTTTGCGGTTGAAAGAGAAAACCTGCCTGTAGAATTTCGTAAAAAAAAGCCTTACTTAAGCTTTCAGACAAATAATTTTATCATCCGGAAGGAAGTACTGGTAAAGGTAAACTTTAATCCGGATTATAAGAAGTATGGATATGAAGACCTTCTTTTTGCCATGGATTTGAAGTCTGAAAACATACGGATCGACCATATTTACAATCCCATTCTTAATAACGACCTGGAAAATAATCTTGTGTACCTTGGTAAAGTAGAAGAGTCCGTAGAAAGTCTTTCGGCCATGCTCAAGCATGAAGGTCTTGATTCAAAATTGTCGGAAGTAAAGCTGGTTAAAATGTACCATAAAATTAACAGAAGCTTCCTTAATTCTGTTTTTTTGCTTTTGTTTAAAGCAGGAGAGGATCGCGCTAAGAAAAAGCTTTTAAATGGCAATATAAACCTTCGTTATCTGGATTTTTATAAGCTGGGTTTGCTGTTTCGAAAAATGAAGTCGTAATTTTAAAAAAATATAAAGGATGTAAATAAAAAAATCTCCCAGAAATCTGAGAGATTTTTTGTGGGTCCTGAGGGATTCGAACCCCCGACCCTCTGGGTGTAAACCAGATGCTCTGAACCAACTGAGCTAAGAACCCGAATTTTTTTGAAAGGTTTCGTTTCCTTTTCTGTGGGTCCTGAGGGATTCGAACCCCCGACCCTCTGGGTGTAAACCAGATGCTCTGAACCAACTGAGCTAAGAACCCTCTAGACTTGTTCTCTTGTTTAGAGTGGTGCAAATATACGACTTAATCTTTAATCTCCAAATTTTTTTCTAAAAATTCTCCCACAACAAAGTTGCTTCCGCCGATAAAAATCATTTCTTCGTTTGTACAGTGCTCTTTTGCAGAGAGATATGCTTCCTGTACAGAATCGAAAATTTTATAAAAATTTTTGCCTCCCGAAGCAGATTTTCATAATCTTCGGGGTGTCTTCCCCTGTTGATGGATGGTTTCGCAAAATAAAACTCAGAATTTTCAGGAAGTAATTCCATGACTTCATCTATTTTTTTATCGTTGACAAATCCCAAAATGACATGCTTGTGTCTGTTTATAGAATTTAGTTGTGAAAAAACGTACTCCAAACCGGCCTGATTGTGTCCGGTATCACAGATCGTGAGCGGATGTTTTGAAAATTCAAACCAACGGCCAATGAATCCCGTGTTTTGGTGTACATTCAGGAGGCCTTGTTCTACATTTTCCTGAGAGATGTTGACATGCTGCTTTTTCAGCTCTTCAATGATTCCCAGAACGACACGAATATTCTTTTGCTGGTAATTCCCTTTCAGGTCGGAAGTAAGGTGTGTGTGTATCGCAGTGGCATCTATTAAAGGAGCGTTCTCAAGGTGAGCCTTCTCTTTGATAATATTTTTTACCCCTTCGTTTTCGTCACCGGAGACTATCGGAGTATTTCTTTTAATAATTCCGGCCTTTTCAGCAGCAATCTCCTCAATGGTATCTCCTAAAATATTCTGATGATCAAGCTGAACATTCGTAATGGCCGAAACCAAAGGTGTGATTATATTGGTAGAATCCAGTCTTCCTCCCAGGCCAACTTCAATAATGGCAAAATCTACCTCTTGCTGATAGAAGTATTCAAAAGCCATAATGGTAGTAAACTCAAAAAATGACGGCCGAATATCTTCAGGGATTTTTTTAGCTTTTGAATAAAGTCGAAAACAAATTCTTTACTGCAGTTTTTTCCATTGACCTTAATACGTTCAGTAAAATCAATAAGGTGAGGGGAGTTGTATAAGCCTACCTTGTAACCGGCTTCCTGAAGTACAGAAGCCAGCATATTGCTTGAAGATCCTTTTCCGTTGGTTCCGCCAATGTGGATGCATTTTATTTTTTCCTGAGGATTTCCAAAGAATGCACAAAGCCTCGTTATATTGTCAAGTCCTGGCTTATAAGCTTTCTGACCGTCTATCTGGTAGTTGGGCATCTGTACAAAAAGCCAGTCTATAGCTTCCTGATATTGTTCGTGTGTCATCATGATACAAAATTCTCAAAAGTTTTATAAAAATGAAACAATAATTTTTTTTAACTGTAACTTTTTTATATTTAATACGTCTAATATGGAAAAATCTTAATATGAAATCGCTGTAATTTGCAAGTATAAATACCGGTGAAGATGACACGATTCCGTATGGGCCATTAAAAACAAATAAACATATACATATGAAAAAAGTTTGGATCATCGTTTTTGGATTAGGTTGTTTGGGATTGAACGCCCAAAAGAAATGGTCCTTAAAAGAATGCGTAAGTTATGCTGTAGAGCATAACCTGCAGGTTATCCAAAATCAATATAATAAACAGTCCCAGGATGCGAATCTGAAAATTGCCAGAAAAGGATATTTGCCTTCAGTTTCCGCAGGCATGAACAATGGGGTAAGTTTCGGGCAGCTTTCACTGGGAACCGGGAGTATCAGAAACGACAGATTCAGTAACAGTGCGAGTCTGGGAGCTGATATGTTGGTGTACAATAATGGGAGACTGGAAAAAAATGTGAGAAAAGCTCAGTTTGATGTAGAAGCGAGCCAATATGATATTGAAACCATTAAAAACGATATCTCACTTCAAATCGCCCAGCAATATCTTACAGCCCTTTTAAATAAAGAAATTGTCAAGATCTCTCAAAGTGCCGTGGAAAATGCACAAAAGCAATTCGACAGGGCAAAAATAACAACTCAGGTCGGAACTACTGCCCAGACGGTTTTAGCGGAAGCAGAAGCGGCGCTGGCCAGGGAAAAACAAAATCTTAAAACGGCGGAAGTGAATGTGGGAAGGGCATTGTTTGCCATCGTACAGCTTTTACAGCTTCCTGATTATAAAGGATTTGAGATTGAAGACGTACTGGTTCCGGACACCCTGGAAACACAATTGAAATCTGTTGATGAGGTGCTGACAACGGCATATGATATTCAACCTCAGATAAAAGCAGCGGAAAGCAGAATAAAATCTGCCGAGGCTCAGACGGAAGTGAGTAAGACGGCATTCTGGCCAACTCTGACAGCAAGTGCGGGGCTTTCTACTTTCTACAACAACATATTAAACACCAATGGCGGTGTGAGTTCCAGTCAAATAGGTTTTTTCCAGCAGTACAAAGATAACTTCGGACAAAATGTAGGGCTCTCTTTAAATGTTCCTATTTTTAATAAAGGAATTACGAAGCTACAGGTAGAACAATCCAAGATCAATGAAAGTCTTGCTAAAGTAACACTGGAGCAACAAAAGCAATCGGTAAGACAAAATGTTCAGAAGGCACAGTTTGATGCCGATGCGAATTATGAAACTTACCTTTCAGCGATAGAAACAGAAAAGAGTACGAAGCTGGCTCTTGATTTTGCTGACAAAAGTTATGCTGCGGGAAGAACAACCATTTATGATGTCAATGTAGCCAGAAATAATTATGCAAATGCACAGGGATCAGTAGCGCAGGCGAAATATAATTATCTTTTCAGTCTTAAACTATTGAATTTCTATGCAGGAATTCCATTAAGTTTGTAAAATGCCTATCCAATCGTTAGAGAAATATTTACCTCAAAATACATTAAAATATTTAAGAATTTGGTTTTCAGAGTACTATATTCATATTAAGGTTACGAGAAACAGGAATTCTAAACTGGGAGATTATCGGAAACTTCCGGACAATTCGCATGAAATTACAGTCAATTCTACATTGACTCCTCAGCTTTTTTTCTTCGTGCTTACCCATGAGCTTGCCCATTTGATTGCTTTTGAAAAATATGGTCGAAGGATCTCTCCCCATGGAAATGAATGGAAAGAAACCTTTAGAAATATGCTCATAGAAAGTCTTGAAGTGTATGATGAAGACCTGAAACCTATTATTCTGAGGTTTTCAAAATCACCCAAAGCAAACTTCATGGCCAGCCCCGATCTTGTAAGGTATTTTCATACTGAAAAACAAGATGATAACCTCCGTTTCATCGAAGAACTTGAGAAGGGAGAATTTTTTATATACCGCAACGAAAAGTATTTATTGGAAGGTCTGATCAAAAAGAACTATCTTTGTAAGAACCTGGCTACTGGAAGGAAGTATTCTTTCAAGCCATTAGCGAGGGTAGAAAAATGTAGCTAAGAATGTTAAAATCAGACAGATACTGCGTGATAATGGCGGGAGGAATCGGAAGCCGGTTCTGGCCAATGAGTACGCAAAAATTTCCAAAACAGTTTCAGGATATTTTAGGAACAGGCCGCACTATGATTCAGCAAACCTATGACAGAATCAGTAAGGTAATTCCTAAAGAACAAATATTTGTCATTACAAATAAAGAGTATGTAGCCCTGTCTCATCAGCAGCTTCCGGAAATTCCTGAAGAGAATATCGTTGGGGAGCCTTTAATGAAAAATACAGCTGCCTGTAACCTGTACATGGCAAATAAAATTGCTGAAATTGATCCGAATGCTACCATGATTGTATTGCCGGCAGACCATCTGATCCTAAAAGAAGATGTTTTTTTAGAGAAAGTGGAGCTAGCTTTCGACGTAGCGTCAAAACATGATTATCTGGTGACTCTGGGAATTACCCCAACAAGACCTGATACCGGATATGGATACATTCAGTTTGTAGAGAAAAAGGATCGGAATATTTTAAAGTTAAAACATTTACCGAAAAACCAATTTTGGAGATTGCCCAAAGCTTTTTAGAAAGCGGGGATTTTCTTTGGAATGCGGGTATATTTGTCTGGAATGTGAAAAGCATTCATCATGCTTTTGAGCTGTATCTTCCTGAAATGATGCAGCATTTCATGGCTTGCGAATACAATTCCGAAAAGGAAGACAGCTGTATAGAAACCATTTATCCTAAGGTTCAGAAAATTTCTATCGACAACGGAATTCTTGAAAAAGCAAAAAATGTATATGTAATTCCGTCAGATCTGGGATGGAGTGACTTAGGTACCTGGACGTCCGTTTATGAAAATACAGAGAAAGATAATGATGGCAACGCGGTAAAATTAAAGCATTTGCTATCATATAATTCAAAAGGAAATATCATTCGACTAAAAAATAATAACAAAGCCGTTATCATCGATGGCCTTGAAGATTATATCATCGTAGATACCGATAAAGCTCTTCTTATTTGTCCCCGCAACAATGATCAGTTGATTAAAGATTATGTTCTTGATCTGAAAAATTTCAAAAAAGGAGAGAAGTTTATGTAAAATTTTGGTATATTTTCTGCTGATTACCAGGCTATGATTAAATTAACAACCCAATTCACAATGCTTATATTCCTGTTTGCAGGAATTTTAGGATTTGCTCAGGAAAAGAAGAAATTTTCAAGTATACCGAATATTTTAAAACAGATTGAACCTGATGATAAAATAGATTCATGGGTGTTGGTGTACAACAGCTACGGTAAAGGGCAGGAGATTAAAACTTCCGGAGGAACAATCAATTATACTCCTCAGTTTTCGGGTTTTAATTTATTTCCAAGTGAAGATAGTTTTTATTATATCGCTTATTCTCAGGGAGGAAAGATCAATTATGTCACCGATGCTGAGGCGCTGAAAAAGTTTGTGGGTAAAATAGATAATGCCCAGGAAGCGTCCATCATATTGGCATCAGACGGCTATATTGTTGATGAAGAATTTAAAGATCTGGCAGGCAATTATCATGAAGACGGTTCAAATTATTACCTCGATTTAGGGAAGTTGACATCCAGGGAATGCCCTTATCAGAAAACACATTATACTCTTACCGTAAACAAAGCGACCGGAGCTGTAACGAATGTCAAAGACAACGGGACATACATCGAGCTTTACAATAAAAAATGTGCTAATAATCCGAGACTTTTAAAGATCGAAAAAAAAGAAGAACCCAAGAAAGATGAGCCGAGAAAAACACCCAAGAGCAAATAACACCTATGAGACCGAACGATTAATTCTTCGTCCAATGTCCCGTGAAGACAGAGATTTTGTCTTTGAGCTTTATAACAGGCCGAAATTTATTCAGCATATCGGCAACCGTAATGTTAACAGTATTGAAGATGCCGAAAACTATATCCTGACCAGATTTGTTCCTCAGATTGAAAAAATGGGATTCGGGAACTATCTTTTAATAACGAAAGAAGGGAACGAAAAAGTAGGAGCGGTAGGAATCTTTGAAAGGGAAGGGCTGGATATTGTAGATATCGGATATTCTTTACTGGAGGAATTCGAAGGAAAAGGATATGCATATGAAGCCGCTCAAAAGGTTAAATCCATAGGAATGGATGAGTTTGGGCTATCAAAAATATCGGCGATCATTTCAAAAGATAATATTTCTTCCCAGAAACTGATCGAAAAATTAGGCTTAAAATTTAAAAAACATGTAGTTCTTCCCGGAGAAACAGAAGAGTTGAATTACTATGAAACAGAATAAGATAATTTAAAAAGCTTTCACAAACATTGTGAAAGCTTTTTTACTGTCTGAATATCAGCAGTTATCCTTCCAGAATCTGGTCGGCTGCCGTTTTGGACGTTACCTTTTCTATTACTCTTGAGCAGATACCATTTTCGTCAAAAATAAATGTGGTTCTTACGATCCCCATATAGGTTTTCCCAAAAGTTTTCTTTTCCTTCCAGACACCAAATTTCTCGATGATATCTCTATTTTCATCAGCAATAAGATCATAAGGAAAAGCAAATTTACTATGGAAGTTTTTTTGCTTTTTTATGGAATCACCACTCACTCCCAATAATTGGAATCCGGCTTTTTTAAGCTTAGAATAATTGTCGCTCAGGTTACATGCTTCCACAGTGCAGGTAGGGGTGCTGGCTTGCGGGTAAAAGAACACGACAAGTTTTTTCCCGATTAATTTTGATGAATTTATAGCTTCCCCATCTTGATTGAGTCCTTCAAATTCAGGTAATTTATCTCCAACTTTAAGCATAATAATTTAATTTTGTTCAAATTTAAGGGATACATGACAAAAAAACAAAGAGCTGAGCTCGTTCAGATAGAACTGGATAAATTATATCCTACCACCCCAATTCCGTTGGATCATACAGATCCTTATACTTTAATGGTTGCTGTAGCACTTTCTGCTCAGACAACAGATAAAAAGGTTAATCAGGTGACTCCCGAGCTTTTTGCTGTGGCAGGAACGCCCCAAAGAATGGCAAAGCTCGAAGAGTTCCAGATCAAAGAATTGATTAAAGAAATAGGACTGTCTAATACCAAAGCCAAAAACTTAAAAAGAATGGCAGAGCTTCTTCTGGAAAGGCACGGTGGAGTGGTTCCTCAGACTTACGAGGAGCTGGAGGCGCTACCCGGAGTAGGTCATAAAACAGCATCTGTAGTCATGAGCCAGGGATTTGGTTACCCTGCTTTTCCGGTCGACACCCATATCCACCGCCTGATGACCCAATGGAAGTTAACATCAGGTAAAAATGTAGTAGAAACGGAACGTGATGCCAAAAAGCTATTCCCGGAAGAGGTATGGAATAAACTTCATCTTCAGATTATTTTCTACGGAAGAGAATATTCTCCTGCTAGAGGAAAAGGTGAGAAAGATTTTATTACGAAAATGATGTTTGACAAATAATTCAATTATTATAGCGTCAGGTTCGCTAAGATTTTATAAAAAACTATGCTGAAATAGCTCGCGAAGGCACTTCGTTTAGCAAAGATAATATTTCCCTGGTTGAGTGAAACGTCTTTGCGAACTAATAGAAAACGCTACAATTACTTTGTGGTCGTTGCGTTCATAAATAAACCATGTCAAGGTTCTGAACCTTGACATGGTTTAAAAAACATCATGTAAGAAAAAAGAAATGTATTTAATAATCCAATAACCTTCTGTGATAATTAATCTGCCCCAAATGATAATCCAGATGCGCAATCAGGTGGATCAGGAAATAATCGGTGGTCATTTTGCTTTCAAAAACCACGAGAGGATATTCGTTTTTCAGATCTTGTTCGGATAGTTGAGAAAGAACAGAATCAATCATGGCTGCAGTAGCTTCAACTTTTGTAATCAGTTCAGCTTTCGGAACGTCTTTTAATGAAAATTCAAGATCACGCTGTCTTACATACTCTGTATTTCCAAGATGTGTTCCTATGAAATGATTAAGATTTCCAACCAGGTGAAGACAAAGATTACCGGCTGAATTACTAATGTTTTTATCCGTTTTCCAAAGGTTTTCTTCCTTTTGATACGCTTCTATTTCAGTTTTCAATTTGTTTAAGTCCCTGTTGTACAGAGATCGTAGGCTTTCTGTGATCATATCGGTTTTTGTTTTAATGACTTTATCATGAATAATAAAAAAGGCATTGTTCTTTATCCAATGCCTTCTCTATTATCTATTTTTGTTTTTTAGCCCAAAGCTCCATTTTCCTGTTCAGAACATCCAGAGGAAGGCATCCCTGGCTTAATACTTCATCGTGGAAGCTTGCCAGACTGAATTTTGTTCCCAGTTCTTTCTGATACTTTTCTCTGAGTTCACGGATTCTTAATGATCCGATTTTATATCCTAATGCCTGTCCCGGCATTGCCATATATCTTTCCACTTCTGCCACTGCAGCTCCTTCATCGTAAGAAATGTTGCTTAAGAAATATTTGATCGCTTCCTCCCTTGACATTTTTCCGGTATGAAGACCTGTATCTACAACAAGTCTTACCGCTCTCAGCATCTGATCGCTTAAATACCCCATTTTTTGATAAGGATCTGTATACAGCCCAAATTCCGGGCCTAAAGTCTCACAATAATGAGCCCATCCCTCACCATACGCTCCAAACCATCCGAATCTCATAAACTTGGGGAGCTTTTCATTTTCCTGTTGTAAAGAAACCTGATAGTGGTGCCCGGGAATAGCCTCATGAAGGAAAAGAGATTCCATTCCTGAAGTTACATTGAACTTTGTAGGATCCGGAAGCGGAACATAGAAGATTCCCGGTCTTTTCCCATCGGGAGTGCCCGGAATATATTCTGCGCTGGCACTTGCCTCTCTGAATTTTTCTGTCTGCCGGATTTCAAACTTAGTTTTCGGTGTTACGTTAAACATCGTTTTCAGCTTAGGAGTAATCTTCGCCAGAATGCTGTTGAAGCCGTTTAAAACATCTTTAGAAGTCTTGTAAGGCATTGCTTTCGGATCCGTTTTTACAAAAGTGATAAACTCTTCAAGAGATCCGTTGAAACCTACCTGTTGTTTTACCTTTTCCATTTCAGCACGAAGCATGGCTACCTGCTGTAGTCCGATTTTATTTATTTCCTCAGGAGATTTCTTAGTCGTTGTCCAGCTTTTTACATAATAGCTGTAGATTTCATTTCCGTTGGGAAGGCTGTTATATCCGTCCGTATCTCTGCCTTTTGGCCAATATTCCTTTTCCAGAAATGTCGCCATTTTCGTATAAGCAGGAATGATCTTTTTGGTAATAGCTTCCTTATACAACCCTGAGAATTTGTCTTTCTGAGCCTGAGAAAAGTTCTTTGGAAAATTCTTAACAGGTCCGTAGAAGATATTTTTATCCATGTCAGGTGTAATGATTTCCTCGGCTTTCATCTGTGGAATCATTTTGACAATCAGTTTCTTGGGAAGAACTACTTTATTATTGATCCCTTCACGGAAGTTTTCTGTGGCGGCATCCATCCATTCAGGGAATTTCTCCATTCTTTTAAGCCAGTCGCTGTAATCTTTTTCGGTTTTGAAGGGCTGGCTTCCCTGTCCGCTTCCATACAGAGGAAATGTTAAAGGAAGACCTCCGAATTGGGTGAAAGGAATATATTCAGGATGATAGGCATAGGCTTCAATTTTATCTTTCAAAGTATAATCCAATACATCATATATTACTTTATCTTCATCTGAAAGAGTTTTATAATCTACATGATCCAGCTGTTTCTGTACCGAATGATAGAAAGCTACTTCACCTGAAATGAAATCTTTATCAATATTGATAGGAAGCTGATCATTGTATCTTGTATCTCCCTGCGAAGTAGCATCAAGAGGATATAATTTAAGATACTGCTCATAATAATTGGACGCAATAGAATCCAGATTAGAAGGAGTTACTTTGGTAAGAGGAGAATCAGACTTCTTGCATGAAGCAAGAGCGATCATCAGGCCCAGTCCTAAAATACTTTTTGACAAAATTTTTTTCATTTCAGAATCTTTATGGTAACAAAAGTAAGTATTATTAGGGTATCGAGAGTAAACATGTGGCTTGATTTTAAAAAATTATTTTTCAAAATCCTTTTCACTTTAAATCAATTTTTTATCTTTGTCTAAAACGTTTAACAATCATATTATTACAGTTCTTTTTTAAGGAAAAATGAAAGGGATTTTAAAAATTTACCATCCGGAGGAAACGCTAAAATACAATATCAGAAATACTTATTGTAAAGCAGTTTACAGCAACCAGCAACACTTTTTAGAGGTTGAAATCATAACGGATGACAGTTTGGATCATGTGGATGATGATTCATTACAGTACAACTTTCCACAGCTTTCGCTTGAGGTTTTCGATTTTCCTATCGAATCAACGGAAATAGAAGGAAAAACTATCAAAATCAATGATTCTGATGAGGAAACTTACACAGAAGTAGATCTCTTCGATGATGAAGATGCCTATATTTATGACAATGAGCTCCTTTTCGAAAGAAACGAAGAGGGAGAGCTTGAAGTCATCTGGAAAGGAACCATTGATGATTTCTACACGGGATCTGATACACCAATTCCTTTTAGGTTAAAATGTGAATTTAAGCAGGATGATATCGAGGTAGACGAAGATTAACCGATATCTTTGTCCTTTCAGATACTAAATTTCTTTTCAAATTTTTTTTGGAAAGAAATTTCTTATTTATCATTTCATAACAAAATTTAAGTTGTTTTTAAGCAATTTTTAAGACTTCAATTCATAATATTCCACTACATTTGTCGTTGAAACTTTAATAAAATTCACATTAATGCTGTTAACGGAACTTTCACAGATTTTATTTGCACAAATCGCTACACCCGCAGTTGCCACAGATAATTTAGAATTTTCATTTTGGAAAATCATGTTCCATGGAGGAGCCTTCGCTAAAATAGTGATGGTAACCGTATTGCTGTTGGGCGTATTTTCTTTGTATCTGTTTTTTGAAAGATTTTTCTTTATCAAAAGACTTGCTTCAAAGACAGATTCCAATTTCATGAACAATATTGAAGATTTTATCAAAGCGGGTAAGATCGAAGCTGCCAGTGACTACTGTAAAACGCAGAATTCACCGGAAGGAAGAATCCTTGAAAAAGGAATTTCCAGATTGGGAAGACCTGTTTCGGATATTGTAAGTGCTATGGAGGCACAGGCACAGGTAGAAGTAGCCAATATGGAGAAAAACCTGAATCTTTTGGCTGTGGTTCCGAGTATTGCTCCTATGTTGGGACTTTTGGGAACGGTTATCGGGATGATCATTGCGTTCTTTAATTTATCTCATGCTACAGGATCATTCTCACCAAAAACACTTTCTGAAGGTATTTATACTGCTCTGGGACAAACGGCTGTTGGTCTTGCAGTTGCTATTCCGGCAAACTTCTGTTATAATATTCTTTTAACCAGAATCGATAAGTTTGTTTTGAAGGCTCAGAATATGTCTGGAGAGTTTTTAGACTTAATCAACAAACCTTTATAAATCTTTCTTATGAAATCGCTGTCTGGAATAATGATGTAAGCGATTCCATCTGACCTTTAATAATAGTAGAATAAACAGATGAAAATTCAGAGAAGAAATAAAGCGAATCCGGAATTCAGTTTAGCAGCGATGACTGACGTCATCCTGTTGATGCTGATTTTCTTTATGATAACATCTTCAGCAGCCAATCAAAGTGCTATAGATGTGAACCTTCCTAAGGCAGGAGCTACAGACGACAATATCCCTAATCCAGTGACCGTAAGTATTAAACCGGATGGCTCATTTTTTGTGGATGACAATCCTGTAAACAGGGGAGAGCTTGAACAGATTATCGTAAATAAACTGGCCAGCCAGCCTAATAAGTCATTTACCATCAGAGCAGATGAAAATACTTTGCACAAAGATGTGGTTTTTGTGATGGAAATTGCCGAAAAAAATAAATTTAACATCGCCATTGCGACGGTTAAAGATAAATAAGGAAAGAATCAGTATCAAAGATGAGAAGCTATACAGCAAATAGAAATGAAGAAAATAAGGATAGGATCAAGAGCGCCCTGCTTTCTGTTCTTATCTGGGCTGCCATTTTGCTTTTTGTTTTTTTATATAAATTAAAACCTGAACTGGACAAAGATCCTGAAGTGGTAACAACCATGCTGGTGAACTTCGGAGACAACAGAAACGGAAATGGTGTTGAAGAACCCGCAGAACAACCGGGAAGCTTAGCTGCTGCCACGGAGGAAGTAACGCCGGAACCCGCAGAAACTCCTGTACCCGAAACAAAAACAGTGGTAAAACCTGAACCTGCTCCTGAACCAAAGAAAGTAGAGGCGAAGGAAAAAATCATTACAGGGAACAGTTCAAAAAATACAGTTCCTAAAAAAGAGGAGTCAAAAAAAGCCGAGAAAAAAGAAGCAACCAGTACCAATGCTTCAAAAAACACTAAAAAATCCGGAGCAACTACGGCCAATTCTAAAACCGGAAACGGCGACGGAAAAGGAAATGCCGCTATCGGAAACCTGATCCGAGGAAGAGGTACAAAAGCCGGAAGCCAGGGAACCGGTGACGGTATTGGAAATGCCGGCGATCCTTTGGGAGGTGACGGAAATGGTGACAGTAAAGTCGGAATCGACAGAAAGCTGGTAGGATACATCCCGGGAACAATGGGAAGAGGAGGGGCACAGCCTTCTCACAGTTGTACAGCCAGCGGATCAATTACCATTGCGTATACGGTAGATAAAGCCGGAAATGTAGTTTCAGCGAGAAGATCAGGAGGTATTTCAGATCCTTGTGTATCGTCCACTTCAGTAACGTGGGTGAAGAAATATGTAAAAGCAGAAAAAGCCAATACATCTTCCACCGGATCGTATAAAATTACCTTCTAGCAGAATCAAGATTTGCCGGAAGTTGAAAAGAAGTAGGCAGGAAGCAACTTTTCGTCATAAAAATATACTTCTGCGCGAAGATTTACAACAGACATATAGTTATTCTCTGTAACCTTCATGACTTCCATCTCCCAGCTTCAAGTATTACTACATCGTAGATTTTTGTTCTTACTATATAAAAAAACACTTTATTCAAGTGCTTTTTTTTAATTCGTTTATTCTGTTGATGATCGGTAGGGCAAAGATCCCGCTTGTCTGCAAATACAGCTCATAAAAAGTTTTTGCTTTGTCCTGAAAGTCTTTGTTGGGCTCTTGTCTGCTTTTAAAATAGAAGAGGTTTCCGAGCATTTCATAATAATCTTTATGATCCCTTTCCTGTCTTTCATTGACTAAAGCAATCATTTCCTCCTTAGTCATTGACGATACTTCCGTGAAGTTCATCTTGAAAATATCTCGCATCAGCGTATCAAAATCCAGTTCTTTCTGCATTAAGCTTTCTTCAGGTTTGTCCAGAATCAGTTTTTCCAACGCTTGAGTTAGTTGACGTATGAGTCTTAGGGTGAATTCTTTATCTGTTATCATAATTGTTAATGTTGTTGCCGGTAGTTGGGTTATCTATGTCATTTTAATTGGACCTATTTTATAAAATTAAGTTTTTCGTAGCTCATTGCATATTTTTTAACGAGGAAAAGACCAGGAACTTCCAATTAGAAACCTTATCTAGGCAAAAAGAGATATGCCAACGCAATTGCTGTAATAACGCCCACCAGATCAGCCAGAAGCATAGCAATTACCGTGTATCTTGTGTTCTTTACCGCTACGGCACCAAAATATACTGCAATCACGTAGAATGTGGTATCTGAGCTTCCCTGAAGAACGGCAGCTAATTTACCCTGGAAGCTGTCTGCTCCAAAGGTAGCCATCGTGTCAACCATCATTCCGCGTGCTCCGGAACCGGACAGGGGTTTAATTAAGGCCGTTGGCAGACCATCCACAAATCTAGGGTCAAGGCTCGCTGCATTGGCCACCCACTTCATTCCGTCAATAATCACATCAAATACACCCGAAGTTCTTAATAAAGAAATAGCGATCAGCATTCCTACCAGATAAGGAATAATCTTTACACAGGTTGTAAACCCTTCTTTTGCTCCCTCAATAAAGGCATCAAAAACGTTGATCTTCTTATAAACTGCCCCCAGTACAATAGCGAGGAAAATAAAGAGAATAAGCCCGTTACTTAAAACTTTACTGAAATCATCCAGCTCATCTTTACTCAATTGTACCAGATAGACTACGAGTAAAGCGATAATGGCTGAAATACCACCTACATAAGCAATAACTACCGGACGGAGAAGATTGATCTTTTGGTATAAAGAAACAATAATCATCGCAGCCAATGTTGCGGCAAAGGTGGCAATCATACATGGGAGAAAGATATCTGTCGGAGTTTTGGAGCCCATTGATGCTCTTATGGCGATAATGGATACCGGAATCAGGGTCATTCCTCCCGCATGAAGACAGAGAAACATGATCTGTGAATTGCTGGCAGTATCTTTATTCGGATTTAAAGTCTGGAGACTTTCCATAGCTTTTAATCCAAATGGAGTCGCGGCATTGTCCAAGCCCAGAAGATTGGCGCTGAAATTCATCAGCATATGCCCGAAAGCCGGATGGTTTTTAGGAATATCCGGGAATAGTTTTGAAAAGAACGGTTGGATAAACCGGCTTAAAAGATTGATGCCTCCTGCCTTTTCAGCGATACTCATGAACCCCATAAAAAGCGTCATGATTCCAATCAGGCCGAGACATATTTTTACAGCGGTTTCTGAGGTTCCGATCACGCCATCTGCTTCCTGAACTCGATAAACCTTTACATTTTGTTTGAGGGAGTCGGTTGTTTTATAATGGATTCTGCCGTCAGCAAAATCTGTTTTTTTCATCAAACTGTCTTTTACGACAGGGGAAACTGCTGATATTGGCTGGGCTGCAATCTGCACGGTATCACCGCCTTTCCCAACCACCATATCATTAAAAATGGTTTTGTAGTTGCTTGATGAAATGTATTTTATACTGGCAATGGCAATGGCAATGATAATAAAAGCCGACCAAATTCTGCTGAGAACCATCTGATTGATTTAATTGTTTAAACTTATCAAAAATACTTTAAACCACAAAAATAACTAAAGTCTTTTGTAATTCCGGTATGAAAGAGTGCTAATGATGGTTTGCAGCTTTATACTATTTTGACGCAGTGTTCGCAAAGTTTCTAAATAATGGGAAATGATTTTTCTCGTTCGCACAGGCGTCAGCACTAAGTAATGGGGACTTCAATTATGGAATATCGCTGAATGAAATGCCCTTTCGAATGAAAATATGCATAAAGCTTTATATTTCCATTGCAATCTTTAGTGTTTACAATAAAAAAAATTACTCTTCCAGGTAAACAAGGTGTCCCTCAAAGTCATCATCCACATTTCTCAAAACCTTAGCGTCATCCATTTTTTTGACCAGTCCGTCTACGAAGAAACTTTTTTCAAAAAACTGGCGGTGGATCCCGGGAAGCATTTCCATGAAATAGTCCATTCCGAACTTGTTGTTATGAAGGTCCATTTTGGTTTCCAGAGGTTTATTGGGAAACAGTTCCTCGTGCATATCTGTCATTCTTTTGCAGAATTCCAGAGCCTTTTTTGGGGATGAGATTTTGCAGCAGTACATCATGATGAAGCAGCACCACAGAGCATGTCTGAAAGCATTTCCTATCCCATTGTTGGAAGCCGTGTCGGGAAATTTCTTTTGTGCTATGGTGAATGCCTTGACGGTTGCGTAAAAGCTTAATAATGAGAAAAGAGGATGGGGGAGAACAAGAGATAAAAGACGCATAATCTTTTTAAAACTCATACTCCGGATGGTATCAAAAAATATTTTAAAAGTCCTCATAAATAAAAATCTCTCCCTAATTAGAGAGAGACTGTATTGTTTTTGTTACAGGGATTATGCTTTTACAGCTAATAAATTAACGGTTTTAGCAACAGTGTCCTGAATTTCAGTTCTTTTTACAATGAAATCAACAAATCCTTTTTCCTGTAAGAATTCTGATGTCTGGAATCCTTCCGGTAGATCTCTACCGATTGTTTCACGGATTACCCTTGGTCCCGCGAAACCGATCAATGCTCCCGGCTCAGCCATGATAATATCAGCGGTCATTGCGAATGAAGCGGTGATTCCTCCAAAAGTAGGGTCACAAAGGTAAGCGATGTACAGAAGCCCTGCTTCGGAAAGCTGAGCTAATTTAGCCTGTACCTTAGCTAATTGCATCAAAGAATATGTAGCTTCCTGCATTCTTGCTCCTCCGGACTGACAGATGATCATATACGGAAGTTTGTGCTGGATACAGTAGTCTACTGCTCTTCTGATCTTCTCACCCATTACAGAACCTAAAGATCCTCCGATAAAGGCAAAATCCATACATGAAACCACCATTTCAGTTCCTTTTACAGTGCCTACTGCGTTTCTAATGGAATCCGTAAGTTTTGTCTTTGCTTTTACCTCCTTTAAACGGTCTTTATAAGGTTTTGTATCTTTAAAGTTTAAGATATCAATACTTTCAACATTGGCATCCAGTTCGGTGAATTTACCGCCGTCAAAAAGGATGTCAAAAAATTCCGCACTTCCTATTCTTACATGAAATCCGTCTTCAGGAGAAACGTAGTTATTTCTCTTTAGTTCATCATGTTCCACAACTTTTCCTGATGGAGTCTGATGCCATAGGCCTTTGGGAACGTCCTTTTTTCATCAGTAGAGGTGGTAATGTTTTTTGCTTTTCTTTTAAACCAGTCGAATGCCATTTTTAAATTGTATTAATGTATAAATGTAAAATGTACCAATGTAAATGCACTCTTATGAATACTTTTTACATTGATACAAATGTACAGTTCTTATTTTAAAGTATTTACGTTATTTAAATCTTCAAATGCCTGTACCAATCTTGTAGAGAAAGTTTCTTCACCTTTTCTTACCCAAACTCTTGGGTCATAGAATTTTTTGTTAGGTTTTTCCTCTCCTTCAGGGTTTCCGATTTGAGATCTCAAATAGTCGATATTGTTCACCATATAATCTCTAACGCCTTCTGTATATGCAAACTGAAGGTCAGTATCGATATTCATTTTAATTACTCCGTAGTCGATTGCTTCTCTGATCTCTTCTAAAGTAGATCCTGATCCTCCGTGGAATACGAAGTTGATCGGCTTAGCAGCAGTTCCGAATTTTTCCTGAACATATTTCTGAGAATTATCAAGGATTTTCGGAGTAAGAACTACGTTTCCTGGCTTGTACACTCCATGAACGTTGCCAAATGCAGCAGCGATCGTAAAGTTATCAGAAATAGCCTTTAACTTTTCATAAGTATAAGCTACATCCTCAGGTTGAGTATATAATTTAGAATTATCAACGTCTGAGTTGTCAACACCATCTTCTTCACCTCCGGTAACTCCGATTTCTACTTCAAGAGTCATCTGAAGTTTAGCCATTCTTTCGAAATAACGGGCCGAAATCTCAAGGTTTTCTTCTAAAGGCTCTTCAGAAAGGTCTAACATGTGAGAAGAATAAAGTGACTTTCCTGTCTGCTTGAAGAATTCTTCGTTAGCATCCATTAATCCGTCAATCCATGGAAGTAATTTCTTTGCACAGTGGTCTGTGTGTAGAATAACGGTAGCTCCGTAAGCTTCAGCAAGAGTGTGGATGTGCTTTGCACCGGCGATAGCTCCTAAGATAGCCGCTTTTTGTCCGTCATTGCTTAATCCTTTCCCTGCGTTGAAAGCCGCTCCACCATTTGAAAACTGGATAATTACAGGAGAGTTTAATTTCGCTGCAGTTTCCATTGTCGCATTTACGTTGCTTGATCCAATTACGTTTACTGCAGGTAGTGCATATTTATTTTCTTTAGCATGCTGAAAAATATCAGTAACTAACTGACCTGTGGCAACTCCTGCCGGAAAAATTCTACTCATGTTTTACTTTTTATTATAAATTTATTAGGTGTTTTAATTTCGTGTAAAGGTAATCATTTTTAGGGAATTGCTAATTTCTTTTGTCTCTTCCCCAAAGCAGCTTCTGACGAATGGTTTCGTAGAAACTAAGGTTGTTTGGCTGTACCAGAAGAAGCTGAAAAGAAGCCTTTCTGATGATGATTTCCTTGTCTGTTTCAATGTGTATTAATCTTGAGTCTAAAGAAAGAGAGTACTGAGGAACCCTGCTTTCCACCCTGAATTTTATTTCCACTTTGTCATTTACCACTAAAGGTCTCACATTCAGATTGTGAGGAGCAATCGGGGTAATGACGAAATTTTCGTTGTTGGGAGAGATAATTGGTCCTCCGCAGCTCAATGAGTAGGCGGTAGAACCGGTTGGTGTTGAAATAATCACTCCGTCTCCCCAGAAAACATTTAAAAACTCATCGTTGATGTATGAGTCTACCGTAATCATCGATGTTGTTTCTTTTCTGGAAACGGTTACATCGTTCAAGGCATAAGGAAAAGCTCCTTCCAGTTTTGGAGAAACAACTTCTATGACCGAACGACGACTGGTTTTTACGTTACCCTTTAGGATAGAGTCAAGCTCTTTGAAAGCTTCTTCTTTGGTGAAAAATGCCAGAAACCCTAATCTTCCGGTGTTTACACCGACTACCGGTATTTCCAGATCTTCAATAAAGGTCAGTGAATTTACAATGGTACCGTCACCTCCGAAAGTGAAGAACAGGTCCACTTCTTTATCCAGAAGATCCTGTTTGTTATTAAATGTTTCGAAAATTTTTGAGAATTGAAGGGCTTCTGCCATTTCATCATACAAAACGGATTTTACGCCTCTGCTTTCAAGCTCAGAGATAAACTTGCTTAGATATAAAAAAGTATCAAGATCTTTTTTCTGAGAATAAATAGCTGCCTTCATTGTTATATTTCTATAAATTTTTGGAAAAAACCGAATCGGTCCTTAAACAGGTCGGTTTTCTCATCAGAATAGTATTTTTCAACAATTCTGTAGTCGTACCGGTCAAAAGTAGAGTCTATTGACGCCAGGTTTTCATTGCTGATCTTTATGGTGACATGGATCACCTCGTCTGACATAAAGCTTATAAATCCGCCATAAAATTTGGAATTATTGCTCTCCACAATATTGGCGATCTCTGTCATCGAATACTTTCGGGCAGGAGTTTCTATCGTAAGGATAGCGCCTGATTCGGAAAATAAGGGGTAACGGGACAGGTCCTGAAAAATATCATCACAGGAAATATACCCCAGATACTTTTCATTTTTATTAATCACCGGAATTACGTTTGAGCTGAATGTATAAAACAGACGGATACTGTCCATAATATTACTGTCTTCCTGGATCGCAAAACGTTCGATCTGATGTTCCAGATCTTTTAAAGTTCCGCCGTCTTCCTCATAGAGAAAGTCCTTGGCCAGGGCTCCGTAAAAGTGGTTGGATTTTTTGATGAAAACATGGGAATATCCAAAATCTTCTAACATATTTCGGGCCGACTCTATTGAATCAGACAGGCTAAAACACGGGAAGTCTTTTGAGATATAGTCCTTAATAAACATTGTGCTAATTTATAAAAAATTAAATGAATCTTTTTCTGAAAACCTTATTTTTTTTGTGTTAAAACGAAAAAAGTGATTTCAAAATTTGTTTGTAAAGAAAAAAAAAGTACCTTTGTCGCCTTTCATTTTTACTTTTTATTAGATTTATTTCAAACTGCACTGTCTACTAATGACATATGCAGTTTTTTTATTTTAAGGCTTTTGCAAATTCCCACATTACAATTCCACCGCATACACTTACATTCAGGGAATGCTTGGTGCCAAGTTGCGGAATTTCCAGGAATACATCGATATTGGGTAAAACTTCATCACTGATTCCTTCTACTTCATTCCCTAAAACCAGGGCGTATTTTTTTGATGTATCAATTGTGAAATCTGTGATCAGTGTACTGTTGGTCGTCTGCTCGATGCCCACAATTTCATAATCTTTACTTTTCAGGTCCGCAATGGCTGTGTTGGTGTCTGCTTCATGATACCAGTCTACACTTTCCGTTGCTCCCAATGCTGCTTTATGAATTTCACGGTGTGGCGGCTGAGGAGTAATTCCGCAAAGGATTATTTTTTCGATCAAAAAGGCATCTGCTGTTCTGAAAGTGGCTCCTACGTTGTGCATACTTCTAATGTTATCTAAAATGATAACCAATGGAATCTTATCAATCTTCTTGAACGTTTCTACATCGATTCTGTTCAGTTCTTCCAGTTTTAATTTGTGTACCAATTGTTTTATTTTGTTGAGATTAATTTTCCGTCTTTGTAGACTTCTGTTTTTTCAATGCTTCCGTCTTCACGATAAAAAATTCTTTTACCGTTGCGTTTGTCATTGACTAACTCTGTTTCACGTTCCAGTTTTCCGGATGGATAATACGATTTCCATTTTCCTTCAGCCAGCCCGTTGCTGTAAATACCCTGTTGTTTTATGGTTTTGCCATCTTCATGATAAGCAGTGCTTTCACCGTCAAGTTTCCCGAATTTATAATTGGAAACTTCATTTATTTTCCCGTTGGGGGAGTAAAATGTGGCGGTAGAGCTATCATCATAGATGTTTTTTTCACCGTTTCTGTAGTATTCTTTGGAGAGAAGAACGCCTGCCTGATCGTAATACTCCCAGTTTTTATATTTATATCCTTTTTTATTTTCCCCTTTAGCTTTTACTTTCCCATTGTCATGGTAATAAACGGCGTCACCATCTATTTTTCCTTTTTTCCATTCAACGATATTTTTTACCTGCCCGTTGTCAAAAAACTCTTTGCAGGATCCTTCCTGCAGCCCGTCCTTGAATCCGCATGGTTTTTGTGCATATATCATTGCCGATGCGGAGAAAAATAATAGAAAAACGTATTTCATAGCTATTTTTATTTCAAAAATACTAAAATACTTATATTTGGCTCAAAAATATACTATGAAAAAATTCATTATCTTATTCATATTGACCTTGAGTTTCACCAGCTCATATGCTCAGAACACTTATTACCCACAAGTGTTTTTTGATAAAAAATTAGCCCGCG
Source organism: Chryseobacterium indologenes (assembly GCA_016025055.1). Taxonomy (NCBI): domain Bacteria; kingdom Pseudomonadati; phylum Bacteroidota; class Flavobacteriia; order Flavobacteriales; family Weeksellaceae; genus Chryseobacterium; species Chryseobacterium indologenes. The sequence continues at coordinate 1,704,208 of CP065590.1, forward strand.
ACATGCTGGGATTCGGAAATTCTTCTATTGAGGGAGTGGCCTCTACAAAGCAAAAAACAGCATTGGGCATCAAGCCTTTATTGGGAGAGAAACATTATGCAAGACAGGGAACTGTGGTAATGCTCTTCCCGGTAACTCCTTATTTCCAGGAGTTTTATGACATGAGAAGAAAGTACGAGAACAAAAAGACAACAGTATATATGTCTGAAGAAGCTTTTAAATACAGGGTAGAAGCATTAACGGATGACCGGGGCAGATTTAAGTTTGAAAAACTGAAACCGGGAAAATATTATCTGGAAACGATCATCAACTTTACAGCAACTGCCAGCTATCAGAAACAAACAGGAACAACGGATACTTATAATGGGATGGGAGGTTATCTATACTCTACCCCTATTTACAATACATTTTTCTACGGATACTCTGCTGCCAACAGGGAAAGTAAATTTGTAGAAATAAAACAGGATGGCGAATTAAAAGAAATCAAGCTTTAAAAGCTTGATTTCTTATTTTTTGTTCATAATCTGATGTACATTTTTTTCGATATTCTGGGCCAATGTTTCCATCGGAATGTCATTCTCGTCATTATTAAATGGATCTTCTATCTCTTCAGCAATCAGTTCAAGGCTCATTAATACATAATATACAAAGACGGTCAGCGGTATCATAAACAATCCGATCGTAATCACGTAGGCAATGGGAAGCGCAAACACATAGAGAATAATAAATTTCTTTATAAATGAAGAATAAGAATACGGAATAGGTGTGTTTTTTATTCTCTCACAGCCGCCGCAAACATCAAGGAATCCTGAAAGCTGAGTATCTAGATACAGCATTTCCACTTCAGAAATTTTACCTTCTTTCTTTAATTGGTTCAGCTTGTGAGATAAAAGAATAATGATTTCACTTGGACCATGGTTTTGCAGTGTTTTTTCAATCTCAGAATAATCTTCATCCAAAGCCAGCCTTGTTGATTCTTTTGACAGATGCTTTGCTAAAAAGTGAGGAAAAAACTTTAAATATCTTGAAATCTGCTCTGCATCCTGACGGTTATCTCCCAAAATAGTGTTGATTTTAATCGCAAAATTTCTTGTATCATTCACCAGTTTGCCCCATAGCTTTCTTCCTTCCCACCATCTGTCGTAAGCAGTATTGGTCCTGAAAACCAATAATAATGACAATACAAAGCCTAATAAAGAATGTATCATCCCTACATTACTTACCCCGGATTTGGTGGTAAGATGCAGATATTCTACTTCCAGATACTGAATGCCCCACGAGTAAAGGCCTACCAAAATCATACTGGGAAATAAGATTTTTAAAGTATCACTTTTGTGTAGGCTGAAAAGGATTTTAATGAAATGTTTGGTATTGTAGACTCTCATAAATTCACTTGGTTTTACAAATATAATTTTTTTCAGTTAGTGCCGGATTACGGTAACCCGTAAGATTTATAATGAAGAGCTCCTTTAATTTGCTGAAAAAAATAAAATGGGTTATTATAGAAAAGGACATTTCAAAAAAAACGGAACCTGGGTAAGCGGGCATTATGTAAGTACATTTGGCAGAAGGAAAATACAACCCAAAAATTCTCAGGGTTGTGCTGTGATTTTCATGGGAGGAATCATTTCAATACTTATATACCTGCTTAAATAAGCTTGCTGCTTTATACCTTTGTTTCATTATTTAAAATTTTCTCAATTTTCAAAAAAGTCCTATTTTTATTTCGCATTAAATACGAAATACATGATCCTCGAAAACGTAGATGTTGTCAACGACATCAGTAAAGAAGATTTTCAGAAAAATTATTTTAAAAAGCAGAAACCTCTTTTAATTAAGAATTTTGCCAGTCGTTGGGAAGCTTTTGATAAATGGAATCTGGCTTATATTAAAGAAAAAGCCGGCGATCAGGAAGTCCCTTTATATGATAATAAACCTGCGGATTCGGCAAAGAGCTCGGATGCTCCGGTAACGCATATGAAAATGAAGGATTATATCGACACTATTAAGTCTCATCCTTCAGACCTTCGTATTTTCTTCTATATTATTACCGACAGGCTCCCGGAATTGCTGAAGAATTTTACCTATCCGGATTTAGGGATCAGGTTTTTTAAAAGGTTACCAACCTTATTTTTCGGCGGAAGCGAGGCACATGTTTTAATGCATTATGATGTTGACCTTGGTGACTTTATGCATATTCATTTTGAAGGGAAGAAGAGAATTTTATTATTTGATCAGAAACAGTCTGCATTCCTGTACAAAGTTCCATTATCGGTGCATACCGTTTATGAGGTAGATTATGAGAATCCTGATTATGAAAAATTTCCTGCATTACAATACGCAAAAGGATATGAGATTTTTATGGAACATGGTGATGCTCTCTTTATTCCCGGTGCATTCTGGCATTTCAACAGATACCTCGAACCCGGGTTTTCATTATCATTAAGAGCACTGCCCAATAAACCAAATGTTTTTGCCAATATGCTTTATCATGTTTTTATTATGAGATATACAGATAAAATCATGCGTAAACTTTTTAAAGCTAAATGGGTGGATTACAAGCAGAAGTGGGCTTACAAAAAGAGTACAGAAGCATTGGATAGACATTTGGGAAAAGCGTAAGGTGATGGAAGTAGGAAGGTGGAAGTTATCGGAGCCGATACAACAAAATTCCTGTCTTTTAATAACTTTTTATAAATGATTTTCAACGACTTCCGGCCTTAAAAAGGCATCTTACTCATTAATCAATCCAAAAAGTTTCGCATCCACAAACTTTCCTTTTTCAAAGAAATAATCTTTCATAGTTCCTTCTTCATGGAAATTCAAAGAGGTTAACAGTTTCTCCGAGGAAATATTGGCAGGGTCAATGAATGCATCCACACGATGCAACTGCATGCTTTCAAAACCAAAAGTCAGAATAGGAAGGATTGCTTCTTTCATCAAAGACTGTCTCCAAAACAATGGGTTAAGCTCGTAGCCTATTTCTGCCCTGAAATGTTCACGGAACCAGTTGTGATACCCACAGGTGCCGATCACTTTATTTTCAGACTTTAGTTCCAGCGCCCAGCGGAATCCTTTTCCTTTTTCAAATTCGCTGTTGAAATGCTCGATGATATGATGAGCATCCTTCAAAGATGTAAAAGCTTCAAGGTCATAATATTCCATCACACGCTCCTGTGAAAAATACTCAAATACATCTTCGGAATCATCAGGGGTCAGCTGTCGTAAAATAAGTCTTTCAGTCTCTAAAACAGGAAATTGCATGGGGTTTATTTTTAAGGTGAAATTACAATTAATTACTGACAGGAAAAAGCAGAATCAAAGTAAACTGTGAAACAATTCCACAACCCTGAATTTATTTTTCTAAATTTGGGGCTCATTTTTTACTATGGCAAAATCGAAGAAGGAAACTCCGTTAATGACGCAGTATAATACCATCAAGGCAAAATACCCTGATGCACTTTTACTTTTCAGAGTAGGGGATTTTTACGAAACTTTTGGGCAGGATGCCGTGAGGACATCTCAGATTCTGGGAATTGTTCTTACTAAGAGAAATAATGGGGAAGGGAGTGTAGAACTTGCCGGATTTCCACATCATTCCATTGATTCTTATCTTCCTAAGCTGGTAAGAGCAGGAATGCGAGTAGCCATCTGTGATCAGTTGGAAGATCCGAAAATGGTTAAAGGAATTGTCAAAAGAGGAGTAACGGAACTGGTAACGCCGGGAGTAACGTTCAACGATCAGGTTCTTACTTCAAAAAAGAACAACTTTTTGTTGTCTTTACATAAAGAAAAAGAACGCTATGGAATTGCTCTGGTCGATATTTCTACAGGAGAATTTCTGGTAAGTGAAGGAAACCTGGAAAAATTATTACATATTGTCAATACCTTTGATCCCAGTGAAATTATCTTCCAGCGAAGTACTCAGCTTCCGGAGCAGATTAAAAATAAAAATGCCTTTAAACTTGAAGACTGGGCTTTTCAGTATAATTTTGCCTACGAAAAATTAACCAATCATTTTAAAACCAATTCTTTAAAAGGATTTGGCGTTGAAAATCAGCCACTCGCTATTACGGCAGCCGGAGCTATTTTTGCCTATCTGGTGGAAGATACTCACCATAATCTGCTTGCCCATATTACAAAATTGCAGATCATTCCCCAGGAAGATTATCTGATGATGGATAACTTTACATTGAGGAATCTGGAAATTGTTTACCCAAGTAATCCGCAAGGAAAATCTTTATTGGATATTATTGATAAGACTTCTACTCCAATGGGAGGCAGATTGTTGAGAAGGAGAATCATTCTTCCTTTAAAATCAGTAGATGAAATTGCCAGGAGATTATCCCTGATCGACTTTTTAAATGAAAACGACAGCCTGAAATATGAAATCTGCCAGCTGCTGAAATCAATCTCTGACCTGGACAGGTTAATGGGAAAACTGGCCGCTGAAAAAATTTCTCCGAAAGAACTGGGATATCTCCGTCAAAGTTTAATTAATATTCATAAAATCAAGGCCTTGCTGCATCCTCACGCTGACGTACTGGCGTGGCTTGATCCTTTGTTTGACCTGGATGAGTTAATCAGATTTTTGCAGAACCATCTGAATGAAGAGCTTCCGGTGAGCCTGGCTAAAGGAAATATCGTGAAGGAAGGGGTTTCTGAAGAACTTGACAGGCTGAGAAATCTTCAGAGTAAAGGGCGTGGCTTCCTGGACGAAATGTGCCAGAGAGAGATAGAAAGAACAGGGATTTCCAGCCTTAAAATTGATTTTAATAACGTTTTCGGATATTATATCGAAGTACGAAATACCCACAAAGATAAAGTTCCGAATGATTGGGTAAGAAAGCAGACACTTGTCAATGCTGAAAGATACATTACTGAAGAATTAAAAGAATATGAAAGCCAGATTCTTGGAGCGGAAGAGAAAATAAGCGTCCTGGAGAGTGCATTGTACAGAGATGTTTGTTCAAAAGCAATGGTTTACATAGACCAGATCCAGGGTAACTCCAATATTATTGCCCAGTTGGATGTTGCCGGAGGATTGTCTGAACTTGCTGTTTCTGAGAGTTATACAAGGCCTGTTCTGAATGACGGGTATGCGATCAATTTACAGGAAGCAAGACATCCGATAATTGAAAATGCACTTCCATTAGGAGAAAAATATATTCCTAATGACATCTTCCTCGATAAAGATTCACAACAGATCATTATGGTCACCGGGCCAAACATGGCCGGTAAGTCTGCTATTCTACGCCAGACAGCCATTGTATGTCTTTTGGCTCAGATTGGAAGCTTTGTACCTGCAAAACATGCAGAAATAGGTTTGCTGGATAAAATATTTACCAGAGTGGGGGCTACCGATAATATTTCTGCAGGAGAATCTACTTTTATGGTAGAGATGAACGAAGCAGCCAATATCCTGAATAATATTTCGGAGCGAAGCCTGATTTTATTGGATGAAATCGGACGTGGAACTTCAACGTACGACGGTGTTTCCATTGCGTGGGCCATTGCGGAATATCTTCATCAGCATCCCACACAGGCAAAAACCTTATTTGCTACACACTATCACGAACTAAATGAAATGACAGTGAATTTTGAAAGAGTGAAAAACTTTCACGTGTCTATTCAGGAAAATAAAGGGAATATTATTTTCCTTCGAAAACTGGTTCCGGGTGGCAGTGAGCACAGCTTTGGGATCCATGTCGCCAAATTGGCAGGAATGCCGGCGAAGGTCGTAAACAGAGCTAATGAAATCCTAAAAACCCTTGAAGCGAGCAGAACGCAGGGAGGCGGGACTTCAGAAAATATTAAACGCGTAACGGAAGAAAATATGCAGCTTTCTTTCTTCCAGCTGGATGATCCTGTTTTAGAGAACATCCGGGAGGAGCTGACCAAAATCGATATTAATACGTTGACACCGATTGAAGCTTTAATGAAGCTGAATGCAATAAAAAAAATGATTGGAGGCTAGTCCAATCATTTTTTTCAGATTTAAATTTTGCTTAACAGCAGTATCCGTCCTTACCCACAGGGCCAATGATCATGAAATGGGATGGTACTCCTCTCAGCTTACAAAGGCCTTCCGCACAGGTTCCAGCACCTCCGCCGATCTCTTTTAATTCTCTTTTTGAGAGCTTTCTTTTTTCGATAACTGATTTTTTCATAGTAATTTTGATTTGGTATTAAAAAACTGATTAACAGCAAAACTCATCCTGAACTCCGGGTACACCTGAACGTTCTCTACCTGTTCTTCGGTCTGTACAAGTAATCACGATAGGGCAGACAGGGCCTGCTCCTTTAATTTCTTTCAAGTCTTTTTTGTTCAGTTTTCTTTTCTGAATGCTTGTTGTTTTCATAATGCATAGAGATTGAGATGATACATTAATTCCAGGAGCTATCCTTAGCAACAAGGTCCATCCTGAATCCCGTAAACACCATATACTTCCTCACCGGTATTGGGGTCAAAACAGCTCAATACCAACGGGCAAAAAGGTCTGGCGCCACTGATTTCCTTTAATTGTTTTTTGGTAAGTTTTTTTGTTTGAATGTTTGATTTTTTCATAGTATTTAAAGTTTAGAATATGTTGTATTATAATGTATTAGCAGCAGAATCCATCTCTTCCGATAAGTCCCGGAACAAGTTCACCTGTCACAGGATGTTCACAAAATCCTCTCAGACATAACGGAGGGCGTGCGCTACCGTTAATTTCTTTTAATTCAGTTTTACTAAGGGTTCTTTTTTGAATGTTTGATTTTTTCATGATAATTTGTTTATAGGTTTTTTAATTAACAGCAGAATCCGTCTCTTCCCACCAGACCGGGGATCAGCTCACCTGTTGAGGGATGCTGGCAGAAACCTTGCAGGCAGAACGGACGTGCACTTCCATTGATTTTTCTTAAGTCACTTTTACTAAGTACTTTTTTTTGAATGTTTAATTTTTTCATGATAGTTTTAATTTGTTTTTTTTGAATTAACAGCAATATCCGTCTTCTCCTACAAAACCTCTGAAGAGGTCATCCGATCCCGGAACCTTACAGAATCCTCTGAAGCATGCCGGGGATGTACCACCGTTGATTCCCTTTAATTCTGCTTTTGTCAACTTTCTTTTTGAATGTTTAATTTTTTCATGGTATTTTTAATTTGATTGTAAGCTAATTTACATTTTATTTCGAATAACTCAATGGTTGGTGAAAGAAATTAATACAATTATTGAAATTATTAACAAACTTTAACATGTTGATTATCACAGAGAAAATACCCTTTTCTTATTTTTGGATATGAAAACACTGTTGAAGACATTGCCCGTGCTTTTGTTTTGTATCATTTGCAAAGCCCAACAGGCAGAAGTCTCTGTACTGCAATATGAGGCGCTCGAAAACCGGATCCGCCAGGAACATGAAAAGCTTCTTGTCGTGAACTTCTGGGCAACCACCTGCGCACCATGTGTAAAAGAATTGCCTCATTTTATGGAAATCAATAATGAATATGCCGGGAATTCAAAGTTTAAAATGATACTGGTGTCATTAGACAGGCTTGCAGACAGGGACAGAGTAGTGAAATTTATCAAAAATAAAAATCTCACCGCCGAAGTTGTGCTATTGGATGACATCAAAAGAATGAATACCTGGATTCCAAGATTTGAAAAAAACTGGGATGGAAATATTCCGGTCACTGTGTTTTATAAAAACGGAGAAAAAGTAAAGTTCAATGACGGAGAAATGAGTAAAGAAGAACTTAGAAAAACAATTAATGAAAATGTACAATAAGCTATTTATTATGAAAAACCTGAAAGTAGTATTCACCGTATTCTGTATCGGTTTTGGATTGTTAAGCTTTACTTCCGCCGATCATGATAAAAATAATCCTCAGAAGGAAACGCATTCGGTAAAAGGCTATGCCGTAGGAGATGAGGCCACGGACTTTAAGCTTAAAAATATCGATGGGAAACTGGTTTCTTTAAGTGATTTTAAAAGTGCTAAAGGATTCATTGTCATATTTACCTGCAATCATTGCCCGTATGCCAAAAAGTACGAAGACAGGATTATTGAACTTGATAAAAAATATAAATCTCAGGGATATCCGGTGATTGCCATTAATCCTAATGACCCCAATGTACAGCCGGAAGACGGCTACCAGCAAATGATCGAGCGTGCAAAACAGAAAGGTTTTACTTTTCCGTATTTAGTAGATGAAGGACAAAAAATTTATCCTCAGTACGGTGCTACAAAAACACCTCATGTGTTTGTACTCCAAAAAGAGAGCGGTAAAAATATAGTAAAGTATATTGGAGCTATTGACAACAATTATGACAATCCTAAGGACGTCTCGGAATATTATGCTCAGGATGCCGTCAATGCATTAATCAAAGGAGAACCGATAAAGATGACCAAAACTGTTACCATCGGATGTACTATAAAGGTAAAGAAATAGAGATATTTGTTGATCATACAATCGGTATTCTTTGGAATGCCGATTTTTTATAACCTTGAATTGACTCAACAAAAATGAAATTTAAATTTAATCTTACCTATTTCCTACTGACTTTATTGATTTTCCTGCTGGAAGTATTAATCGCTACGAAACTGAAAAATATATTTTTTGTCAGAGCATATCTTGGTGATGTTATCGTAGTCATATTGCTGTATACTTTCGTTAAAAGTTTTGTCAAACTTAATGATCAGAAACTCATCCCGGGAATTTTTATTTTTTCCTGCCTGGTAGAATTTGCCCAGTATTTTAATATAGCAGAAAAATTAGGTTTTCAGCCGGGAAGTGTGATGTATGTGATCATCGGAAATTCTTTTTCATGGATTGATATTCTGTGTTATGCTGTAGGTTGTCTTTTACTGTATATCGGAGTAAAAGTAAAGCCTTCAAAAGAATTGAAGGCTTTCTAAAAATGTATTGCGGAGCTTATTTTACTGTTTTAAATAGTAAAGGTTGTCTCAGCATAGTTCTTACAGGTATTCCATTATCTTCTGCGGGAATCCACTTGGTATTTATTTTTCTGAGAGCTCGTAGAAACTCATCCTTAATAGCTTCATTGTCGGTAGATTCTATTTTGAAATTCGACATACTGCCGTCTTTTTCAACCAAAAAAACAGCCGTTGCCTTAGCTTCCTTTACCCCTGCCGCCTGCAATGCCTGCGAACGGAATTTACTGACGAATTCATCACGGAAAGCTTTTAATCCACCCGGAAATTCAGGGTTTTTAAACTTCTTTTGGGGTTCTGAAGTGCGGGTTGTCTGCGTTTGCTGATTAGTTGTTGCCTGCTGTTGGGCTTTCAAAGAAAATAAACCCAATAGTATTGTACTTATCGTTACATATTTTTTCATTGTCAATTATCTTCCGAAGCTGTCGTACTTATCTTCTGCATATTGGGTAAAACGGTTGAGTAAGGCCACGTTTTCTTTTTCCAAAGGAGAAAGCTCATTATCTACATTGTTTGAAACAGGAATATACCAGTCTGTTTGCTCGAAGAAATTTCTGTAGGTTTCTTTTTTGAAGGAGTAGCCATGTCTTGCAAACACAGAATTTTTAATAATCTCCAGGTCAAGCTTCCTTAAATTTTTAAGATCTTTCTCCGTCAGTTTCTGCTTGGAGGCATTTAACTTAAAAATGGCCTCAGAGGCAACGCGGTTTTTGGATGTTGTATAGCTTTCTGTTTTCCCTGTTTCGTCGTCCGTATATTTTTCTACAAAGTCTTTAGGATTAGACCAGTCTACCAGATTTGAATCTTTATCCAGCATGAAATTTGGATTGTAAACAAATTCTTTTTTGGTGAGCTTAAGCGTTTTTACAGGAGATTTTACAGAAGTTTTGTTAAACGCATTCCATTTACCTGTCAGACTGTCTCCGCTAAGTTTTACTTCAAATCTTCCGTCTGTTTTATCATTTCCCGGTTCATCCAGGACAAATGATTTAGAAGCCTCGTTAAATACTCCTCTGAAAGGACGCTGGTTCCCGTTTACGATACTTTGACCATAGACGCTGTCTTTTGTAATCCGGTTGATCTTTAAAGAGATTTTCTTGTACGTACTGGCTTCAAATTCAGTTCCATCAGAGTCGTCGATCATCTTTTCCATTCCGGCAAAGTCACCGGTATAGATCCCGTAATACTCTTTATGTACTTCGGGAATAACCACAGAATTTTTTTTTGCAGTTAAAGAATCCTTTCCTGATTCATTGGTCTTACCGTCTTTTTTGCAGCTCAGTAAAGAGAGCGCCAGTGCGGAAATAAGGGTGTAATGCAAAGTTTTCATATAAGTTTTTTTATTATTAAGTATTCAATGAGAAGGATATTGGGAATCCAGCCCAGCCAGGCAATGATCTGATACACATCCATGGGATTGGGGTGGAATAAATATACGATAATAACTTTCCACATCCGTAATGTAATGGCAGATAATGTAAATGCAAAACTCCGCCACATCCACAGCTTATGTGGTTTAAATTTTTTTGTCTGGCCAGCTGATAAGCTTTAAATGTCGAAAACCACCAAAAAAAGCCTAGTATTACGAATGAAACCTTTGAAAGAAGTCCTCCATTGGCAAAGAATCCCATATAAATCCCTGAAGGAGCAGCCAAAAGTAAAATGAGAAAAATATAGACTTTTCCCATATTCCTGTGGAAATTTTTCCATCCGAAATCTTTCCTGATGATGGAGAAAAACCCTGACAGTAATACAAAAATACTGGTGTAAACATGCGTGTAGAAAAAATAGAGGTATTCCGGTCTCTGTTCCACTTCAGTTTGCTTAATCATCAGAAAGCTTACATTCGGATCCAAAGGAATATACTCCAGCGTTATTTTCAGCATCAGCCAAAAGAAATATACAAATCCTAGGATGAGAAGGATTTTGAAAAATGTGATATATCTTTTGGCTGAAAACAGATCCATGTTTTAATCAAAACTTATTGACATTGGAAGGGTGTACCAATAGTCGACAGGTTTATTTTTATAAACAGCGGGCTCCCATTTTTTGTTTATAGTATTGATGATCCTTATCATTTCTTTATTAAAGCTTTCCTGTTCTCCGTTTGCCGTTACAGAGCTCAGTTCCCCCTTGGAATCAATTAGAAACTTTACCTCTGTGTTTGCTGATTCTGTAATAATGCTGGGGTCTAATTTGCTCATAATGAGTGTTTTGAATACGGTAATTCCTCCTGGGAATTCAGGCTTTATATCTGCTTCATTAGTGTAATCTTTTACAGGAGATTCTGTCCGGTCCTGTTTTGCCTGAGAAAAACATAATGTGAACCCAAGCATAATTAGTAGAAATATTAATTTTTTCATGTGTCGTTATACTTATTTTAGTGATTTTTATAGGGAATTTAAATGTTGTGCAATCAGCCATCCTTCACTCCAGCATGCCTGGAAGTTGAAACCTCCGGTTACCGCATCTATATTTAAAACTTCTCCGGCAATATAAAAATTTGGAAGCAGCTTTGAAGACATGTTTTTAAAGTTAATTTCCTTTAAATCAACACCTCCGGCCGTTACAAACTCATCTTTAAAAGTCGATTTTCCGGTCACCCGAAACTTTTTCTTACAAAGGGTTTCAATAATTTTCTGCATCTCTTTTCCCGAAATATTGGCAACCTGCTTGTTCAGGTCCACTTTGGAAATTTCCAATATTTTCTGCCAGAACCTGTTTGTGATATCAAATATTTTGGATTGCCCGATGCTCTTTTTAGGGTTGTTTTGTTTGAAGTCCTGGAAGATTTCTTCTGCTTCATCCGTTGGTACCGAAATGAAATTAACCTCGATTTCGAAATTATATTTTAACTGAGCCAGACTAATGGCTTCCCAGGCAGAAATTTTCAGAACTGCCGGCCCGGAAAGTCCCCAATGGGTAATTAATAATGGTCCGCTTTCTTCCGTTTTTAATTTAGGAATCGAAATCCCGGCATTCTCAAAGCTCGTTCCCGGAAGATCTTTTAAAAGTTCATCTTTAATATTAAAAGTAAAAAGAGAAGGCACAAGATCTACGATTTTATGTCCCAGATTTTGTACAATTTTCAGGGATTTGGGAGAACTTCCGGTTGTATATACCACAAAATCTGCTTCAAAATCTCCTGAATTGGTTTTTACAAGATATTTTTCATCCTGTTTTTCAATTTCTTTAACGGTACATTTTGTTTTTACAACCACATTTTTCTTCTGGGTTTCACTCAGGAATGTATTGATGATGGTCTGTGAAGAATTACTTTCCGGGAACGTTCTGTTGTCATTTTCAATTTTTAACGGAACATTACGGTTATCAAACCATTCCATCGTATCTCCCGGCTGAAATTTGGTGAAAACACTGAGTAATTCTTTGTTTCCACGAGGGTAGAATTGTACAAGCTCTCGCGGGTCAAAGCAGGCATGGGTAACATTACACCGTCCGCCTCCGGAAATCTTAACTTTCTGAAGGACATCAGAGTTCTGTTCTAAAATCGTAATACTATATTTCTTTTCGTCAAGGTTCGCCGCGCAGAAAAAGCCCGCGGCACCGCCTCCGATAATGATGATCTGTTTCATGTATATGTAATCCTATGCTGAAGATTATTTTTTCAAAAGTACAATTTTTATAAACCATCTTATTTGAGTATTTTTGAAGATTATAATTTTAATTATACCAAAAACGATTTTCATATGATTTTCTACCATAAATTTGAAGTGAGATGGAGCGATCTTGATGCAAACAAGCATTTGGCAAATTCATCCTATGTACAGTATTGTGCGCAAGCCAGAATGGCTTTTATGACCAAAGAAAAAATGGGGGTTACTCAGTTAAGCAGATGGGGGATTGGCCCGGTAATCCTGCATGAGAGATACTCTTTTTTCAAGGAAATCTATGCAGATCAGATTGTGATTGTAAGCGTAGAGATAGACGGGTGTGCAGAAGATTCTTCTATCTACCGTTTTGTTCATAAATTTTATACTCCTGACGGTCAGCACTGTGCAACAGCAGAAGCAACGGGAGTATGGATCGATATGATGCTGAGAAAAATGACCACTCCGCCGGATGATGTAGTGGAGGCAATGAATAAATATAAAAGCCCGGAAACCGTGGTGCTGTCAAAAGAAGACTTTAAAAAACTTCCTTTCCACCCACACAATATTGATCCGGCAGAAATTATCATCTAAATAAAAATTATGTTTGAAGATAAATCACAGGAGCTGACGCCCATTTCAAAACTTGGAGAATTTGGTCTGATCAAGCACTTGACAGAACATTTCCCTTTATCCAATGAATCTTCGCAACTTGGGGTAGGAGATGATGCGGCGGTTATTAATCCTGAAAATAAAAAAGTAGTTCTTACGACAGATGTTCTCGCAGAAGGGGTACATTTTAATCTTGGCTATGTTCCGTTAAAACACTTAGGATATAAAGCTGTGGTTGTAAACCTTAGTGATATTGCGGCAATGAATGCCGTTCCTACTCAGATTCTTGTTTCTTTGGCAGTATCAAACCGTTTCCCGGTGGAAGCACTGGAAGAAATTTATTCCGGAATTCAGGCGGCCTGTTCAAGATACAAAGTTGACCTGATCGGAGGGGATACGACAAGTTCCAATTCGGGATTGGTCATGAGTATTACTGCAGTAGGAATTGAGACCGACGAAAATATAGTGAAGAGAAGCGGTGCAAAACCTAATGATCTTCTTGTAGTAACCGGAGATCTGGGAGGAGCGTACATGGGATTGCAGGTACTGGAAAGAGAACATGCAGTTTACCTTGCGGACCCGAATATGCAGCCGGAAATGGAAGGGTACGACTACATCCTCGAAAGACAGCTGAAACCGGAAGCAAGAACAGATGTTAAAACGATTTTACAGGAGCTCGATATCCGGCCAACTTCTATGATCGATATTTCTGACGGCCTGGCTTCTGAGATCCTTCACCTTTCCGATCAGTCGAAAGTAGGATTCAGATTGTATGAAGAAAAAATTCCGTTGGACAGCCTTACGATTTCTACAGCGGATGAAATGAACTTAAACCCCGTCATGACTGCGTTAAGCGGCGGTGAAGATTACGAATTGTTATTCACCATTTCGCCGAATGATTTTGATAAAATTAAAAACCATCCTGATTTTACCATTATAGGACATGCCGTGGAAAATGAAGAAGGAAACTTCATGGTAGCAAGAGGATCCAACCAGTTGGTGGCTCTTACTGCTCAGGGATGGGATGCCTTTTTAGGGAACCAGAATGGATAAAATTATATTTAATTTTACATATTGTAGAAAACCGCAGCATTTTTTTGCTGTGGTTTTTGTTTATAACCTAACCCTTTCATAATACAATGATGAATATACCCGAAAAAGAAATTCCGGTACACCACCTTACTTCCGAACAGTTTCAGATGAGTACGCTGAGTGCAGCGGGCCCGGAAAATTTCCATGATGTTCACCGGCACAATTTTTTTGAAATTATCTGGTTTAGGGAAGTCTATGAAAATAGCCGCCTGGAATTGGATTTTGAAAGCTATAAAGTTGAGAACAACCAGATTTGCATTATTGCTCCGGGACAGGTATTCAATATGAAAATAAAAGGAGAGGAGGGATATGCCATGGCAATCAGCCGCGAAATTTTCAACGAAGCCTGCAATATAGAATCTGTCCTGACAGGAGGTTCGCTTCCTTTCCCTCTGGATCCGGAAAATGAACAAACCTGTCACACCATCATGCTGTTGATTCAGCAGGAATATAAGGGAGCTGCCAGAACCGAGCTTTTGAAGTCTTATCTTAAAGCATTTTGCATTATCATAGGAGAGCAAATAAATCCGCAAGAACCCTTATTAAATGACCGGCAGCGTATCCAGGAACTGATAACACTTATTGAAAAGCATTATATTCGGCATAGGGAAACAGGTTTTTACGCTGAAAAATTAAAAATAAGCACCCATCACCTGAATGACATTGTACGCCTACTGAGAGGAACAACCGTAAAAAAAATGATCAGCCAGCGCCTTATTCTGGAAGCCAAAAGAGAATTGAGTTTTGGTGCATTAACTGTGAAGGAAATTGCCTTTAAGCTGGGATTCAGGGATGCTTCTTACTTCTCCCGTTTCTTTAAAAAACATACAGGACAAAATCCTGACGGTTTTAAATTCGGAAATACTTAATCTTCAGAATGTTCCGCTGGATGAGGTTTGCAATGCTTTAATTTACTATGAATACATGGATGAATCCTCAATTTGTGCTAGTCTTCCTTCATTTGTTTTATTGTAAGCTTTTGGTTTTTTAGTGAATTTTGCAGACTGAAAAACAGCCTTTGGAGGCTTATAGTTATTTATGAAGAAGTTAAATATTGTAGTGTTTATATTAGCGCTACTCAACACGTTGGAGTCGTTAAGTATCGATCTTTATCTTCCTGCTTTTCCAAGCATGGCCGAAATTTTTAATACCGATATCGGGCATATCCAGATTTCCATTTCTGTCTTCTTTGCAGGATTTGCATTCGGACAGCTTTTGTGGGGACCATTATCAGATAAGAAAGGTCGTAAACCTATGTTATATTGCGGACTTTTGTTATTTATTATTGGAGCAACCGCTATTTATTTTACCTCAGATATTTATGTTTTATGGGCCATGCGTTTTCTGCAGGCCTTTGGAGGAAGTGCGGGAATTGTCATCGGAAGGGCGATTATCATTGATCTTTATGATAAACAAAAATCGGTTACCATTTTTGCCCAGCAATCTCAGATCAGTGGTATCGCGCCGATTGTTGCTCCATTGATGGGAAGTGTATTTCTCAGATATTGGGGCTGGAACAGTTCATTTGCTTTTTTATGCATTATGGGACTGATCACTTTCTTTATGGTATACAAATATGTTCCCGAAACCAATACCAGAATTAATAATCCCGATGATATTATCGATGAAAAAGGATTAAAAGATCAGCTGAAAATGATTATTTCCAATAAAGATTTCATCAACAGTACGATGATCGGAAGTATCGCTTTTGCCTCTTTAATTATTTATATTTCAAATGCTCCCTTCCTTTTTATGGAAATTCATGGGTTTTCCAGCGGGGTCTTCAGTTTTATATTTGCATTCAACTCATTAGCCCTGATTACGGCGGCTTATATTACCCCAAGGCTGATTAAAAGAATCAGCAATTCGAACCTGTTATTTGGTGCAACAGCGATGTTATTGATTGTTTGTGTACTGCATATTGTGATTGCGGCCGGAAATCTATCTGTGGCGCTGGAAATTGCGATGTTGTACCTATCATTGCTAGCCATAGGAATTTTGTTTCCTATAACATCAGCTCATGCTTTGTCTCCATTTAAAGAAGGAAGAGGTACTGCTGCTGCACTTTTAGGCTTTATGCAGTTGATGGTTACCTTCATTACATCCGGATTACTTGGATTGCTGGAAGCAGACTCTATTATTCCAATGGTAGCCGCCCGCGCAGGAATTGCACTGGTTGCAGTATGGTTTGCATACCGTATTGTTCAAAGTAAAAAAACAGTCGTTCAGGAGAAAATGGCTTAAGGCGCTCTGAACGTTTAAGACACTATATTTTTAATCTTGTTGAGAAGTTGAGGCCGGAAGAGGTCCACTGATAAATGATCAGCTCATCTTCCGGCTTTCAACTCTTTTTCAGTAAAAATCAATATGAAATTGGTTTTATCCTTTCATTTCCTCTCTTGGTCATACCATTCACACACTTAATCAAGTAATTTTTGTAAAAAACAGCCAATAGGCTCTCTTTGCATAAAATTTAAATTATGAAGAGAAGTCTTTTGACAGCTTTTTGCTGTCTTCTTTCTGTGGGATACTGGATCAGCGCCCAGACAGGAATATCTGCGGAGCTTAAAACGGAATATATTCCTTTTTCAAATTATATCCGTCCGGAGGACAGTGTAAAAACAAATTCTAAAAGCGACTTTAAAAGAGTTGATCTGAACCTGAGCATTCCTTTATCGGTAAAAAAAGATACCAACGGGAAAATCCGGGAGTGGTCTATGCTGCTTGGCGGGTCGTACGCAAAAATGTCACACAAAAACTATGACAACCAGTTGTTTCCTGCTCAAATGCTGAATGCGCAGGTGGGAATACAGCATATGCGACCTTTGGGAAAGAAGTGGAGCATGATGATGACGGCTACGGTAGGAGTGTATACCGATCTTGAAAAAATTGACTTTAATGACGTACTGGGACAGGGAGGTATTTTGTTTATCAGACATTTCAACCCCAATCTGGCATTAGGAGGAGGCCCTGTTCTTACAACGGCATTTGGTGCTCCTATGGTTTTGCCATGGATTTATTTTGATTGGAAAACCAACGGAAAAATCAAGTTTAATATTAACTTCCCGGAAGGAATGGAAGCCGGCTACCAGTTCACCGATAAATTTGCTTTAAAAGCCGTTGTCAATCTCAGTGGAATGTCTGTAGAAAGAAACAAAGACGGCAAATCTACCCTTCTGGGCTACCAGCAAATCACCGCAGGATTAAGACCTGAAATACAGCTGAATGATAAGCTGGCTCTCCGCCTTACCGGAGGAACGACTTTAATCCGAAGCTTCAGTGAGAGCGACCGGAAGATTTCCAGTATTTTTAAAGACAAGAAAGTAGCAGATCCACGCTTTGCCAGTACATTTTATGTCGCGGTAGCCTTACGCTGGAATTTACCTTAATAAATGAAAAACAGGTCGGAAATGATAAAGTTTCTCATTTCCGACCGTTTTTTACTTGCTGATCAGTTTTTTATATACCACCTGATTCAGCAGTTCTTCTTTTCGGGTACGCGAAATGGGAAGCTCTGTTTTATTGATGAATAAACGGCCCCCGGAGATCATATCGATATGGGTGATATTGATTAGGAACGATTTATGGATTCGGAAAAAATGTTCCGAGGGTAAAGATTCTTCTATAGCTTTCATTGTCTGATGGATCACGAGAGATTTGTCTTTAAAATGAAGCTTTGTATAGTTCTGCATACTTTCAATGTATAAAATATCCACCCACGAAACTTTAATAAACGTATCGGATTGTCTTACATAGAGGAAAGGATCATCTAAAGGCGTATTTTTTTTCAGTTTTTCATTGATAATAAACTGTTGCTGTGCTTTATTGACAGCCTGATAAAAACGGTTAAAAGCAATCGGTTTTAAAAGATAATCTGCCACCTGCAGGCGAAATCCTTCCAGTGCGTATTCGGAATAGGCAGTAGTTAAAATACATAAAGGCGGATTTTCCAGCTGCTCAAGAAACTCAAGACCGGTCAGGTAAGGCATATTGATATCCAGGAAAAGAAGGTCTATTTCAGTTTCCTTTACTTTTGCATCTGCTTCCAGGGCTGTGGCGCAGGTTCCTTCCACAGAAAGGAAATCAATCTGATCTGCCAATTCTTTAAGATGGAATCTTGCCAGCGGCTCATCATCTATAATCAGGCATTTCATTTTAGGAATCGTATTGCTGCTCATTTTCTTTGGATAATTCTAAGGTTAAAGTGACGGTATAAACCTGATCATCAGACTCAATTTTAAGATTATATAAATCAGGATATTGTAGTTTTAAGCGTTTTTTTACATTTTGGAGACCAATTCCTCCGGCGCCGTCTTTCTTTTTATAGAGCGTCATATCCGTGTATGAATTTTCAACATAAAAAAAGAGCTTCTCATTTTCTTCAGTACAGGAAATTTTTACATATCCCTTGTGCCCCGGAAGACGGCAAACATATTTGAAGGCGTTTTCAATAAAAGGAACCAGCAAAAGAGGAGCAATCTCCGCCTTTTTATTGTTGATGTTCCATGTTGCTTTTACATCAAGTTCATTTCCCCACCGCAATTTTTCCACTTCTACCAGATTCTGAAGATATTCAATTTCTTTATCTAGCGGAACCAATGGCTGGTTGCAATGATAGAGCTGATACCTTAGAATATCCGAAAATTTCATCAGAAGAAAATCGGCAAGCTGGGTATCTGTTTTCATCAGAATGTGGATGTGATTCATAATATTGAAAACCAGATGAGGATTTATCTGATCCTGCAATAATTTTAGTTGATTCTCCAGATGAGCCTGCTGAAGAAGGATATGATCACGCTCTATTCTTCCGTGTTCTTTGTAAAACTTAATTCCGCAAGCGGAGCCGTTGATCAGAAATGAGGCCGGCAGAGACATATAAAATCCTTGCCATAAAATAGGTAAATGATCTACAAATCTTTCAGGAAGGTGATTTTTAGGAAACTCCTCAAGATAAGTGAAAATGAAAGAAAATATCAGACTCAGTAAGAAAATAACCATAATGGTCTGAATGAGGAATCGCTTCATCTTTTTAGCCCTCAGTGCTTTTGGGAGCAGTTTGTTGGTTAAAAAGTGAGTGAAAGTAAAAGAACCGATACCAATAATAATAGCCTGGAGCATCGCCAGGTATTTTTCTGTAGAAGTCTGAAAGTTGCACCACAATACAAAGGTAAAAACAAGCCAGAACAGAAAAGTAAAAATATGTTCTTTTAAAACAAAGGGTTTTGTCATGGTTGAAACAGTAGTAAATTCATAAAAAAATAGAAACTGCACGGTCACAGTTTCTAATGGTAAAGATAATTTAAGTTTTTTAGAACAGGAAATAGCCTATTCCTAAGCTAAAGCTGTGGGGTTTTGATTTAAAATCTTTACTGATGCTTGATAAACCGGTTTCATATTTAAGGTCAACCGTGAAGTTCTTATAATCTACTCCTACACCTCCTGTAATTCCGATATTGGATTTGTCAAATTTGATAAAACCTTCCTGAATAGCATGAGAGGTTGAAATTTTATTATTAAAAGCATAGCTGTAAACACCTCCGGCAAATACCCTGAAATTAAAATCATCTGTGTTTACAATTTTGTATCCTACTACCACAGGAATATCAATGGCATTCCATGTAAGTTTTGCATTACTTCCGTCCTTGATATCGTAAGATGTCTTTCTTTTGTTGAATAAGGCTTCTCCTTGTACATACAGTTTTCCAATATCCATTCTGGTCATGACTCCGGCCTGATATCCGAAACCGTATTTCCCTTCCAATAAAGAAGACTCCGTTGAGGTTTTGGTAAAACTGGTTCCTCCCTTTACCCCGATGTGAAAAGCAGGAGTCTGCTGAGCCTGAAGATCTACGGAGCACGTAATGCATAATAACAAAGCAGTTAATGCCAAAAAATGTTGTTTCATAAATTGATAAGTATTAAAAATTTGATGCAAAACAACGGATCGGAAAGCGCAGATGAAATTTTATTTGATGAATGGCAGGGATGCTTTGACCAAGGTCTTTTTACGGATGAAAAGAAAAATCGGAAGTAATGCTACTTCCGATTGATCATTTTTACTAATAGGGTTCTTCAACACAAATCGTTGGAGGGGTGCATCCGCCGGTTCCTCCGCCGGGATTTCCTCCGCCTCCTACGGCAATACACTGTCCCGGGCTCCCGTCATCATACATTTCACAAGCTTTTCCCCAGGCACATTGGCAGTCGCTTTGGCAATTATAATGATCTCCGCCCATGTGGCAGGTATCGATTCCGTTCCCAAGAATCGTTGAAAGATCCTTTCTCAAAAGTTTTTTCATTGTTTTCATAGTTTAATTTGGTATTAAAAGGTATCGTTTAGAATTGTACCTTCTGTGTAAATATAATGAAATAGTCTTAATGTATTGTAAATGAATCGGATGTAGGTTGTTTTTAAGCGAAAAGAAGCCACTGCAAAAGTGACTTCCTTATGAAATATCGGGATTTCAGCCTTAGAAAGTGAAGTCCTTTTGATACAGTGTATATTCTTTTTTGAACAGTGGAATAGTACCCTCATATCTAAAAGGAGCAATGCCAAAACCATAAAACATATCGGCCTGAATTTTTCCATTTACCTTAAATATTCCCTTTCTTTCAGGAATAAATGTTAATCCCAAAGAAGCAGGAGCAGAAAGTCTTCCCCGCAATCCTGAGTTGGCAATAGGAATAGAAACAAACATCAGTCCTACAGCTCCTTTTGCTTCTAATCCGGCTTCTGCAGAAAGATTTCCTTCAACACCGGTAATTTCAGGATCTGATTTTTTTCTCAGGTTGATATTAAGCGCCGGCTTTGTGCTGACCAGGAAGTTGGCATTTCCTTCAAGATCCAAAAGCTGCCCCTGGACTTTTCCTGTAGCTTGTACCCCGACAAAAGGTCCCGCAGAAAGTGTAGGGCTTAATATAAGTCCTGTAGGCCCCAATACAATCGGAACGATAGGAATATTCAGATAATCCGTAGTGCTCAGTGTATAGCCAAGACTTCCCACAATAGTTGCCGTACTCTGAAGCTGGATATCATCCATGATAAGGTTCACATAATAATCAGATAAATGTCCCCATGAGAAGGAGATATGGTAATCTATTTTTGGCGTAAACCCACCTTTTACATTCACACTGGATGCTCCTGCTGACGAGATGGGAAATGAGAAAGTTTTATCAAAATTGAAACGGTTAAAAGCAATGATTTTTTGATTTTGAAGATTCTTTGCCTCAATAGAATGTATTTTACTGGTGATTTCTCTGGAAACCATACCTTCTACAGGAATATAATTAACCATTTTTCCATTGATGCTCACCGGCGCTTTATCTGAAGGATCGTACACTCCACTTAGTGTCCCGCTGTAAATAAATTCTTCTAGCTTAGCGCTGGAAGTCTGTACCGTAAATCCATTATTGATTTTGGAAACAGAAGTTACTTTCGATAGGATAGTACTTACCTGATCACCTTCTATCTTGGTACCTACAATAACAGTTCCGGCCGCAATACTATCCGTCTGCGGAGTGGTACGGTTAAAGGTAATCGCTCCTTCATTATGAGCTGATATTGCATGGATAGATTCGTCATTCAGAATGATAACATTTTTCTGTAAAGTCAGGTTTCCTAAGGTTTTCATAGGTGCAGATTCTGCCTTTTTTTCTACAGGAGCATCTGCCGGATCATCCTGAGAACATGACGTTAAAAGAAACATGCAGAAAATAGCAAAAAGAATAGAGAAACAAAATTTTCTGCTGATTGTAAAGAGATTAGAATTCATTTTCATAAACAGTGATTTTAAGTTTCAATCTAAATTAGGTGAATTATTTAATGTCTACAAAAGAATCAAATTAAATTATTGTTGGCAACATAATGATTTTCAGAATGATTTGTATTTTCATTCTGGAAATAAAGGAATGTCATGAAAATGGTGAAAAAAATAACCCGCTGTTGTTGCGGGTTATTTATATTATTTTTAAAACTGAAAGACATTGGTATCGAAACTGCAGACGATACGGGCTTTCCGTTGGCCACCGCTGGTTTCCATTTGCCTTTATCCTTAATGCGATAAAAAGCGGCTTCTATGAATGCGTTTACATCTTCATTATTTCCCTTTACCTGAGCATCCAGAGCATTCCCTTTAGAGTCTACTACAAAACTGAGGGTTGCTTTATAAGATTCAGAAGAAAAGTTTAAGAAAGCCAGATCAATCGATTCGGTTAAAAGCTTTTGAAAAGAAGCTTTACCTTGCTCATAGTCGGCTTCTTTAGTAACTTTAGACTTTGTAGGCGGATCTGCGGCAATCATTTTCTTGTCTTCCAATGAAAGCTTATCCAGAGCAGCTTTATAGGAGTTTATCTTATCTTCGGTAAGAAGCCATTCCTTCTTAGTTCTTAAATCATTAGGCTTCGGATATTTGTTATACAAAGCCGTCTTTTTTCTTTCATAACGTGAATCTGCCCGTTGAAATTCGGAAATCTGGGCGCTGCTAAAAATAAAAGTGAAAATACATGCAAATGCTAAGAACTTTTTCATGACTCGTTACGCTTTTACAATATTAATAATTACTTCCGTAGCTTTCTCCATGCTTTCAAGGGCTACATATTCGTACGGTCCGTGGAAGTTGATTCCTCCTGCAAAGATATTCGGACAAGGAAGCCCCATATACGATAACTGAGCTCCGTCTGTTCCTCCTCTGATCGCTTTGATTTTAGGCTCAATACCTGCTTCAGTCATTGCTTTTGCTGCAAGATCTACGATATGCATCTTACCTTCAAACTGCTGCTTCATGTTTCTGTACTGTTCCTTGATTACCACTTCAGCTGTTCCTTCCCCATGTTTTTGGTTGAATTCAGCTACCTTTTCTTCCATGAATTTCTTTCTTGCCTCAAATTTATCAGCATCGTGATCCCGGATTATATATTGAAGTTTAGCTTCAGAAATATCAGCTGTAATATCCATTAAATGATAGAACCCATCAAAACCTTTAGTAGTGGAAGGCGTTTCATTGGCAGGAAGCATTTGGGCAAACTCAGCAGCCAGCAAAGCCGCGTTGATCATTTTACCATACGCATAACCAGGGTGTACACTTAATCCGTGGATTTTTACAACGGCTCCTGCAGCATTGAAGTTTTCATATTCAAGTTCACCTACTTCACCACCGTCCATGGTATAAGCCCATTCAGCACCAAATTTCGCCACATCAAATTTATGAGCACCTCTTCCGATTTCTTCATCAGGAGTAAATCCTACGGCAATTCTCCCGTGCTTAATCTCAGGGTGGGCAATCAGGTATTCAGCTGCCGTTACGATTTCGGCACATCCTGCTTTATCATCAGCACCAAGAAGGGTATTCCCGTCCGTAGTAATCAACGTCTGACCTACATATTTTTTTAAGCTTTCAAATCTTGAAGGCGACAAAGTGAATCCTGTCGTTGAGTTCAAAAGAAGATCATTCCCGTCATAATTTTCCCAAACCTGAGGATTTACGTTTTCGCCGCTGAAATCAGGTGAAGTATCATAATGAGAAATAAATCCGATCGTCGGTCTGTCATCATTTTCAAGATTCGAAGGAACATATCCCATAATGTATCCGTTCTCGTCTATTGAAACATTTTCCAAACCGATTGTTTTCAGCTCTTCAGTGATATAGTTTGCGATATCCCACTGGCGCGGTGTAGAAGGTGTAGCTTCACTTTCTGCATCACTTGTTGAATATATTTTTACATAGCTGAGAAAACGGTTCAGCAACTTATCTTTCCACATTGGGTTGAATTCTATTGTACTCATCAGATTTATCATAAATTTTAACAAAGTTAGCAAATTTGATGCTCAGAAAACATTATTTGCGACTGAATATCAATTATTGAAATTATAAATTGGATATAAAACTTTGAAAATCAAAATAATGTTAGTTTTGTATGTACAGTATACCAAGTAGTTTAGTTTTATTATATTTGAGAAAATCAAAAAGTAAAAATGTTTCTTACAGAATGTCCTAGAGATGCCATGCAGGGCTGGGGAGAGTTTATCCCTACTGATAAAAAAATAGATTATATCAACTCCTTAATGGATGTTGGCTTTGACGTGTTGGATTGCCTGAGTTTTGTTTCTCCAAGAGCAATTCCGCAGATGGCTGATTCTGATGAGGTGGCTGAACATATTGATAAATCGCGTTCTAAGACTAAGGTTTCTGCCATTATCGGAAACTACAGAGGTGCAGAAAAAGCTTTGAAACACCAGTCAGTGGATATTCTTGGGTTTCCGTTCTCGATTTCTGAGACTTTTCAGCACAGAAATACCAACAAGAGCCAGGAAGAAGCTTTTGATGAAATTATCAAAATGCTGGAACTGGTAAAAAGCGAAGGAAAACAGCTGAATCTTTATTTTTCAATGGCATTCGGGAATCCGTATGGCGAAATGTGGAAATGGGAAGATGTAGACCATTGGGCACAGAGATTCTCAGAAGTAGGGATCAAAGATATTCTGCTTTCTGATACAACAGGCGTAGCAACTCCTGAAACAATCAGTCTTTTATTTGAAAAAATTCCTTCAAAATATCCTGAAATCAACTTTGGCGGGCATTTTCATAACCGTTACGAAGATTCTTATTCTAAACTGAAGGCAGCTTATGATCAGGGCTGCAGAAGATTCGACAGTGCTATCAAAGGAATCGGAGGATGCCCTATGGCCAAGGATGATCTGGTAGGAAATATGCCTACAGAACAGGTCATCAACTTTATGAGTCTTGAAAAAGCAGACCATAAGCTGAACCTGTTAAACTTTGAAAGCTCTTATAATAAAGCGAAGGATATTTTCCATTTTTAAAATGGTTTAAAAACGCCCGCAGATTTAAAAAAATTACAGATAATAAAATCGAAATCTGTAAATCCTGCGTGAAAGTAAAACATAAATAGGAACGGGCTTTAGCCCGCTTTACTATAACAGGAATCAATTGGCTTTAGCCAAAACCTAATTACATTCAACCAAAACAAAAATATAATGTCTCCAATCATTTCTCCTTCCGAATTAAAAGCATTGTCAACAGAAAATCTTATCATCCTCGATGCACGAACAGGAAAAGAGGTAAGGCAAAATTACCTTGAAAAACATATCAAAGGCGCCAGATTTATTGATCTGGATAAAGATTTGGCTGAGGTAGGGAAAGACGCTGCATTTGGAGGAAGACACCCGCTTCCGGCACTAGAGAAATTTGCGGAAACGCTTTCTGAACTGGGGATTGTTGAAGATGCCCACATTATTGTTTATGATGATAAGAACGGATCGAATGCAGCTGCCAGAGCCTGGTGGATGCTAAGATCTTTTGATTCGAAAATGTACAGGTCCTCGATGGCGGGATGCAGGCTGCAGAGAAAAGTGAGGTAGAGTTTTCATCCGGAGAAGAAATGGTTGAAAAAGCCCCATCGATTAAAAAAGAAGATTGGTCTCTGCCTGTTTCAAGGCTGGAAGTTGTTGAAAATGAGTTGAAAAATGAATCTTCTACAGTGATTGATGTGAGAGATGCCTACCGATACAGGGGAGAATCCGAACCTATTGATTTGGTGGCCGGACATATTCCCGGAGCTATTAACATTCCGTTTTCTGAGAATCTTGATGAGAACGGGAGATTCCTGAGCCCTGAAGTTTTAAAGGCTAAATATGAAAATTTATTACAGGGAAAACCGGAACATTTGATTATCCATTGCGGTTCGGGAGTGACTGCTTGCCACACAATTTTAGCTTTAGCTCATGCCGGATTTGAAATTCCTGATCTGTATGTAGGTTCATGGAGTGAGTGGAGCAGAAGGGAAGGAAAAGAAATTGCAAAAGATTATAAGTAAATATGGAAGCAGGATGCCGGAAGAGGGAAGTTATTAAAGACTCAGGAGAACTGAATCTTTTTGCTCATATAATTTCTGCAACAGGTTGTAACAAATTATATGAATATGCTGTCGCTTCCAGCCTCTCTCTTCCGGCTTTTTGCTTTATTAAAGCATTCCCAATTCAAACTTGGCTTCTTCACTCATCATATCCTTATTCCAGCTCGGTTCGAAAGTAAGCTCCAAATCAACACTTTTTACATGCTCTACTTCCGCTACCTTATCTTTTACCTCTTGTGGAAGGGTTTCAGCAACAGGACAGTTTGGGGTAGTAAGGGTCATTATAATTTTTACATCGGCATCATCGGAGATCTGTACGTCATAAATCAGCCCCAGTTCGTAGATGTCTACCGGAATTTCGGGGTCGTATACGGTTTTTAGTACGCTGATGATTTCCTCACCAATGTCAGCAATTTGATCGTCTGTAAATTTCATTTTTTAATCTAGATTGATATTCCTTTTCAACAAATCTTCCTGACGCATACGCCGGAAAATATTTGCCAAAGTTAAGACATCTTTTTCACAATAGTCAACAATTCGCTGCAAGTCTTTCTCTATGTAGTAAATTGATGAAACCATTGAACCGTCAATATCATCCTTCGGAGTAGGAATACCAAAGACATGAGCAAGCAATTCCAGGGATACGAAACTTTTATAATCCCCGAATTTCCAAAGTTCCATAGTATCGATATGCGGAATTTCCCATGGTTTTTTTCCAAACATCTGGAAAGGGGCCGGAGGCTGCATTCCATTGATAAGATAACGTCTGGCAATCCACGGAAAATCAAATTCTTTCCCATTGTGAGCACAGAGGATCACATTGTAAAGTCTCGGGCTGTTGAAAATCTCTCCAAACTCCTGAAGCATTTTCTTTTCATCATGCCCCGAAAAGCTTTTAATTTTCAGAGTATCATTCTTCTCAACCATTCCGATGGTGATGCAGATAATCTTTCCGAACTCAGCCATAATGCCGGCTCTTTCATAAAAATTTTCTGCCGAGACCTCTTCTTTTCTCTGGAATTTTGTTTTTTTGTCCCAGAGATACTGATCGGTTTCGGATAATTCGTTCCAGGATCCGGCCTGTGGAACGGTCTCAATATCAAGAAATAATACTCTCTCTAGTGGAATGTTCTGTATCATGAGTGTTTTTTTTGCTTATCCTACCTGCATACCGTTTTTGGTGGGTAATGAAGGACTTAAAAGTGTAACGTCTTTTTTATCTTCTCCATATAAACCAAGCACAAGGCATTCACTGAAAAAATTGGCAATCTGTTTTTTAGGAAAATTAACTACGGCTAAAATCTGTTTGCCTACTAACTCTTCCTTTTCGTATAAGGAAGTAATCTGCGCGGATGATTTTCTGATACCCAGCTCTCCAAAATCTATTTCCAGCTGATAGGAAGGGTTTCTTGCTTTTTCAAAATCACTCACGGAGATAATGGTTCCGCATCGGATATCTATTTTTTCAAAATCTGCCCAGGTGATGTCTGGTTTTGTTGTCATGGTAATGTATTAATTAATTGTTCAACTTCTGTTTTCTGTTCTGCATATTTTTGTTGTAGAATGGAGCCTTCGCCCATTCTTTTATAATATTCCAACGCTTTTCCACCGAAGAATTTTTTATGAAAATCTGAAACTTCCGGAATTTGTGGAAACACTTTATGGAAAAGCATTTCGTAATAGGCCTGAAACTCTCTTTCATTTTTATCTTCTATCACTTGACCCGGAGCTTTTTGTCTTACATGAAGCATTTCATGGGCGACCATGTTCAATACAAGGTTCAGATCAAAATCAAATAAATTTTGAGGAATCATTACTTTTTGTGGCCCTCCAAGTTCACCTTCTGCAGTAAGAAGCATTGAAGTAGGAGATAACTCCTGCCTGAATCCAAACCCCGCAAAGTTTTCATGTTCCAGATTAAAAGAATGAATCAGGTACCTGGCCGCATCCAGGATCTGGTTGTGTTCTTTATATGCCTCAAGGTGTAGATTAACCTGTTCGAAATTCATTGGGCTTATGTTTTATAACAAATGTATTAAAATATTGAGAATTAAGGAAAAGTCTGATAGTCTTAAAAAACGGTAAAAATTTTAAATCGGATTATCTGTTACCAATCGATTAATAAAAACAGGTTCTGAATTATTCAGAACCTGACAAACAGATTAAGTGTAAAATTTAGCCTTTAAAAGGCAAAAAGGATAATTCAAATGCTGACAGATTTTTATTGATTCTTAATCTATGTTTAAGGGGATTGATAATAAAGGAACTTTATTTTTATAAGCCATACTGGCGGTCTTGCTTCGATGAAACAGGGATTCCAGAAGATTGTATCTGTGAGGAATCATAGTGAGTAGATCCGGATTGGTAAGCTTTACTTCTTCTTCAATAGCCTTGATGACTTCAGCGGATTGAATCATTTTGAAACTGTATTTGATATCATCAAGATCATATCCGGAATTCAGATCAATATCATGAATGACTTCGTTGAAATCTTCCAGACTTTCACTCACATTGAATACCTCAATTTCGGAACTGAATTCATTGACGAAATTATAAATGTCATTCATCGCAGACCACGTCATCCCTCTGTGATGATCGTAAGCGAAAAGAATTTTTCGGATACCGGTGTATTCAATATGGGCAGGAATAATGAGAACAGGCTTTTTGACCTTATGAATGGACATCGTTACGGTATTTCCCAAAAGCCGCTGTTCAAGGGTCTTTTCTGCCATTCCCATCACTATAAAATCGCCGTTTGTGTTTTGGATACAACGATGAAGCTCTTCAATAAAATTTCCGGATGCCAGATAATGGCTGGCATCTATAGAATATAACTCACTGAGCTCAGAAGCTTTATCCTCAAGTTTTTTTTGATTCTTAAGCGTTTGCACATATAAAAAAAATCTGCAGAGGCCTGGGCATTTAAGGCATGAATGGAGACGCTCTGCAAATTAAAAAGCACTATTTTATATTGATTTTCTTTTGCCATAGAAGCAGCGTAATGGGTTGCATTTTCTGCTTCCGGGGAAAAATCTGTACATACAACTATTGTTTTCATTGTAATGAAATTGATGAAGCAAAAGTAGGATCGGAGAAGGTCAGAACTTATTAAAAATAATGTGACATTGCATAAAATGATGATGAAATGTCTTTTTCCGGTGATGAAGCGTTTGTTTCCATTTGAACGGTATTATTTAACGTTTCATTTACGGTTTTAGCGGTCTCGTCCAGAATGCACAGGTGTTTTACTAAATCTATTTCTATATTTACATTCACAAAATTCCGTACATGAACAGGATTTCTACCATCAGGAAAAATATAGTACGATATAAAAAATTTCTTTCAGCAATGAAAAGAAGACTGGCTATCTGGGCCGTCGCCATCGTGACGTTCTGTCTTTTTTCTTATCTTATTGA
Source organism: Chryseobacterium indologenes (assembly GCA_016025055.1). Classification (NCBI taxonomy): domain Bacteria; kingdom Pseudomonadati; phylum Bacteroidota; class Flavobacteriia; order Flavobacteriales; family Weeksellaceae; genus Chryseobacterium; species Chryseobacterium indologenes. The sequence goes on from CP065590.1 coordinate 1,733,747, forward strand.
TCCCTTTGATCCTGTTTGGAAAAATTACCTGGAGACTCCTCTTAAAATGATCATTGAAGATGCTTTGTGGGTATTCTTCTTTTCGGCGATTATCTCAGAAGTAAGTATCCTTATTGATAAAAGTCTCAATAAGCTGCTTCCCTGGAAAGACAGAACGGTACAAAGACTGCTTGTTCAGGGTGTTCTTCAGATTATCGGAAGTGTGGTGATGGTGATGATTATTAATTTCATTGTGGATTGTACTTCAGATAATATACCGGAAATGGATACCCGCAAGGAATATACTTTGCTGGGACAATGGATCGCCACAAATATTGTAGTATCACTTACAATCAGTGCTTTCAATACTGTAGATTACCTGCTGGAAAACTGGAAAAAAACAGCCGTTGAAGCAGCACAGCATAAACTGAGAGCCTCCAAACATAAACAGGCCGCCATGGCAGCAGAACTGCAGGCACTTAAACTCCAGATTGATCCTCATTTTATTTTTAATAACCTAAGTGTCCTTTCTGAATTGATCCTCGAAGACCAGCAGCTCGGATATGAATATTCAGAGAAATTTGCACGGGTTTACCGGTATCTGCTGGTGAATTCAAAGAAAGATATTATTGCTGTAGAAGAAGAACTTAAATTTTTAGAATCCTATATTTTCCTGATTGAAAAAAGAATAGGCGAAGGTGTAGTGTTTAAAATTGATATCAGAGAAGAGTACAGAAATATGTATACCCTTCCGCTATCTCTGCAGTTGCTTGTTGAAAATGCTATTAAACACAATCAAACCTCAAAATCAAATCCTTTGGAAATAGAGGTTTACACCACTTCAGATAAAGAACTCGTAGTTTCCAATACTTTTTTACCCTTGATCAATAAGCCGGATTCTTCAGGAGTTGGGTTAACCAATATCGTTGCCAGATATGAGATCCTGGGATACACAAAACCCATTATAGAAAAAACTGAAAATAAATTTATTGTAAAACTTCCGTTGATATGAAGATAAATAAAATTTTAATAGTCGAGGATGAAAAACCCAATGCAGACAGGCTCAAGAGACTTTTGCTAAAGTTAAGGCCCCACCTCGAAATATTATCTGTAGAAGACTCCATTACCTCAACAGTAGATTGGCTGCAGAACAATGTTGTTCCGGATATTATTATGATGGATATCCGTCTTGCCGATGGACTGAGCTTCGAAATATTCAATAAACATGAAATAAAAAGCGCTGTTATTTTTACCACCGCTTATGATGAGTATGCTGTACAGGCTTTTAAATATAACAGTGTCGACTACCTTTTAAAACCTATTGAAGAGGATGAGCTTGATGCCGCCCTGAAACGCTATGAAACCTTTATGGAATCCGTGCCCGTTGTAGGGTCAGCCATCGAAGGCCTGCTCAATTATCTTCAGCCTAAAGATTACAGAAAACGTTTCCTTATCCCGCACAGAGACGGATATAAAACGGTTTTAGCCGAAGATATTCTCTATTTTTACACTGAATTGGGAATCAGTAAAGCCATGCTGAACAGCGGAATTATTGAAAATATTCCTCAAACTCTGGAAGAACTTGAAAAACAACTCGATCCAAAAATATTTTTCCGGGCTAACAGACAGTTTATCATTCATATCGATTCTGTAAAGCAGGTGTTTAATCACTTTAATGGAAAGCTCAAGCTGGAACTTAGAAAACAACCGGATATGGAAGTGATTGTAAGCCGGGAAAAAGCTTCTATTTTCAAATCATGGATGGATTATTAAGAAAGGAAGTCGGAGACTGGAAGAAAAAAGCTCCTGAAGCCTGAAAAGTAAATGACAATGGTTTATCTAATGTCTAATACACTTCAGCCTCCAATTACCTTTCTAAAATTTGAAGTTGCCTGAAAGTGGCAACTTTTATTTTTCCTGTTCTCATGTGTCATATCATTCAAAAATCCCTTCATGAGTAGTTCGTGAAGGGATCAGGATATAAAGAAACAGTTATGATTTATTGGGGGCTCTTTAGTTCACTTAAGAAAATCGTAGATTTTTAAAAACTTTTGTGTACTTATTTTTTCAAAATTTGTCACTTTAAAATTTAAAAAGCTTTTGTGACTTTTGTGGTTCAATAAAAAACATTTACAAAGGAATCGCATACCCTAATGAAACAGCAAACCCTCTGTTTTTTACATTCACTCCTTTTTCGTCTGAAATATTGCTCAATCCCAGGTTATATCTTCCGTCTACAATAAGTTTTCCCGGACCTGCAGGAATAGCGACTCCTGCCCCCATCTGCAATCCAAAATCTAAAGTTTTTGTTTTTCCGTATGCTGCTTTTATTTTATCACTTTTTCCTACAAGAAAACCAATTGAAGGTCCCGCATTTACATATACCGGGCCGAAACTGTATTTTGCCAGCACCGGAATCTCGATATAATTGAAGTTGTAGGTCTGGTTTCCAAAATGGTTTTTGATCCTGGTTCCTTTACTTATAAAATTGACTTCCGGCTGTACAGAAAAATTTTGTAATCCCGTCTGGATATTCACGCCCAGACCAGCCTGAAATGATGTTTTAGACTTTTCGCCATCCATATTTTTAATCGATTGTGTAGCGATAGTAATTCCCACTTTAGGAATCAGTTCAATACCTGAATCTTTTTTTGTGTCCTTGGTTTGCTGAGCCTGTAATCCCAATCCTAATACTACTGCTGTGATTGCTAAAAACTTTTTCATTTGATAAAATTTAAATTATTGATTTGTTTTTGGGTTGATTAACAATGCGAAATTAGAGTGCAGAATATCCTTGACTGAAAGTTTTACAAGTGAACCGTAGAAATTAAAATGCCAACCGTATTTTTGTATTGATTAAATGTAAAAGAACCGTTTTTATGGCTTCAAACTGCATAAACAGGCACTTTTCTTTTCATTTTTCGTATCATACGGTTCACCTGCCATTAATTACGGTTCACCCGATTTCTGAGTGGATAACCTTATTATATGACCTTATTTTGCTCCTGTAAAATTTAAAATCAAATGTTATGAATTACAGAAAAGGATATCTGGCACTTCCTCTGATAGCAGCAGCAATATTGTATTCCTGCGGTTCAGGAAATGCCCAGGAAAATTCCCAACAAATGCCTGCCTTACCTACCGATTTTATTCAGGTAAAGTCAGGTGATGAAGACGTTTCTACCGGATATCCGGGAAGCATAGAAGGGCAGGATAATGTAGAGATAAAAGCTCAGATCACAGGATATCTGGAAGCCGTGTATATCAAAGAAGGACAATATGTTACCAAGGGACAGACGTTGTTTAGAATTAACCCGTCGGTTTATAACGAACAGGTTAATACGAATCAGGCGGCTTTAAAAGCAGCATTGGCTGCTCAGGAAACGGCAAGACTGGAAGTCGAAAAATTAAAACCGCTGGTAGAAGGAAAAGTAGTTTCCGATATGCAGCTAAAAACGGCTCAGGCTAATTTTAAAGCAGCAGCAGCGCAAGTAGCACAGGCTCAATCTTCATTAGGCTCTTCAAAGATCAATGCCAACTTTACCTATATCAAAGCTCCTGTGAGCGGATATATCGGAAGAATTCCGAACAGAGTAGGTAACCTGATCAGTCCTTCTGATGCAACACCGCTCACGACGCTTTCAAACATCAACACAGTCAATGTATATTTCTCAATGAATGAAGCTGATTTTATAGCACACAGCAGAGCTGCAACCGCAGGAAATAAGACAGAAAATGTCGAATTAATTCTGGCAGACGGCTCCAAATACGGATTACCCGGAAAACTGGAAAGTGCCAGCGGAAACTTCGACAGAACCACCGGAAGTATCCAGATGAAAGCTGTTTTCCAGAACCCTGATAAATTGTTAAGGTCTGGAGGAACAGGAAGGGTGATGATACACAATGCATTGGACGGAGTGGTTAAACTTCCTAAAACTTCTGTGAAAGATATTCAGGATAAATTCTTTGTCTATAAACTGGAAGGCAAAGATAAGGTGAAGATGACCCAGATCAAGGTGTCCGGAAGTACTTCCCAGGATTACTTTATCAGAGAAGGAGTGAATGCAGGAGATAAAATTGCCATCAACAGGATCGATGCTCTTACTGACGGAGCTCAGGTAGTGGCAAAAGTGATGCCTTCAAAATAATTTTTATAATCATTCTTAGATCATTCGAAAATGTTAAAAAAGATAATTGACCGTCCTGTACTGGCGACGGTGATATCCCTTATCATTGTTATTTTAGGGATCATAGGACTCAACCAGCTTGCTGTGACGAGGTTCCCGGATATTTCACCACCTACAATTACCGTCTCAGGATCTTATCCGGGAGGAAATAGTGAAACGGTGATCCGTTCGGTAGTAACTCCGCTGGAAGAACAGATTAACGGAGTGGAGGACATGAGCTACATGAAGTCCACAGCGAGTAACGACGGAACATTTACCATTTCTGTTATATTCAAACAGGGGGTAAATGCCGATCAGGCTGCAGTAAACGTACAGAACAGAGTACAGCAGGCGACTCCCATACTTCCCCAGGAAGTAATAAGAATGGGACTGACAACCTCCAAACAGCAAAACAGTATGGTATTGATCTTCAATATCTATACGGAAGATAATAAGCAATATGACGAAACATTCCTTCAGAACTATGCCAATATCAACCTTATTCCTCAAGTTAAAAGGGTAAAAGGGGTAGGGCAGGCCCAGATTTTCGGGATCAAAGATTATTCCATGAGAATCTGGCTGAATCCCCAGAAAATGTCTTCATACGGATTGGTTCCAGCTGATGTTTCCAATGCAATTGCAGATCACAGCTTGGAATCTGCCCCGGGGAAACTGGGAGAAGAATCCAATGCGGCGCTGGAATATGTAATCCGATACAAAGGAAAAAAGAATACTCCGGAACAGTATGAAAATATGATCGTCAAAAATGACGGGACCAAAGTGATCAGGCTTAAAGATGTAGCCCGTGTAGAATTCGGATCTATCAACAATACCGGTGACAACCTTTCCAATGGGAAGAACGCCGTTACTGTAGCAATTATGCAGACTACAGGATCAAATGCGAATGAAATTGAAATAGGAGTAAACAAAGCCATCGATCAGTTGTCAAAATCATTCCCTCCAGGTATCAAATATACCAAGGTAATGAGTACCAAAGAAAGACTGGACGAAGCGACAGGTCAGGTAAAATCAACGCTGATTGAGGCATTTATCCTGGTATTTATTGTGGTATTCATATTCTTACAGGATTTCAGGTCGACGATTATTCCTGCCATTGCAGTTCCCGTAGCAATTATCGGTACCTTCTTCTTCCTTCTGGTATTAGGATTTACCATCAACGTGCTGACGCTTTTCGCCCTTGTACTGGCGATCGGTATTGTCGTCGATGATGCCATTGTAGTAGTGGAAGCAGTTCACAGTAATATGGAAGGTACAGACCTTTCGGGAAGAGACGCCACCCATAAAGCGATGGGAGAAATTACAGGGGCTGTTATCTCTATTACCCTTGTAATGTCTGCGGTATTTATTCCTATCGGGTTTATGTCTGGATCTGCAGGATTATTCTATAAGCAGTTTGCCTATACATTAGCCATTGCAATTATCATTTCAGCAGTTAATGCATTAACACTGACGCCGGCTTTATGTGCGGTATTTTTGAAAAACCACCATGCAGAAGAAGGAGGCAAGCCAAAAGGTTTCGGACAGAGATTCGCAGTAGCATTTAACGCAGGGTTTAATAATATGACAAACCGTTATGCAAAAGGAGTGAAGTTCCTGATCGGTCGTAAGTGGATTGCAGCCGGATTAATAGCCGGAATCATCGGATTATCCGCCTGGTTAATGACAAGTACCCCAAAGAGTTTTGTCCCTATGGAAGATGACGGATTCTTTATTTACTCATTAAGCATGCCGCCGGGAACAGGATTGACAAAAACCACAGAGGTTTCGAATAAAATCAATACAATTTTAAAAGGAGTAGATGCCGTTCAGGAAAATACATCCATTACAGGATTTAACCTGTTAAGTAACAGTGCCGGACCAGCATATGCAATGGGATTTGTGAAGCTGAAACCTAAAAAAGAAAGAGGAGCCGTTCAGGATATCGATGAGATCATGAATATTGTGAATGGAAAACTGGCTGAAATTAAAGAAGGAAGTGTGATAAGCTTCAGAATGCCTCCGGTAGAAGGATATGGGGTTACCAGTGGCTCAGAGATCGTGTTACAGGACCGTATGAGTAGAGATCCGCAGTCCCTTAAAGCAAAAGCCGATGACCTGATCGGACAACTGATGCAGGTTCCTGAAGTGGCGTATGCATATACCATGTTCAGGGCAGATTATCCTCAGCTTGAACTTGAAGTAAATGAAGATAAGGCGAAGCAGCTGGGAGTAAGTATTTCTCAACTTTTAGGAACAGTGCAGACGTATTTCTCCGGAGACCAGTCTCAGAACTTCTCCAGATTCGGAAAATTCTACAGAGTAAATATCAAGGCAGACGGAGTTTTCAGAATGGATGAGCAGGCCTTCAACGATATTTTTGTGAAGAATGATAAAGGGGAAATGGTTCCGGTGAATACACTGGTCACATTGAAAAAAGTTTACGGTCCTGAATCTGTCCAGCGATATAATTTGTATAACTCTTTAAATATCAATGTAGTGCCGAAACCGGGAGTAAGTAACGGAGCCCTGATGGATAAAATGGAGCAGACGCTTAGTAAACTGCCTTCCGATTACAGCTATGAATGGACAGGTTTAAGTTTGGAAGAAAAATCAGCAGGAAATCAAACCGTTGTCATCCTTGGGTTGTGTTTGCTTTTCGTATACCTGCTTCTGTCAGCACAATATGAAAGTTATATTCTTCCTTTAGCAGTAATGCTTTCAATTCCTACCGGAGTGTTAGGAGCATTCTTAGGAATCAAGGCGATTGGGTTTGATAACAACATTTATGTACAGGTAGGATTGATTATGTTGATCGGATTGCTGGCGAAAAATGCCATTCTTATTGTAGAATTTGCCGTACAGCGTAGAAAAGCAGGTCTTTCGATTCTTGATTCTGCACTGGAAGGGGCAAAAGCAAGGTTACGTCCTATTATCATGACCTCACTGGCATTCATTGTAGGAATGATTCCTTTGATGATCTCAACAGGAGGGATGGCCTCAGGAAACAAGTCCATCAGTGTAAGTGCTGCGATCGGGATGTTGAGTGGAGTAATTCTGGGAGTATTTGTAATCCCTGTATTATACATGTTCTTCCAATATCTGGATGAGAAATTTTCATCCAAAAAGAAGTATCCTGTAACCCAAAATCAATTGACAAATGAGAATATTTAATATAAAGAATTTCCTTATTTCAGGCGCAATGGCATCATTACTGGTGTCTTGTGCCGTAGGAAAAAAATATACAAGAACAGATCTTCAGGTTCCGGAAACATATAAAGAATCTGTGCAGGTAACAGGAGATACCGTAGTCCTTCCATGGAAAACCTTCTTCAAAGATCCTAAACTGGTAGGATTAATTGATAAAGCGTTAACCAGAAATAACGAAGTGAACGTGGCCCTGAAGAATATAGAACAGCTGGATCTGATCTATAAACAAGCCAAGCTATCCCTGATGCCCACTTTAGATTTCAGCGCAGGAGCCAACAGAAGCTGGGCCTCTAAGAACAGTCTTAACGGATCCCTTAACGAACAGTTTTTAGGAACGAAATATATAGACGATTTTAATGCAACTCTGAGACTGTCATGGGAAGTTGATATTTGGGGAAAAGCCAAAATGCAGAAAGAATCAGCTGCTGCAGAATATTTCGCCCAGAAAGAAAATTTAAATGCAATCAAAAGCCGTATTGTCGTTCAGGTAGCCCAGGCTTACTACAACCTGATCAGCCTTGATGAACAGATGAAAATAGCTGAACAAAATATTGAGCTGAGTGATAATACACTTAAAATGATGAACCTTCAGTTTACTGCAGGACAGATCAACTCACTGGCAGTTCAGCAATCGGAGGCTCAGAAAAAAACAGCAGAGCTATTGATTCCTTTGGCAAAGCAGAATATTTCTATCCAGGAAAATGCATTGAGCATTCTGTGTGGAGAATATCCTTCTAAAATTGAAAGAGAAGGGCATCTGAAAAATATGATTCCCGGAAACACTTTATCAGAAGGTCTGCCCGCACAGCTGTTGAGCCGAAGACCGGATCTTAAGGTAGCAGAATTCAATGTGATCAGCCTGAATGCAAAAACGGGACTGGCAAAAGCTGCCATGTACCCAAGCATCAGCCTGAGTCCGCAGATTGGAGTTAACTCTAATAAGTTTAACAGTTGGTTTGATATCCCGGGTTCAATTACCAAGGCAATTGCCGCCAATCTTGCCGCTCCGATTTTTCAGAAAAAACAATTGAAAACAGCGTATGAAACGGCATTAATAGAGCAGGAAAAAGCGGCAATAAATTTTAAACAGGCAGTGATGACAGCGGTAGCAGAAGTGTCTGATGCCATGGCAAAATCTAAAGGTTCTTCCGAAAGACTGCAGCTTTTAGACCAGAGAACAGCCATTTTGGATAAAGGCATCAATGATGCATTAAAACTTTATAAAAGCGGGATGGCCACTTATTTAGAGGTAATTACAGCTCAGAATAATAAACTGCAGAACGATCTTGAATCAATCAACGTTACCCTTGAAAGATTAAATGCAGAGGTTGACTTGTACAGAGCACTAGGCGGCGGTGTACAATAAAAATGTAAATGGTAACAAAGAGAAGGAAGCTGGAAATAGCTTCCTTTTTCATTCAAATAGTTTTAAACTGCGATCTAATCCAAATAATCCGGTGGGTAGGTCGCCAAACCATATTTGTTATCAATAGTTTTTAGAAAAGCAATTCTTTCAGGAGTGGGCGGTGTAGCTGGTAAAAATTCACCAGGCTTTACAGGCATACCCACTTCTCTGAATACCTGTTCCAAACCTGCGGGAACAACAGTACAAAGCATACGGGCAAATTGATCTGAAATATTTTTAAAACAGTGGATTCCTCCATTGAAGGGAATATTAACAAATTCTCCCTTTTTAACAATTGATTTTCCGGTCTCGGTTGTAAATTCCAGTTCTCCTTCCGCCAAAAAGAACATTTCCTGAATATCAGGATGGGAATGTGGAAGCGGGCCCCCGCCCGGAGGAACAAGCATCTCAATAACTGCGTATGCATCATTATTCTGATCTCCGGAAACAATGATGCGGTAATTACCTCCGGCAATACCTAGTGTTTCGCCCTTATCATGATGAATAATTTGAATAGTATTTTTCATATTGTGATTTTTGATGACGCATTTTCCTACAAATTGAATGATGAATATAGTTTCTTTTTTGCTTACAATCAAGCCGTTGTGAAAAAAAACAATTTTTTTAAAAATTTTCATGCAAGATTTTCAAAAATGGGGGTTTATATAATTGAGTACTCGAAAATATTTTAATGTTTAATGAAAAAAATAATGTAATGAAGAAATTTACAGTACCTCAATTTTTAATGGTGTTTTTAATCGTATTGACAGGTTTTACCTTATCAGCATGTAACAACGATAACGGTCCGGATATTCCGCCGGTAAAAATGGAAGATATTAAAGGAAATTATAAAGGAAAGCTTATTACCGTACAGGGAAGTGTGAAAACAGAAAAAATACAGGCTTTCACAGCAAAAAAGATACGATTACGTTTGCAGAATTTCCGATCGGTGAAATTGTAAAAAACGTTATAAAAGATCCGGCAAAGGCAGAAACAGCTTTGAAGACAATGGGAAAAGTAAAGTATGACCTTAATTATAAAGCTACAATAAATACGGCCAGCAATGTATTGGAATTGGTATTTACTCCTAAAGTACTTGAGCTTAAGATTCCTGTAGATGGAGCAAATAAAAATACAAAGGTGACATTGGTTGCTAAGCAGAAAGGCTTTTTTGTAGGAATGGATCAATCCCTGAGATACGCTATAGTTGCAGAAAAAATTACTGTAGATGGAACAGACCTTACACCTTATGAGGCTATTAATTATAATTTTCCGTTCTGCATAAAAAACTAATTATAGATATTTCCAAAAATGGATTGCGCTTTTATAAGATGCAATCTATTTTTGCTAAAATTTAAAGATATTCAACCAGACAGGGCTTCACGATATATGGAAGAAACGAAGGAACAGATTTTAGTGCAACATCTTTTGCAAAAGAAGGAAGCTGCCTGGAAAGAGCTTTTCGGAGCCTATTCCGGAAATCTGGCCTATGTTTGTTCCCGTTACGTAGCTGAGAAAGAGGATGCCCATGATATCCTTCAGAATAGTTTTATTAAAATGTTCCGCTCCATTGAATCATTTGAGTACAGGGGAGCCGGATCTTTAAAAGCGTGGATGACACGGATTACGGTCAATGAAGCTTTGAAACACATCAAGCAGAAAGGAAGCTTCAGTTCCCATATAGAGATCAATGACCTTCCTGATATTCCCAATGAAGAAGAACCTGATTTTGAGGAGATTCCACGCGAAAATATCATGGAAATGATCAGGAAACTTCCGGAAGGATACCGGACTGTTTTTAACCTGTTTGTATTTGAGAAAAAGAGCCATAAAGAAATTGCTGTGCTTTTGGGAATTGCCGAAAATTCTTCCGCATCGCAGTTTCACCGTGCAAAAGGCCTGCTTATTCAGAAAATAAAAGATTTTAAAACGTCAAAAAAAGCACAATATGAGTAATGAATGGTTAAATAACCTGCGAAGCAGAATGAACGACCATGAAGAGGATGTTCCTGACGGGTTGTGGGATGAAATCAGCGATGAATTATTCTCCGGAAAAGAAGAGAAGGATGAAATCGCCGGATTCGCTCCTGAGGCTAATGCTGTTGAGCCAAAAGGAGACGTTAGGACGAATGGTGCGGGAAGGTCTTTATTCTATCGCATCGGAGGTGTTGCTGCAGCGATTGCGTTGCTTTTTTTGATGTTAAAAATCGGTGGGTCAGATCATGAGACTAAGGAGAAGTTTTCGCAGAAAAAGTCAGATTTAAAAAAACAGTCAGGACAAGATCTTACCTCAGGAAAAATAGAAAACAACACCATTTCAGAAGGATACACCCAACAGGAAACGGGAATTTCATTAGCTCAGAATGTGTTAAATGCCATCGTTCCTGAGAAAATGATAAAAAGCAGAAATTTCGTCAATTCCGGAGCAGAAAAGTCCGATTTGATACCTCATCTTCCTGAAATGGCGAAAACTGCCAATACTCAGGAAACAGAGCAAAAAGAAGCTCAGATTGCTGTGAACGTCCCTAAATTGAATGAGAAGATCGTTGAACCCACCCGGGAACAGAAAACAGATGAAGTTGTATTTAAAGAGGAAAGACCGGTTGAAAAATATGCTGACCTCTCCAAAAATAAAACGGTAAAATCTCATAAAGATAAGTCGTGGATGCTGAGTATGCTCACAGGCAATGCCTCAACCGGTGCTGCAGAACAACAGTTCCCGGGCTATGCTTCCATCAGCGGAAAACCTATGAATATTGAGCAGGTCTGGAGTGCATCAGTGTATGATGATAACCCTTTAACGGCCATATTACTGGCCAATCAGAGCCAGCCGGTAGAAGCGAGAATCAGGCATAAAGTACCGGTGACCTTCGGGTTGTCTCTCTACTATAACCTGGGAAAAAAATGGGGGATAGGCACAGGATTGAATTATACAAAACTATCTTCCGAACTTCACTCTGGAACTGATAACAATTATATAAAAGGAGATCAGTCGGTTCATTATCTGGGAGTTCCGATTCAGGTCAATTATAATGTAATCCGTAAGGGGAGATTTACAGGATATGTTACAGGAGGAGCACTGGTAGAAAAACCAATTGCAGGAAATATCACCACAACTTATGTGGTAGATGATGAGGTTAAAGAAACATCAAAGGAAAACTTAAGCCATAAACCCTTTCAGTTTTCCGTCAATACTGCTGTAGGACTTCAGCTGAAGATCATTGATAAACTGGGTGTCTACGCAGAGCCGGGAATAGGATATCATTTCAAAGATGAAACCGCCCCTAATACCATTTACAAGGAAAAACCCCTGCAGTTCAATATGAAATTCGGACTCAGGCTGTTGCTTGATTGAATATAAAACTTAACATCAACATTAATATTACTATGAAAACAAAATTAATTTTTTTTGTGTTTCTGCTATTCAGCATCCTGAATATGAAGGCACAATGTAACCCAACCATTACCAGCCCAAGGCTTGGGGTAAAATCTCCGGGGAAAATTTTATTCTGTGAATCGGAAGATGAAGTACTTTCTACCCAAACATTCGGTACCTACCAGTGGTATAAGCAGGAATGGACCTGGCAAACACCCAATAACAATCCTTGGGTTGCGATTCCGGGAGCGACTTCCCAACAATTAACGATCAGCGGAAACGATCAGCTGTATTACTTTAAAGTAGTAGTCTCACAAGGTGACTGTACTGCAGAAAGTCCTGCGATCATGGCTGACGGCTTTGTATATGGACTTCCTGCAATGATGACCACTCTTACTCCGGGAACCTATGAAGATCTTGGAGCGGGGGAAATCAATGTATGTGACGGAGCCTCGGTGAAATTCGATGACGTCTTTGCCGCTGTATATGGTGTGCATACCTGGTATAAATGTTTTCCGAGCAACATTCCACCAGTACCGGGAGATCCATGTATAATCAGCGGAGCGACAGGAGATTCTTTCTCAGCTACAGAATCCGGACAATATGGGTTTTATGCCTGTACAGAATATTGTCCTGACCAATGCAAATTCCTGGGAACCAATTCGTTTGTAAAATTAAACTTTGGTGAGTTTTCTTTTTGTAAAAATATGGGAACCGGTGAAACAAAATCTCAGGACAATCAGCTGAAAATATATCCTAATCCAACTGCACAATTCCTGTACATCGGAAAAGAATCCGATAAAGCATATAAAGAAGTTTCAATTATTGATATGACAGGAAAGCTTATTTTACAAAGAAAAGATCATCGATACAATCAGGCTATTGATGTAAGCCATCTGTTGCCGGGAAGCTATATTATTGTTTCTAAGAGCGCAGACGGAAAAAATGTGTACAAAAATAAATTCATAAAAAAATAAAGATTAAATAATCTTTTCGTTAGTTTCAATAATGGTTAGATCGGTACAAATTCATTTGTACCGGTTTTTTTTATCAAAGAAAGCCGGATCCGGCCATCAGCACGGATTGCTTATTAATCATCCCGTCAATAGCATGTAATGCCATTCCAGTAGCATCTGAATGAGAAATCCCTTTAGCTATAAAGCCCGGAATATACTCCTGCGTCTTTTCGCAGCAGGATGACCCTTTTAAAAAGCTATTTTTGATGAGGTCCGGCCTGGTCTTCAGACATTCCTGCTTTCCAATAGGAAACAGCATACAGAGAACGGGGATCAAAAGAGGGATCGGCTTTGAAATAATCTCTGAGGCTTTTTACAGTGGCATATTCTGCCGCCACGTAGATAAATTTTTTTTGTTCCTTTTCGGAAAATTTGAATTCTCTGGCTTTTTCTGCAAGCAGGCTTCCTTTTTCAGGCGTCTGATTATACAGCCATTCAAGATCTACATTGGCTGCAGAGCAGGAAATAATTTCATCTTCTTTTCCGAAAGTTTCCAGAAGCATTTTCACATTCACCCCTGCAGGAAGTTGTTCTGCAATAGCATTAATTACCGGTAGGGCAGTAGCGTCACCTACAAAAAGATACGATTCTGCTTCAGGAACTAAAGGCTTGGTACTTTCTTTCATGCCTATTCCTAAAAAATCACCTTCCTGTGCTCTTAACGCCCATGCTGATGCCGGACCACTGTCTCCGTGTGCAACGAAATCAATGCTCAGTTCTTTGTTTTCCAGATCTATTTTTCTGTTGGTGTAAGTTCTCACAATGTCTTGTGAATCAGGATCTGATGTGGGGATGAATATTTTATTGTTGGACCCTGATTTTACATGGGATAATAATTCTGCCTGGTAATCCTTGATATCAAATATAATACGGATGAAATGTGGCGTAATATATTCCTTGCGTTTAACGCTAAAGACAGAACGGATTTTTTTCGTTTCGGTTGAGTTCATTTTTAATTGCATTTTAAGATAAAAGTTCAAATTCAATTGCTCTACTGGAAATCAGGTTTTCTGCAGACAACAATTACTTTACAGGCATGGTCATTTCTGATAGAAAAGATTATTGATTTTTGATGAAGCAAAGTTGGGCATGTTAGCTATGTAAAACTTTGACCTAGGTCAAAAAAGCAATGTAAATCTTAATTTTTTATTCCAATGTTTCAATTTCATGATAGACGGTAGTAGCCCAAAAATCAAGTTCCCATTCCTTTTTACGGATGATTTCAAGAGAATATTCTCCTTTATAATAGTTTTTGATAAGCTCGGTACGCTGGAAATCGATGAGTTCAAGTTCAATTTTGAAATACGTTTTTCTCCATTCGATCCTGTCTCTCGCGGGCGCTATTGTTTTGTGGGAAAGCTGAAGTTCTTCTTTTGTAAGTTTTTTAATCATTCCTGCCACAATATTCTCCGTCATTGAATTCTTATAATTCATATTCTCCAGGAATGAGAGAGATTGGTTGATCAGTAATACATTCAGTTCTTTTTCTGTTTTTTCAGCCTGTTCGGCAGGCCTGATTAACTGGATCAGTTTAGGTAATGTCAAACCCTGAATCAGTAAAGTAAAAATAATGACCACAAAAGTGATGAAGAGAATTGTACTTCGTTGAGGTACCGGAACCCCATTATTATCATACAATGGCATTGCCAGGGCTGCGGCCAGCGATACCACTCCTCTCATTCCGGACCAGGATAAGATGATATATTCTTTTTTGCCTGTGAAAAGAATCCTGTACCTTTTTCTGATTGCTGAGAAGAGAACAGTGGAAAAGTAAAAATGACAAAGAGTCTGATAACAATTAAAACGCCGAAAATAAGTAGACCATAAAGAATTAGAACAGGCAGATCCTCGTAGGGAATATCTGTAATTATCTGAGGAAGTTGCATTCCGAGAATCAGAAATACCAACCCGTTCAGGACAAACACAATAACGTCCCAGAAATGACTCATTTGTATTCTGCTGTTGGAGCTGAAGAGAGAAAACGAATTCCATGAAAGAAACATCCCCAATATGACAACTGCCAGGACACCGGAGCATTCAAGATGTTCTGCCATACTATAGGTTGCAAATGGTAATAGGACCATAACGAAAGTTTCTACATTACTGTTTCCGTACAGGAATTTATGTAATTTAAGAAAAGTATAGCCGACAATCAGCCCAATGATAATTCCGCCTGTACTGATGGTGATGAATTGAAATCCTGCTTTTGAAAAGGAGAAAACGTCGCTAACGATTGCAATCAGTGCACATTTGTAAGCTATAAGGGCAGATGCATCATTTAAAAGACTTTCTCCTTCCAGAATGGTAACCAGTTTTTTAGGAAGCGGAAGTCCTTTGGTAATACTGGTTGCCGCTACAGCATCCGGAGGTGAGATAATGGCCCCTAATATAAATGCCAAAGGCCATGAAAATCCTGGGATCATGCTGTGTGCAATACATGCAATAATGGTTGTAGTCAAAAATACCAGCCCCACTGCTAGAAGGGATATCTTTGAAAGCTCTTTTTTGAATTCAGGGATAGATGTATTCCAGGCAGCATCAAATAAAATGGGTGGTAAAACCACATAAAAAATCATTTCCGGGCTCATATCAATTGAAGGAACCAGCCTTGTAAGACTTAAGATAAGTCCGGTTACCAAAAGCAAAATTGGTAATGCGAGCCTGAGCTTCTCTTTTACTGAAATGATAACAATCAGTATAATGGAAATCCATATTATTTTTTCAAGTTCTGCCATGCTATTTTATTAATGCGGCAAAATTATGGAGTGAAAAAAAGCGAAACTTTGATTTAGATCAAAAACGAAGGAGAATCACTTTTATCTAAATGATCTCTGATTGAATCGTATACTAATTTTGCTGATATAATTTAAAATATGACTTGTTTTTTAGAATAAAGTTAATGTAAATCAAATGTTTGTAAAATATTATATTAATTACATTTACTTTCAAAAACACACCCATGCTGATCAAAATTTACGGAAGCGCCATTCACGGAGTGGCTGCACAAACGATAACAATTGAGGTTAATGTAGATACCGGAGGAGTAGGGTATCATCTGGTAGGATTACCTGATAATGCCATCAAGGAAAGCAGCTACAGGATTTCTGCCGCACTGAAAAATGTCGGCTACAAAATTCCCGGAAAGAAAATTACCATTAATATGGCGCCTGCAGATCTCAGAAAAGAAGGGTCTGCCTATGATTTGAGTATTGCTATTGGAATTTTAGCAGCTTCAGATCAGATCTTAGCGGATGAAATTCAGAATTATATCATTATGGGAGAGCTTTCGCTGGACGGAAGCCTGCAGCCTATCAAAGGAGTTCTGCCCATTGCAATACAGGCAAAGGAAGAAGGGTTCAGAGGAATAATACTTCCCATTCAAAATGCCAGAGAAGCTGCTATTGTCAGTGATCTGGACGTATACGGAGTTGAAAATATTAAACAGGTTATTGAATTTTTTAATGAAGGAAAGGCTATTGATAAAATTATATTGGATACTCAAAAGGAATTTCATGAAAGAATTAATGATTTTCCGTTTGATTTTTCAGAAGTGAAGGGGCAGGAAGCAGCCAAAAGGGCAATGGAGGTAGCCGCAGCAGGCGGTCACAATATCATTTTGATCGGCCCTCCCGGAAGTGGAAAAACAATGCTCGCCAAAAGAGTTCCCGGTATTTTGCCTCCACTGACTTTGAAAGAAGCGCTGGAGACCACAAAGATCCATTCTGTGGCAGGAAAAATAGGAACAGAATCTTCTTTGATGACCGTTCGTCCCTTTAGATCACCTCATCATACGATTTCTGATGTCGCACTGGTTGGTGGATGTGTCAATTCCAAAAGGAAATGCAAAAAAACAAGAGTTAGTGCAAAAATAATAGAAGTTGATGCGAATTAATATTTAATTTATACAAAAGTTTTTTCACATAATAATTTTTAATTTATATAAAAAAGGGTTCCCGTAATTCGGCAAATCTTTTTTTTGTATTTTAAACAAAAAAATAATAACCAAAAAATTGTGCAAAATTATTGTACAAGAATGAAAATTATGTATATCGAAAAACAATCATTAGATGATATTATTCATGATTTACTTAATAAAATAAGGGAACAAGGAATTAATCAAAAAAATAGCAAAGGTCAGAATAAAGAAATATTAGGTGTCTATATAAAATTAACAAATCCCCTAAATAGGATTAGTACATCCTTTGCAAAAAGCGTATTTGTAAGTCCGATAGGAGAATTTTTATGGTATATGTCTGGATCTAATAATCTGGATTTTATAATGTACTATATTAAAAAATATGTTGATTTCTCTAATGATGGTAAAATTTTAAATGGGGCCTATGGAGCGAGACTTTTTAGTAAGGTGGATTCTGTTTCTACTCAAATAGATACTGTTGTTGAGTTGCTTAAAAGAAAAGAAAATACAAGACAGGCAGTAATTCAAATCTTTGATAAAAATGATTTACTTGATAAAGATAATTTAGATATTCCATGTACATGTACATTGCAATTTTTTATCAGAGATAATAAACTTATATTATTTGTGACAATGCGATCAAATGATGTTTTTGTTGGGTTACCTCATGATATCTTTTGCTTTACAATGCTTCAGGAGATTATAGCAAAGGAACTAAAGAAAGAAATCGGCTCTTATAATCATTTCATAAGTAGTTGCCATTATTATATGGCAGACGATAAAGACGTTGATCTGTATTTAAGTGAAGGATTACAAACTTCAAAAACTCAAATGGAGCCGATGCCTAATGACACTTCTCTACTCACGATGAAAACAGTTTTAGAGTATGAAAATAAAATAAGAAATTTGCAGGAATTTGATATTGAAGAAAGTGGATTAAATCCATACTGGAAAGATTTACTTTATATATTACTGATATTCTCCCTTAGAAAAACTAATAAGAAAAAAGCATTTCAAGATAAAGTCAAAAATTTATTACATTTAATAAGTAACGAAAATTATAAGATATATATAAAAGAAAAGTTTAATGTTTGATAAGATAAAAGAACTTCTAGAAACAGTTGAGGATTCATCATCGGAGCTAATAATAAAAGATTATGTTCCAATCTTATATTTTGGAAATATAATGAACTCTAGAATTGCTACAATAGGATTAAACCCAAGTGATAAAGAATACTATGATTCTAACGGATATTCATATAATAGATTTGTCAATAAAGATGATTTAAAGATAAATTCTTGGTCAGAAGTGTCTCATAGTGAAATTCTAGAAATTCAAACAAGCTTTGATTATTATTTTAATCGTAATCCCTATAAAAATTGGTTTAATAGGTTAGATGTTCTATTTTCGGATGTAGAGTTTTCATATTATTTCCCATATAATAACACTGTTCATTTGGATATTATTCCTGTTGCTACAAAAGATAAATGGGGTAATCTTTCTTTGGTTGAAAGAGATTTTTTGATTGCAGAATTTGGTAATTATTTAAAATATCTAATTACTGAATCAAATATTGAGATTTGTATTTTAAATGGTCAAAGTGTTGTAGATAATTTTCAAAAAGTTTTTAAACAAGAACTTTTTAAAAAGCATATTTCGGAATGGGATATTTTAACAAAAAGAACAACGGTCAAAGGAAATAGTTATAAAGCTACCCTAATAAAAGGAGATAAAAAAATATTGATTTTAGGTTTTAATCATAATATTCAAAGTTCTTTTGGAGTTAGCAAGGATATTGTGATTTCAATAAAAGAATGGTTGCAAAAAGAAATAAATAATTTTTATGAAGAATCAAGAGATTTATACAGATATCAAAACTAGATTAGACCTATATCGGGAGAGTGTTGATCTCCCAGGGCTTCGTAATGCTGCTGTTGAAGATAGTTTTATAAGACAGTTTATAGACAGTCATAAAAGGATCAAATTTATAGAAAAACTAAAAACTAGAGTGTTAAATGATGAAAGAAAAAATCCAAATTCTGATTTATATGATCCAATCAGGGCTTCTATATTATATTTAAATGAAGGAAATATTAATGAAGCGGTTTGGAATATTTTTTTGTATGTACACTTTGGGAAAAATATTAAATCTAATTATGAATTGATTAAAGCTGTTTATGGAAAATTGGGAGATCCTGTTGTATGGAGTTGGGATCAAATAACAAATAATCCAGTGGCCTTTAGGACTTGGTTAGGAGATAATATTACTGATATTAAAAGAAGAGGAAATTTTGGGAATCACCGCAAGTATCAATCGTTAAAAATAAATACTCATAGTGGAACATATCAAACTTTTATGTCTTTTTTTGAACTCGTTAATAATGATTTTGGCGCATTTATTTCTACTATTCCTGCTACTATAAAGGCAGACAAAAACGCATTTTTTGATTACTTATATAAATATTTCAACTCTATTAGAGGATTTGGTAGACTTGCTGTCTTCGATTTTTTATGCATGGTGGGGAAAGTTGGAATTTTAGAAATCGAACCAAATAATCCATATTTAGGTAATGGTGGACCTATAGCTGGAACAAAATTATTGTTTGACTCTCCTGCTAAAACTAGAGAGTTAAATGATTTTCTGAAAGATATTGGCAATGCTGCTTTTGATGATTACCCTTTTATTATGCAGATTTTGGAGGATTGTGTTTGTAATTGGCAAAAATCTCCTATGATGTATAAATTATTTAGAGGCTAGTGAAGTGATAGCACTTTTAAATGAAGTATTAATTTCTTCTCGAGAGAACCATCTTTTATAACCATTCATGTAGGAAGGTTTTATGTATTTTTTATTTTGTAGCTGTCCAACAACTATACCTGGAGAAACATTTGCTTCCATGGCAAAAGCTAATAGCCTCCTTTGATTGCTATTTAAAGAAGAGAGTTTATCTTTTAAGGGGTAGGGAATTAAAACTTCCTCAGCAAATAAATTAGCTTCTTGCTCTTGAAGTAAAAATTTTTCATTTATTTCAGTAATATTATCATCTTCAAAGTTTAAAAACTTTTTCTCATGCAAAATAATATGACCCGCTTCATGAAAAAATGTAAACCAAAATTGATCATCTGATAAATACCTAAAACTTAATATCATTATAGGGTTACCTTCCGATGAAAATTTAGTAACACCATATACCTTACAATTTTTAGGGGCTTTTTGTATAGATAGCTTAACACCACAATCATGGCAGATTTCTACTAATTTAGGGATAAATATTTTTGGTGAATTTTTTCTAGTTAAATTTTTAATTTCATTTTGTAATTTACTTTCAAACTCTTCTCTACTATATGGAGGGTATTTTATATTTTCTATATGTAATTCTCCCATTCGAAGCCAAGAAATCACAGAACCCTTTTTAGAATCAAACCCTTCAGACTTCCTAAAAGATAAGTTACTATTTTTTAAGTACTTTATTTTCCAATCAAATATATTCTCAACATCAAAAAACTTTAGACATTTTTCATATAAATTAGTTTTTGAATCAATAAACCCTTCTTGCATTAATTCTTGAATGGGTAAACTGTTAATCCAATCTTCCTTTTCAATTGAATCTAAATTTTTAACTCTTTCATCATAAATCAATTGTTTATTAATCCAAAAAGATTGAGAGTTATTAAATAGCAGAGATAATATATAAGCTATTTTTTCATCTATATAAATCTTTCCATTTAACAAGTCATCTAGCTGAATCTTATCCTTTTTCAATGTCTCATCCAGCAGATCTTTATCCATATTATTATATGTGATAATATCTTTTATTGTGCTGTATGGGCTTGAAACCCAATTAGGATTAAAGGTCATAAATTTATATTTATTAGTTTTACTCTAGATACTTTTTTATAAGTATGGTAGTCAATTAAAAGTTTATTATTTTGAGGAATTTCAAATGTCATAAATTGATCATCTCCATGTGTAAAATAATAAGTAATGACTACTTGTTTATCTGTTACCGTATTTATAACAAATCTACCGATTTTAATATCCTCAATACATGAGGCTGCTTCTAAATCTGAAAATCTGTCTAATAATATAGGAGCTTTTTCAGCTCCATATTGTTCATACGCGAGTTCATAATCTTCACAAACGCCTCTTACCAAATCATTATCAAAAGTAATTCTCACGCCAAATTTAAAATAAAGTTTT
This sequence comes from Chryseobacterium indologenes, assembly GCA_016025055.1. NCBI lineage: Bacteria > Pseudomonadati > Bacteroidota > Flavobacteriia > Flavobacteriales > Weeksellaceae > Chryseobacterium > Chryseobacterium indologenes. The sequence continues at coordinate 1,755,014 of CP065590.1, forward strand.
TAATTCTAATTTTACTAAAATTAAAAAAAATATGTTAAATAATAGCTTAAATTTTTTAATAATTTAGATTTACTTTATTTTTTTGTAAAATCTAATTTAAATATGAATTTTTCTTATAAAGCTTCTCAATAGTAGATAGTAATTGAAAATCTTATTTCGAATTTATAGTCTAGAGTATATTCTTCAGAGATAATATAATTTTTACTTGGAAAAGAAATAGAATTTAAGTTTTGACCTATTTTAGGGGTGGCTTAGGACCTGTGGATTCCTATATATAAGATTCTGATAAGAAAGAAAAACCGATTGCTAACACTTAAGATAATTTAAACAAAAATTCGTAGCTAATTTAAAATTTTTTCCCGTTTTCTTTCATTCTTTCTTCCCTAGTATGGTCTTGTCGTTGGGCATTATATTCTAGTTTTTCTATTATGGCACCACCAATATCATATCCCCACCTTCCACAATAATCCATTATGCGAATAATTGCATCAGCCATTTCAACTTCTGGCATAGGTCTGTTCGGTAAATGGTTGTCCATTAAACTTTTTCTTTCACCTTCTAAGGCTTCCGAAATTTCAGAATGTATTAACGAAATCATTTCTCCTTTATTTTTATTCAAAAGATTTCCTGATGCATCTGTATGCCAGCCATTTTTAAATGATTCGTTAAAACATAAATCACGTAATTGATTAATAGCCATCTCTAAATCTTTCATTTTAATAGTACTTAATTTCTAGTATCAAATATACACCTTCCGTTTAAAATATTCTCTAGCCTGTTAATAATAATATTTGATTTGTTTTTTATAATAAATTATGTTACATAGGGGTGTTTTAAGATTTTAGAAACTCTTATTGAGTCTTCATACTAAAAAATACTTTCATATTTTGCTACAATTTTTTAGAATAATTAGAATATATATGGAGATGGTAAAGAATCCATATAATTAAAATACTACATATTGAATTTTTAATCTTTTCGTGTTATAGTTTTTGAAGGAATGTATAATGATTTTTTTTTAATTATGCAAATAGTGAAAGTTGATAACTTTTTTTGTGTATTTGATACATGGCTAATTATTATATATAAAGGGATTTTGTATTTCCAACTGCAAAAATTGATTAATTAGGTTGTTATTTTGAACTAAAAAAGTTTGTCTCAACAAAACAACAAAACAAATTTTGTGTATATTTGTTACATCAAAATGATGTTTCAATTTGAAACCTTAAACTGATAAAAAGAAAAAACCTCCTACTAAGAGGAGGATTTTTACTAGAACAGTTCTTATTTTTTCTTTTTAAAAAGAGGTCGAATCGCTTTGAAAAGCTCAATAAGAATTACTAAGAGTTCTAGAAACCTATAAAAAGATTCCATTATGGAAAATTGATAAACCCGAGATTGCCCTTTCGGGTTTATTTATTTCTATCAAAGGTAAAAAACCAATTTCAATTCTTAAAATTTATATTGTCAAAAGTTTTCCACATTGATAGGGAATGCCTTTCATTAGAGGTATTGTTTCAGATAAGTGTTAGATAGTACTACCAAATTACTTTTTGGGTTAAACGGGCTTTTGTATTATATTATATAATAGTATTTTATGATTAAACAGCAGTAGGGGTGTGATTTTTTTTGATAGAAATTATATGCGATTAAATTGAGAATTTTCAGTCTATTGATTTTTAAATTTCTTATGTTAGTAATTATTTTTTTCTCGATCTATTCTATAAAAAGTTGTTTTACTAATACCGGCCTGTTTACAAGCTTTATCAACAGGAATACCCTTACTATCATATAGATGCTTGGCAAATTGATATTTTTCAATACTTCCTTGGCTAGCCCCCTTGGGTCTACCTAAAAGCTTTTTCCTTTTTCTTGCTCCTTCTAATCCTGATTTGGTTCTTTCACTTATAAGATTTCTTTCAAATTCTGCAACAGCACCAAAAATTTGAATGATAAACTTTCCATTGGCCGAAGTGGTGTCAAAAGCGGGTTCAGTTAGGCTCTTGAAGAGCACACCTTTTTTATTAAACTTTTCAATTAATTCGATCATGTTTTTGAGAGATCGAAAGATTCGGTCTGTTTTATAAACCAATATAATATCACCCTTTCGTAAATATGATAACATTTCATTTAGCCCCTCTCTATCTTCTCGAACACCACTAGCAATATCAGTAAATATTCTTTCACATCCATTTTCTTTTAATAATTCAGTTTGGACTGAGAGCTGTTGTCCAGGCGTCGAGATTCGTGCGTAGCCTACTGTCATAAATTTAGTTTTAAAAAAGGGTTATTTACAAAACTATTAAATAAAACGGTAAATGGTACTGAATTTAGCTTTGATATTTGCTTTCTCATTTAGTTCCATAAAACGAACGTTTTTTGAGATTATTATTTCTATATTTCATCTAGTAGTTTGGGGTTTCTAGTAAGGAATACCTTCGTAATTGTATCAGAATCAAAGGTGTCACAATTATCTCTTAAATTTTCATCAAAAATTAAATTAAGTTTTGTAGTCTTTCCTTTAGTTGTTTCATTAGAAGATAAATCTAGTCTTTCATAATTCTTTGCCACTCCTTCTGGTTGTGTGTCTGTGAAAATTAATGGCGGACAAAGGGGGTAGGTCAATTCTTCTCCTTGAACTAGTACTTTGTCATCTTTATAATAAGGTAAATAAAATTGGATATATGAGTCTTGGTAATATAGTTTAATCCAATGAGAGGGTAATTTGCTCCCGATGTTTCTTTTTTTGAAAAGTAGAGTATAAGGAATTGGTACATTTAAACCTGATAGGCCTCTATGAATTTGTTTTGCATGTTGTGTAAAATATTGCTCATTTTTATTTTTCATGAGAAAATCAAAACAGAGTTTATATTTAGGTACTTCATTGTCAGGAATTATAGTTAATGCAATCTTCATTAAACACTTAAAAATATTAATAGGTATATATGGATTATGCACAATATTAAATTCAATGATTCCATTATCTATTTTTTGAATTTTGTCCTGTTTATTTGATTCTATTTCAAGGCCTTCAAGACCTTTAAAGTTGGATTTTTTTGCTACAATGTTACCATCGTATGATTTAAATGTTGGGGGAGTTTGTTTTCCTAAAGCATTAATACTTCTATTTAGTCCTAAAAAATTAGCCATATCACTTTCGTAGACTGAGAAATGGTTGTTACATTTATCACATTCATAATCTGATATTCCAGAATTGTTTCCAAATAATCTTGAAATTATGTGAGGTTTGCTTTTAAAGGTGGTCTGATCAGATTTTTTACCACAGAATCGGCAGATTCTCTCTGATATTTTTTTTTTTTGAAGGCTTTTTATTATCTATAGGAGGGATGTAAATATTTATTAATTGATATTCTTCGTTAAAAGCTTTTAGATGTTCAATGTTTTCATGGTAAGTATGTAGTCTCATGGTGCTTATTTAATTTTCATCTTTTTTGTGATTTAAACAAAAAGGGAATCTATAAGATTCCCTTTTATATTAATGTTTTTTTAAACTATTTTCTAGAACGACTTTAGGAGAAACAATTGGAATAAGAACATTTTTCCAATATGTATTATGTAACCTTTCAAAAATAATTCCCCTAGCAGTTGATATGCTAACTCCTACAAGAGGAACTGCGACTTGAGCTGACAGTATATGAATTTCTTTTTTAACTTCATGGTAATCTTTTAGATCTTGAATTTTATAATAAAATTCAAAGTTAAATTCAGCAAAATCATCATTGTCATCGTTTCTCTCTAAAATTATATCTAATAATATTCTCAGATCATTGGCTTCGTCACTGTATTCAACAGAAGTATTAAAGCCAACTTGCATTTCACATTTCCCCAATTCAAAAGCATGTGTAATTTGTACATTACTTTCAATATTTATTTCATATAATTCTGCTTTTTGAGGATCGAAGACTTTCTTTTCCTTTAATTTCATTATATAACATCTTGACAAAGTTCACAAAAATTTTCATCCTCAGAATCATCTAAGGGAATTTGAACAGGTCTAAATTCCTTATCTGTGATTGTAGGGTTTTTATGAACAGTTAGATATACAATTTTAGTCTTAGCTTTGGAACTATCATCAACAATTGAAAGGATATCCTCTTTAAGAGCAACTTCCATTTTTACAATTGTTTTGATATTAATATTATGTCTACCACTTAGAAGTTTGGATATTTCTGATGGTTTTTTACCTAAAATATCAGCAAATTCAACCCTAGACATATTTTTATCTTTTAGAATTTTTATAATTCTATTTGATATTGCAACATTTCGGGCAACAAGTTTTTCTATCTCTTTATCGCCGAATTCTTGTAACCAATTGTCAATTAGGTTAGTCTTACTATTTTTCAATGTATTCATATTTCAAAAATAAGATCTTCCGCAAATTCAATATCTGTAAACTCTTTGTTCCATGATATTTCTTTACTTAAAAATAGATCATCTAAACAGGAAACCAATTTATTAGCAATGTCAAAATGAGTACTAACATTTGGGCATTCCTGAGCTTTTTTGGTAGTTTTTATTCCGCCATTGAATAAAAAAACTACGCGCTCATTCACAGGAAAACAATATAGTCGTAGATCGTTTATATCATTCTTCCCCTTACTCATGAATACAGGCTTTCTATCTTTTCCTTTTGGTGGTAATGCACTAGCCTTTTTTTCATGTCTAAAATCATCAATCAGAGCACCTCTATTCTCTCCTATTTCTTTCATCCAAGCGAGAATGTGTGTTAATTTTTTTCTATTATCAGTTTGATTTCTATTTAAAAAGTCTTCAAATAATGATTCAGTTTCAACTTCTAGAATCTCTTCTTCCTTTGAATCGGTTAAAATAACCGAGTAATAAACGACTTTTTTATAGGTGGCAACTGATTTAATTCTTGCAAAGGTACTCATTAGATAACTAAATTACAAATAAAATTTAACTTTTAAGTTAATTTTAGCAAATATAGTAATTAAAAAGTTAAATTTTAAAATTAACGATATTGTTATTTTTAAAATTTATTTGTATGCCTAATTTGTTTTAAACTAGTTACTTCCCTTGCTTTCTTTTTACAAAAGTATACCACATAGGCGTCAAAAGTTGACGCATTAAATAATTTATAAATATTTAGCGATATTTCTAGAAATCGTCTTTAAATTTTTTATAATGCTCATTATTTTTCCAGTATGAGAAACATTCGGCAATGCGATCAATTTCAAAATTTTTATCTGCTTTTAAATCCACCCAGTTTCTGTGATAAAGACTTTCACATAGTTTAAAAAAACCATCACCTTGTTCTCTATTTTTTGATTTATGAACAATTAAAGAACTTAAAAGGGGTCTATTACGTTGGTATTCATAGATGGAGATTTCACCTAACCAGTTACCTATTAGATCTCGATCATATGATGATTCAAAATTCAAATTTAGTTGCAGCTGATTATTTAATTGTGAATATGACCAAGTTTGCTTAAGCCTAGCTAATTCTATCAATTGCTTTCTTATCTCATCAATCATAATTTTTAATCTTTTAATATTATTATTATCCTATTATGTGATTTAAATTCTAGATATAGCCACTATATTCTTTATTTAACCCAAACTTTTCCTACTTTCTCTAAGTAAGAGTTAAAATTAATTATAAATAATAAAAACCAAAAAAAAATGATAACTTAACACAAAAGCAAATGCGAATGACTAAGAAAAAGCATATCATTGATTTTCCTAAAGGGCGAGGGAGATATTGGTATTTATTCTGGATTGGTAAAATAAAATATGATAAACAGAGAAAGGTTGATTTGTATTTTTATAATAAACTGATGCCTGATGAATCCTGGTACAACAATATTGATTATAATAATTGGGTGGTAAAACAAGTTCCAGTATCATTCTTATCGGAATATGGAATAGGATCATTATACGATGTTGAAGAAGAAAAATTACTTCCTACATCTCAAGATAATAGTTATAATTTTACTATACCTGATTCTTATTATATGACTCAAAATAAATTTCCACTGATTGGGAATGAATATTTTATTAAGAATTCTAGCCAAATAATTGATAATAGTTTTAAATATCTAAAAGTATTTGGTAAAAATAAATTTAAAAAAAGTAGATGTATTCTTATTTCTCCTTATACTATTTTGCAGTATCTATTTTTTTATAATGACAAGTTAATAAATAAGGCTTTTTCAGGAGAGTTATTATCTGGATTCAATACGGATAATATAAAAACCTATTCTGGACTGGGTGATGATCTAGGAAAAAGATAGGGGAGCTTCACTACGACGCATCTAAATTAACAAAGCAAGAAGCTATTATATTAGCCCCCTTTTTTTTCATTAAAGACGGAAAAGGAACTAAATTTTTATGGAGTATTTATTCTCATGTACAGGAATCATTTTTCAACAATTTAAAAGAAAAAGTTTCGGTATATCTAAATCTCTCATGGGAATTTAAAAAATATAACCTTGGTGTAATTGGTAAAGAAATGTATGCATTAGATTCTGAAGGTAAAAAGGTTGATTATTTGTTAGCTTACCGGATTACAAATTTTACATTTCTAGATGAGCAGCCATATACTGTAGATGAAATACGATTATTTCCTTTCAACGCTAAAAACTCTACTAAGGACAGAGAGAATCATGATCCAATAGATGTTACACGACCTTCTCTTTCAGAAACGGAAGGGTTGTCATTAAACTTGACAAAAGATACAGCAAATAATAATCCTGCAGGAGAGGTTACCAATGATAAAATACGAAATCCTTTTTATATTCCTGTAAACATCATAAAAAGAGAAAAACAAAAAGAGGCCTATAATGTAGATTTGCAAAAAGGAGATAATGAAAATAAGGATGTAATTAGAGAGATTGAAAATTTATTAGAATTTTCTGATACAGTAAAGGAAAATGTTAAAAATTCAATTATTACTATTGGTAACTTTGAATACTTTAAAGAGGTAATTAGGATTCTTAGGGAAAATTACTTAAATGAGTCACCTAATTTTGATGTAAAAGAATTTTCAAAAAATGAAATTCCTTTACCATTTCAATTTGTTGAGATTAGTCATCTAAATAAATATATATACTTTGTTGAATTTGGGAATGGAATTATTGGTGTGTTTAATAAGGAGTTATTTCTCAGGATATCTGTAGAAAACTTATTTTTATTAGGTTCTGAATTTAATGATTATGAAAATGAGATAAAAGAAACATCGAAGATATTATGGTCATATATTAGAAATCATTATTCAAGAGATTATATTGCCAAGGGAATAGTGATTCAACTTGGAGCTAAACATGACCGTCCAAGGAAAGATGAAGGAAGTATTACAAGTAGGGAAGAATTGATTACAAAAGCTGCTTCAAGAACGGCTAAAAAACTTTACGAGACTAGGATAGTTAGTAATATTCTCTAAAATTTCTGTAAAACCAAAAAGGAAGACTTTCATTATCTTTAGCGAAATCAGAGTATCTTAAAGAATATTTCTTGCAAAAAGGGATAAATCTTTCGGGAATGTTATTTAGTAAAAAATATATTAGCGGTATTACCTTTCTGCGAAATTGAATTGATGTCTCTAAACTTTTGCAGTAAAACTCTTCATCAATTAAATTAAATTCTATCATAAAAGCATTTCTAACCCTAGTCCATTTGTATGAATTGGTTTTAGATTTTCCCAAGATAATGAGTAATAGTTGAATATACAAAAATGAGTATTGGGTGTGTAAGCAATATCCATTGCTTATACATTCATTCATATACTTTTGGTAATCATAAATTAAAGAGTCTACAGCCACTACTTCAAACTCTGTTCTTAGGTCAAAATTACAAAGCCAACATAAGTAAATAGGAATATTTTTATGATTGGTTTTATCCCCTATATCAAGTCTCTGGAATATAATTGGAGAATTGCAGTTGGGACAGTGATCAATCAGGTGACACTTGCACTCTGTACAGACTAAGGATGTGAGTAAACGCCAGCTTTTTTTATAGTAATATTTTTTTCTTAAGCATTTTGGACAAGCTAATAATCCATAATTTTTTCTTTTTCTATGATATATTCCAAGACTAGTGATTCCACGTGTATGTGATACTACTAGTGGAGTGTTAAAAACAATATCTTTGTATGAAATAAGATGTAAATTTAAAATATCATCTTTTGAAAGAGGTGTTATTTTTGTTAACTGGTCAATTACTGTTCTATAAATAAATTTATCTACGTCCCTATTCCAAAATGCTGTCTCTTTAAAATAAAATTTTGTAAACGAGAATGGTTTTATTTTATGAGATTGAGATAACCTAAATATCCAACTAGATAGCAATTCATCTTTTTCAGGAGGAATATACCCCGGTAATACTTTCGAATTAATAATTAAATAACTCATCTGAATATCATTTTTTTCTTTCACTAGGAGGTGTATAATCAATATTTTCGAGGATATTTTTATTTATTTTTTCAATTCCAGTTTCAATTGCTAGAATCGTAGAAAGTTCCAGTATTTTAGAAATTTCCCCCAATAAACCTTCACTTTTTGAAAGAATTAAACTACATAAAGAGTTTTCAATTAAATGTGATGGGTTCTTCAATGGAAGTATTCTTTCAAAACTAGCAAGTAGCCTTAAGTACTCTTCGTCATTATTCCATTTAGGAAGTACTTTTGGCTCAAATCTATTAGCTAATTGTGGATCAGTTTGAATTGCGTTGAATGCTTCTCGAGTGCCTGAACATACTAAAGCTATTTGTAACTCATTAGAAATATATTTGAGAACATTCAAAAACAATCTTTGTTTTGAAATTGTTCCAGCTAATAAATGTTGAATTTCATCTATAATTAAAATTTTTACATTTAATTTCTTTAGTAAATGAATAGTCCTTTGTTGGCGCATTTCTATTTTTTTCACTAGATTTATATGGAGCATATAAATTTTCAAGTATGATATTATAAAACCTCTTTTCATCTGGTTCAGGTGGTGCTTGAACCATTAATGCGGGTAAGATAAGTTCTTGTGTTTCTTCTATGATAAAAGATGGGTTGGTTGCGGTAAATTTATTAAGAAGAGCTGTTTTGCCATTGTTGGAATCCCCAATTAATAAAAGATTTGGCATTCTTAGATTGGTTGGGTAATCTCTTAAATCCTCGAGTTTTTTATGAATTTTCTTTGCTTGAGTGTAACCAATCCATTTTGGTTTTTTAACAGATTTTATACGCTCATCATCAGTCAATGTATTGACCAGTTCTTTAGTCTTATTGTGTAAATGCATCATCGTCAATTTCTTCAAATGGTTTAATTGTTAGATTGGTAATTTCTTCTATATAATTATCCTCAAATGATTTTAATGGATTGTGAAGATTTTCATTTCTTTTGTCTGAAAGCCGTGAAAATCTTTTTAATTTTTTAGTTTCACGAATTGCCATAAGTTCGATGTTTTCCATTTCTTTATATGCTTCAAAGATGGAATTTTCATTTATAGAGATATTTTGTTTTGATAATTTTGTTACAACTTCATTAAATTCCCAAATTGATATAGGAGGTTTCGATGTATCGCGATAAGGTATTTCAAAATAATCATTAATATTTGGATCGTAGAAATAAATGATACTGATGTCTCGAGGATCTCGTTTAAATATAAATTTTTGTTTTTTACTATATTTTGTTAAATCTTCTCTTGAATGGATGTACTTCCTAAGTATATCGCTGTAATAAGTAATATGGTCAATTAGTACTCCATATTCTTGTATTGTTCTTTCGAAAAATGGCATAAAATCTAGTCTTACCCTTCTTTCGTTGATAAGCTTTGGCGGTAAACCAGTTCCCAAAGTTCCATTTTCACCGAATATTCCTTTTTAAATTTTTCAAGTGGTGACATGTTAATACTGGAATGTATTTTTTTGTGATATACATTGACAATATATGTAATTAGCCACTTTTCAAGTTCGTTAATAGTGAGGGAAGCTTTAGCTTGAGAATCATAATTTTCTCGGTCCGAAACTTTAGAAAAAGTAGAGCCTGATAGATTATGAACTTCCTTAGAAATAGTACCAAACAGTCTCTCAATATTTCCTCCCCAATGAGGTGTTGCTACTGGTCTATGTTCAATGTTAATTCCATAGTTATAACACGCAAGTTTTAGCATACTTCCTCTAAATTCTTTTGCATTATCCAGATGAATGGTTGCCATCGTCCCCCAGCATGGCCAATCGCCCTTTATCCCATGTTTTTCAAGTAATAAATCTTTGCTTAATATAGAATTTGCAATACAAAGACCGGTGCCCATTTCACCTGGTGGATCAAAAGATAGATTAAAACCAACTACCATTCTACTATATACATCAATTGCGAGGGTTAAATAGGGCCTCATAAATGGTTTACGATATAATTCATCTACTAAAAAAATATCTAAGCAGGTATGATCTATCTGGACTACAGATAATGGAAAATTTGCTCCTGGAAAATTTCCTTTGATAGGTTCAAATTTATCTCTAGAGCTTTTACTTCCATATCTAGCCTTTAAAACTTCTTCTTCAGATAAACTTTTTATTCTATTTCGAACTGTATTTTCATGCGGAGGAGTCATGTCTAACTCTTTACATTTCATCTTTATTGACCGAATAACTTTTGAAATAGATTTTTTTGATGGAGTTAAATAAATTTCACCTATAGAATCGTTAATAATTTTATCAACATCTTTATTGAGCCTGCTTTTGTTTTTCCCCCTGTTTTTTTCTTTCCCGCTAGTGCAGTAACTGATCCATTTTTATTGAAAATATTTATCCATCGATAAATAGTAGAAAAATGGACATTATTTTGTTTTGCTATTTCTTTTATTTGAGGGGTTTTCAGATTATTATCTACAATGTTTTTTACAATATCATATCGAAAGCTTGCAATTTTCCATTCGCTATCTGTTAATATTTCTAAAGGTTGTAGATTTTCTTCCTCATCCTTAATAAATGGAGTTATTTCTTTTCTTTCGACAGTATAAATTATATTTGATGTTAACATCTGAAGACTAATAAGATTAACATCAACGATTTTTACGATAATTGCAGGATTACCTTTATATTTAACTTTAACTCCGGGAGCAAAATTTAATCGAGACATATAATAGAATTTAAAGTTAACTTTTTGGTTAGGTCTATTTTAATAAAATTATTAGATACCATATACCAAATTAAGAAAATTAATTCAGCTTGTTTATCGTAATCTTTTGCAGATTGAACAACTAAGTCAGAAACTGTACATTTTTTTAGTTCTTTGAGCTTTGTTCTAAGCAATACTAAGTCTTCATTTAGGATAGGAAACGCTGTTCTATCCTTGTTGATATTTTGAAAATAGTTCTTATATCTGTGTAAAAATTTATAGTTGTATAACTCTATCTCTCGATGTTCTCTAATATGAATTTCATTGGTTACTTTGAAAATTAAATTATTTCTTTGACAATATTCTTTTGCAGCTTTGAATTTTTGTTCTAGTTCGTTTTTTTTAGCTTTCAAAGTACTAGTATATTTAATTTCTACTAGTTCAGTTGGACTGCCATCAAAATGCTCAACAATAAAATCAGGAATATAAGTCCTTTGTTTTTTGTTATCATCAAAATATGTAATTTTCAAAGGTTGTTCTAAATAGTGTTTCACATTTTGATCATATTCTAACAGGAAAATATAGTCTCGTTCAAGTGATGATTCAAATTGTATTGGATTTTTGAGCTGGTCGATATTTATGATACCTGAAAGTGATGAGCTTTTTGTACCAATTTCACGAACTCGTTTGACAAAATTCGCATTCTCTTTTGTTATATTTTGGCCTGAATTTATACCATATAGAGTTTTTTTCTCAGGCTGTTTTGTAATTTGTTCCTGTAATTTCATAATATTAGTACTATTTAGTATTGTAATTTACAGGAGGTAGCTATCCGCAGCCGGGAGAAATCTCACTGGCTCATAACGGGGTCCTGTTTTTGGATGAAATGCCCGAATTTAAACGGACAGTGCTCGAAGTTATGAGACAACCTTTGGAAGATCGTGAGGTCACTATTTCCAGAGCAAGATTTACCGTGAATTATCCTGCAAGTTTTATGTTGGTTGCCTCCATGAATCCCAGCCCCAGCGGCTTTTTTCCAGATGATCCTAATAATACCTCATCTGCTTATGAAATGCAAAGGTATATGAATAAGCTTTCGGGGCCGCTCCTGGATAGAATTGATATTCATATTGAAGTACAAAAGGTCGAATTTGAACAATTATCCGAAAAAGAAAAGGGGAAAAGAGCGAGGATATCAGGAAACGGGTCCTTAAAGCGCGGGATATTCAGAATGATCGATATAAGAACCTGAACATAAGCAGCAATGCTCAAATAGGGCCTAAAGAAATTGAAGCTTTTTGTGCATTGGACGAAACTTCTTTCAGCCTTATAAAACTGGCTATGGAAAAGCTCAATCTCTCCGCAAGAGCCTATGACAGGATTTTAAAAGTTGCCAGAACCATTGCTGATCTGGAAGGAAGCGAAGAAATCCTGTCTTACCATATTTCTGAAGCCATACAGTACAGAAGCCTGGACAGGGAATTCTGGAACGGATAATCCGTGCTATGTATAGAGGGATCGGGAATATTTTTTACAAATTAATGAATCAATGTTTATACATACATGAGGGTGTATAAGTGAATGATGATGTTGAAGATTTGTTATTTAAACTAATTTTATTCAAATATTAATAATTCTGATATTTTAAAATATTAATCGTGTTTTGTGGTATATGATTGTAATTATGTAACATATGATTTGGATTATTATGTTAAATTTAATTATCTAATCAATAAACATATTCCATTATGAAAAATAATTCGTCAAAATATTAAGAGGTCCACATTAGATGGGCGAAATTGCATTTTTATTGTAAGGAAATAATGCTTTTCGAAGGTAATAACAAGTATTTCCAATGGTAATTTTTGACAATCTATGCAGGTCAGACAGGAAATATATTCATTCCTGTATTTCTGCAAAGTTCATAAACCTTTAGCCAAATCACTTTATCACATATGTTACACACAACAACACACACACAAGAGAATGTATTGCTATCCTCAGATGGCAGAGAAAATTTATTACAGAACGTTAACAACACCAATTGGGAATATCCCAGGCATGAAACATTGGAATCTCTTTTCCGAAAAACCGCAGAGCTGTACCCTGATCACACGGCTGTTGTATATCGGGAACAGAAGATAAGTTATAAAGAACTGGATCAAAGAAGCAATCAGGTTGCCAACGCATTGCTGGCTAAAGGAATCAGAGAAGGAATGTACGTTCCTGTCTGTCTGGATAGGTCTTTAGAATGGGTAGTCGCTATTCTCGGGATTATCAAAACAGGAGCTGCGTATGTCCCTATAGATCCCGCATATCCCGTGAAAAGAGTAGAGTATATCCTTTCAGACACCTCTGCCAGAGTACTAATTACTACTCACAATCTGGAAAAATATTTGTCTGAGATCGGAGAGACTGAAATACTTAATTTTGATCATATTTCTGATCTGGACGGACTGTCTACGGAGGATCCAGACATGAAGATTATGGCAGATGATATAGCATATACAATCTATACCTCCGGATCTACAGGAAAACCAAAAGGAGTAATGGTTAGTCATAATGCGATTCAACATCTTGTAACATGGCATAATTACTATTTTCATGTCGATGCTGCCTCACATCTTTCTCTGGTAGCGGGGCTTGCATTTGATATTTCAGTTTGGGAAATCTGGTCTGCGCTTACTTCAGGGGCGACTCTTCACATTGCTGACAATGAGGAAAGAACAGATGCTTCGGCATTAGTGAAATACTATCTTCAGCATGGTATAACCCACGGCTTTGTTCCCACTGTGCTGGCACCGTCAGTTATTAATGATTCTAAAAATTATGACAACCTGGCACTCAAATATTTATTTACGGCAGGAGAAAAGCTTAAACCTGTACTCACCACAGGTTTAACCTATGAGCTTGTCGATTATTACGGACCTACAGAATGTACTGTATATGCAACTTTTAAAAAAGTAAAAGATGTAGACGGAAAATATGTTTCATCGATTGGAAAGCCTATCGCCAATGCCCGTGCATATATTCTGAATGATCATATGGAACAGGTTGCAGTAGGTGCTGTAGGAGAATTATATATCAGTGGTGATCTTTTAGCTAAAGGGTATCTCAATAATGAAGAACTTACAGCAGCAAAATTTATAACAAGTCCATTCAATGGGACTGAAAGATTATATCGTACCGGGGATCTTGCAAGATGGCTGCCGGATGGCGATATTGAATTTTTAGGAAGAATAGATAATCAGGTGAAAATCAGGGGTTTCAGGGTTGAGTTGGGAGAGATAGAGCGCACACTTATCCGGCAGGAAGGAGTACAGGAGGCTATCGTTATTACAAAAGACACAGCGGGACATCATAAATATCTGGTTGCTTTTGTTGTTTCTAAATCAGGTCCTGCGAATGATGTTGCCACAATCAGAAGTGTACTTAAAGAAGAACTGCCGGGTTATATGATTCCTGCTCAGATTATTTTTATAGATCATATTCCGCTAACTCCGAATGGAAAAACAGATACAGAATTTTTAAAAAATCTGGCCGACCAGGAAGCAAGAGAATTGATTTCATTTGAACCGCCTACTAACGAGACCGAGAGAATTATAGCAGATATCTGGTCTTCAGAACTCGAACGTCCTGTTATTAATATTACAGATAACTTCTTCGAAATCGGCGGAAATTCTCTTATGGTTGCTGTAGTTGCAGTAGCATTGGAAAGAAAGCTTGATGTAAAAGTTTACCTAAGGGATCTGTATCAGTTTCCGGTACTGAAAGAGCTTTCAGAAACTTTGATAGCAAGATCTGAAGAAAAGAGAGATGCTATTCCTGTAGAAGATATAGAGCCCTATGTAGCTTTACAAAAAGATGTATACCTTGCTCCGGGAACAGTATTCGCAGGAGGTTTTGATGCTGAAAAACTGGAAAATCCAACAACAATATTTTTAACAGGAGCTACGGGATTTATAGGAATCCATCTTTTACAGGAGCTTTTGGATACTACCGATGCAGATATTCATTGTCTGGTAAGGGCTCAGGATGATTTTCATGCGATGGAAAAGATTGACCGCTGTTTCAAACAATTTCATATTTCGACAAAGTCTGAACAAAGACCAAGGATCATACCGGTGATAGGAGATTTGGCATTGCCGTCACTTGGCCTTTCTGACCAGACCTTTAAAATGCTGGCCGAAAAAGCAGATATAATTTATCATTCCGGAAGTTCAGTGAATTTTATAGAGCCTTATTCTTATATGAAAGCTCCGAATGTGGAAGGTTTGAGGGAAATTATCAAACTGGCAGGAGCCGAAAGAACCAAATGTCTTGCCTTGTTGTCCACCATATCCGTATACAGCTGGGGACATATATTTACCGGTAAAAAAATAATGTTGGAATCCGATGATATTGCTCAAAACCTTATGTCTGTAAGTAAAGATATTGGATATGTAAGGAGCAAATGGGTCATGGAAGCTATCGCAGATTTAGCCGCAAAAGAAGGGTTGCCTTTAATAACATATCGCCTCGGGTATGCAATGTGCCACAGTAAAACAGGAGCCAGTGCTCCTTACCAGTGGTGGTCGGGATTGGTGAAGAATTGTGTGGAATTTAAATCGTATCCCGCATTGACAGAATTAAGAGAAGGTCTCATCACAGTAGACTACATGACCCGATCAATTGCGTATATTACTAAAAATAAAGACGCTATCGGAAAGAAATTTAATCTGATTGCCAGCCCGGAAACCAATCTCACGTTAGAAGATTTCTTTGGCCTGATTAAAAAGTACTATCCGTTTACGTTGAATAGTTTGCCCTATAAAGAGTGGAGAAAACAATGGGAAGACAACAGTAAAAACCGACTGTATCCATTGACAAGTCTTTTCAAAGATAATATGCATGAGGGATTATCTACCGTAGAGCTGTATCAGAATACCTATGTCTGGGACTGCTCCAACGTGGTCAAGTTTCTGGAAGGCTCGGATATTCAGGAGCCGGTCTTTGATAAAAATATGCTGGATTCTTATTTAAAGTATCTCGGACTTTCTGTTTCATAAGTATACACGTAAAATGAAAAGACCAGACAGCCATGCTGTCCGGTCTTTTTCTTTTAAAAACAGAAATTAATTGACTGTAACTTTAATGACATTCTGTACAGCTGGAACAGGATATACAATTCCTACTTTTGAAATAGCCTTGCTTTCACTTTGTGGCGTTCCTCCAAATAAAGCCTGATGGTTTCCGGCGCCCGGATACTGATCAATTCCGGTGCCTGAGTCAAATAAGGCTGTTTTAGATGTAAGATCACCTTTAGTGCCGGCTTCGATACTCTGTTCATTGGCATAAAACCAGTCATTAGAGAACCCAAACATAGTAACATAGGCAATTTTATCCCCCGGATCTGCAGTAAAATTTGTGGAAATTTTATTTCCCGGAGCTACAGGTGCACTTCCTGCCACAAAAACACCTTTTACATTAGGTAAGGCCTTTAAGCTGTTTTGAAGTTTGGTTACATTTCCGAACTGTGAAATTTCTTTAAGACCCATTCCGGTATCCGTTTTTCCTACTTCATAAACCGGATTTTTATCACCGCGATAGATCACTACCAAAGCTGGAGATAGCCCGGTCATAATGCCTGTGTTGGCTGTAAGTTTTGTCATCATTTTACTGATATTTCCCATCTGGGCAATATCGGTGATCTCAGGATTGGATAAAGCGTTAGGTGTAAAGAATGGAGCATTATTCAATAACTGCGAGCCATTATAGTTGGAAACAGCCCAAACACCGGGAGAAAAAGGAGTTTCATGGGCCGTGCCGCCTGAATTATTGGTAATGGTTAATGTGAATTCGGAAGTAACATCATTATATCCGAGATTAAGCTTCATCAGTTGTGATGCATTTACATTAGGAACCAGCATTACAGGTTTACTCTCGGGCTGGCCTGTAATATTATCTTTGGTTCCGTTATCCCACAACAGTACACTTGAAGAGACATCTCCTGTGATAGCATTCCCGTTATTATCAAATAACTTGATTCCCGGCTGTTGAGAAGCAAAAAACCAGTCATTAGAAGCTCCATACATGGTTGCAAACATTAAAGACTGTGCTTTCCCTGCACTGAATTTAACAGAAACCGACTGTCCGGGTAAAATGATTGGCGGAGCTCCCGTACCCTGAAAGCTTCCACTTTGTACAAATTCTTTAGGAGTGACAACATTTTCAAAGGTAATACTTCTTTGGAAAGACATATCCGTCATATTGTTGTCAGAATTGTCACATGATGAAAGGCTAAATGCCGTAAACAGACCTACAGCAGAGGCCATGATTTTTAAAATAATTTTTTTCATAAAAGCAATTTTATAGTTATAACTGTTAATTACAACCATAGTCGGAGCCCTTATTGAATCCTGACAAAAAAAGAAAGAATAATTGTATTTTATTTTTAAGCATAGCTAATAATACGTCAAGTTTTGACGTGATGCCGGGCGATATTTGCCACAGAACGAAGAATAAACAATACTTATTTGTTCTTCGTTTTACAATTAACCAATAAAAAATATTTCTATGAGTTTTCAATGTATTGTAAAAAACACAATGGCCGAAATGAAAAATTTGTCGGCAGCAGAAATTACTGATCTCCAGAACGGTGTTTATAAGGGAGTCTGCCTACGAGGCTATTACGAAAAGGGAGATACTCCGGCTCCTGTCATATATTATTTGTCATCAACAGCTGGTACAGATGATGCAGGAAGTATTATTGAAACAGGAGGAATTAAGCTGGAACATAATTTTGCCCATGACCTGGATGTCAGTTATTTTGGGGTAAAAGGCGATGGAACCTATAATGATACACCGTTTATTTTATCCTATTTTAAGTATGTAAATGCCAACAACCTATACTGGGTGATTCCCGGAAAATGTAAAGTTGTGGTAAAGCAATCTTTTGAAATGAAAACCAGTGGAAGATGCGACGGTAAATTTATCCTTATCAAAGAGAATAGTGAAGTAGCTATAACTGTAGCCCGAAGATTTAATGGTGAAGTAGTGGATATCTCTGCATGGGAACCTGCTAACATGAAGAGGGGAAGTTTAGATGTAGGTTTTAGTAACAAAGGTATTGCTAATCTACATTTTAATTCTACAGAAATTTTAATTGATCGTGATGGTACTACTTCTGAAAAAAATTATAAAAAGAATGAGTTTATCAGAAGTAGTGAAGGTAAATTAACTACACCATTAGTTTGTTCTTATATGCAAGATAGTACTTGTAATCCGGGTGTATTGACCGTTAAGAAATATATCTTTGAAGAACATATTTCCCTAGATAACCTAAATATTGAAACTAAAGGTATCCTAAATGATATTGCATATCTATTAATTAGCAGAGATAATGTCACCCTTAATAATCCACGAATTCTGAATAAAATTAATAGCCAGGGAGCTGTTGGTCTGGAAATAAATACTTGTGCGGATATCATAATAAATAATCCTTTTATAAAAGGCTTTAGGAAAGATGAAAATGGTTATGGTATTGCAAATTATAGCTCTATAGGTGTTGTTATTAATGACGGACATGTAGTGGACTGCCGACATGCGTACACCGGTAGAAACAGTGTAGACATCACCATCAACAGAGGAGTTTGGGAAGAAGGAATAGATGATCATTGGACAGACAGATTTACAGCAAACAATACTATTGTAAAAACAGGGCAGAGTTTAGCTGCATTTCAATTTGCGGGCAATGATATTACGTTAAATTTTCCTAAAGTAAGTGGAAGTGCAAGAATACTTTTTGGAATAAGGATGGATACCCCAAGTTTAGGTGGGATTGTTAATATTAATAACCCTATATTCACAGCTAATGAAGTGGCAGGTCCAGTGGGAAAAAAAGATATTTATTTGTTCTCATATACTAGCCCAAATGGAAACATTGGAGCTCCTCTTTTGTTGGAGAAATATACACAATGCCTGGACCCTAAGCTTCCGGAAAGTCTTAATATAATCAACCCGATTATTAATACGGATGCTGATGAAGTCAGTGGATTCTATTTGGGTGTTTTGAATAGAAAATATGTTAACATTAAAAATCTGAAAATTACAGATACGATTCTCAATGCAAAGTCTACAACGACTTATACCGCAGTGCAAATTATAAAAGATAGTACTAAACAACTGGATTATAGTACGAATATAGAAATCAGTGGAAGGCTGACAACAAATGTGCTTACTACGACTACAGCGGTATATTTATATTCTATAGATACGGCTGATAAAATCCGTCGTGCCAATATATATTTAACGGATTGTTTTGGATATGGAAGAGTTGTTTTTAGTGGATCTAATCTCGAAACTTTTATTATGAATGGAGGTGATATCCATACTTTTAATATTGCTCATTCAACTTCAGACTTCAGTACCTCCAATATCCAGTTTAAAAATGTAGAATGGAAAGGAGGAACTATAGAAAATCTAAGCCATACTCTTTTTCAAAGCTGTGTTTTCACCGGAAACTACGTGTTTTCTTCTGCCGATCAGGTGTCTTTTGCTAACAATATAAAATACGCAAGTGTTTCAGGGTTGCCTGCTAATATTGTCAATAGTATGAAACCTCCTTTTGTATAATAATGTTTAATTAATTTAAAATAAACCATAGAGTCCGGTACTTCCCGGGCTCTATGTTATATCCCTTTTTTCCCTTCCAAAATCATCTGAATCATCTTAGTCTTTCTATTTTCTCTTGTTTCAGGTTTTTTTGCTTCCTCAATCCAACGGATGTATTCTTTTCTATGGGTGTAGCTCATTTTATCAAACAAGGTTTTTACTTCAGGATTTTCATTAAAAACCGAAGCGATATCTTCCGCGATTTCTACTTTTCTTTCTTCCTTATCCTCACATAAAGAGATGAAAACCTGGTTCCCAAAATTTTTCCCCAGTTTTTTCCGTACATCCTGTGTTAATCCTAAAATATGGCAGTCAGAATTCATTTTGACCAGACTACCCCTGTACTCAACCTTATTATCAAAAGTCACCTTAACTTTCACCTGACCTTTTTTGTGGAACAATTCTTCTGCAGAAAAGGGAAATTCCACAAAGGCTGCATTCATCCCCTCGTGCTGTTTGATGAGGGCTGTAAATTCTATGGGTTGAGGATTCATTATATATTGTTTTTTACATTTCAAAAATAAAAAAACCGTGAATATGGATTCACGGTTTCAAAAATATATCGGAAAAGATTATTTTTTCTTTGCTTTCTTAGGCATTGATGTAGTACCTGAGTTTTTAGTTTTTGTATCTGCAGGAGTGTTTTCCCCTCTTACAAGTTTCAACTCGTCAATTAATCTTCTTGCACCTGCATATTTGTCAATAGTCCAAAGTACAAAACGAACGTCAACGTTAATTGTTTTCTGCCATTCCTGCTCGAATACGATATCACCGCTTAGTGCCTCGCTGTTTCCATCGAATGCAATACCAATAAGGTTTCCGTCTCCGTCAATTACAGGAGAACCTGAGTTACCTCCGGTAATATCATTGTTAGATAGGAAGTTGACAGGCATATAGCCTGCAGCATCAGCATATTGTCCGAAATCTTTTAAGTTATAAAGGTCAATCACTCTTTGAGGAAGATCAAACTCTTCATCTCCTTTCTTGTATTTTCCAACAAGACCGGTCATATCTGTATAATAGTTATCTGTAATGCCGAAGTAGTTTCTGTCGTTTCTGATAGGTAGTTTATCTACAGTACCATACGTTAATCTCATTGTAGAGTTGGCATCCGGGTAGAATTTTTTCTCAGGCATAGCTTTCATTAGACCAGCTAAGAAAAGACGATTGTTTTTAGCAAAATTATCATCTACTTTCACAAATTTTTCAACACTCATCTTTTGATCAGCTACAATTCCGTTGGCTGTTTTCCATAGTGGATCCGCGTCAAGTTTCAATGCGTCCGGATTCAATAAGAAATTCGTTGCTGAAGTTTTGTTGGCAAAAATTGATGAATAAGCCATGTTAGAAACTGTTTTAGCATCCAATCCTAAAATTGTAGCTGAAGCAATATCTTTATTTTTTACTCTCATCTGGTAAAGACCGGTCATAGCAGCAAGCATTTCTCCCTCTAATGCAGGATTGAAGTTTTCATAAGCTGCTTTAATAGCGGCTTCTGTTTTAGCTTTCATTGCTAATCTTCCCTGCATATCCTGAGCAGCATACGCCTTAAGCGCTGAACCTACCTGTAAAGCAAGGGTAATATATTTTGCATTTCTTGAGAACTGAGCAGCATAGTTTCTTTCAACATTTCTGTCCGAAACCTGAGTGTAATATGCTCCGATATCTTCTAAAACACCATCGTAAGCATCATTGCCTGGCATTACAGACCATTTTCTGAATGTATCTTCGATTTTTTGTTTATCAGAAATAGTTCCGTTTTTATCTACAGCATCTATAGTTCCTTGTCTGTTTTTCCAGTAATTAGCTACTGATGCATATTGAGAAGCATAGTTAAGCTGTGTAGCTTTGTCTTTGTTCATGTATTTTTTCATGACATCCATTGCTACTTTAGAAGCTTCAACCCATGCCGGATAATCTTTGTTAACCATTTGCTGAATTCCGTAAGAAGTCAGATAACGGTTTGTTCTTCCCGGATATCCTAAAATCATAGAGAAGTCACCAGGCTTAATTCCTTTAAGAGAAACCGGAAGGAAGTGCTTGGGCTTCAAAGGAGTATTGCTTGGAGAATATTCTGCAGGGTTTCCGGCAGCATCAGCATATACTCTGAATACCGTGAAATCAGCAGTGTGTCTTGGCCATTCCCAGTTATCGGTATCACCACCAAATTTCCCTAATGAAGAAGGCGGAGCACCTACCAATCTGATATCTTTATAATCCTGGTACACAAAATAATAAAATTCGTTTCCGTTGAAGAAGTCTCTTACTACTACAGTATATTTTCCGTTTTCAGAATTTTCTGTCTGGATTGCTTTTGTTTCAGCATCAATAACAGCCTTTCTCTCAGCACCGGTCATACTGTTGTTCAATTTAGAATTGATTCTCTGGGTAGCATCATCCATTCTTACTAAAAATCTTACATACAGATCTTTAGCATTGAATTCGTCTTTCTGTTTCATTGCCCAGAATCCATTCTTTAAATAGTCTTTTTCCGGAGTAGAAGCAGCTGCAACAGCGCCATAACCACAGTGGTGATTGGTGAAAATAAGCCCTTTGTCGGAAACAATCTCACCGGTACAGAAACCACCAAAGCTTACAATAGCATCTTTTAAGCTTGAGTTGTTTACTGAATAAATCTCTTCAGGCGTAAGATGTAGACCCTCCTTTTGCATATCAACACCGTTAAGTCTTTTGATGAGCATTAGCAGCCACATCCCCTCATCCGCCCTCATCTGGGCAAAGCCCAATAAGAAAGTGAATAGTAGAAATAGTCTTTTCATTTTATATAAAAATTTTTGTGACGCTAATTTACTAATTTTTACGAGATTCTGTTCCGGAATGGTATGAAAATGGGATGATAATGCGCATGAAGAAAATGCTATTATCAGTTTTTACCCTTTTATCTTTAGGAGTTATTTTAAATTGCTCCTCAATTCCGGATAAAAATCCTTACCTCCAGCGACAATGGATGTTGGTTGCTTTCGATCATTTTTCTAAAGATCAATTGATAGCCCAAAAGGCTGAAATCAACCTGACAGCCGGAATGGAAGGAGGAAAAATCCAGGGAAGTGCATACATGGGATGTAACCGTATGTCTTTTACTTCTGAATTTAAAAAAGGAGGAAAGGTAAGAATATCAAAAGGAGTAAGTACCATGAAGGCATGTGAGGATATGACACTGGAAACAGCCTTTCAGAAAAAATTTGATGTGATGACGAAATACTCTGTAGAAGGACATTTCCTTACCTTGTCTGATGACAAAGGAAATTCGATGAAATTTGTAGCTGCTGATTGGGATTAAATAAAAACGATGAGCTTGTCATAACAAAAGTCCGCATTGCAGCGGACTTCTTTTGTTTGAAAAATCTAGTTCGGTTATCAGCTTTTTGTTGAGGCTATCAGTTTTTAGGAATAGTCTTTTTTATTTCCTGGAGAGTTGCTGTATTGGGCAACCCCGTTACGTTTGTATTTATGTTTTTAGAATTGATTGTATTACGGCTTGCCTGTCTGTTGGGAATCGTTTTTTTTATCTCTTCAATACTTGCTGTATTGGGAAGTAAGTTTCCCGAATGATCCGATTGTGCCTGAGGTTTTTTATCCTGTTTTTTAACTTCAGAACCATGATCGGAAACCAGTCCCGTTTGAGATGTTTTCTTTTCTGCCAATTCCTGGTTTTCTTTCAATAATTTTGCTTCCCGTTCTTTTATTTGTTTTACAACAAGTGTCTGATCTTCTATGGGAATAGTCTGTTTATTTTCCTGGGCATACAAAAAAGTGCCTAAAAATAACAGCGGGATTATATATACTATTTTCATAACGTTTTATTTTATATTGACTAATACCTGAATTTTTCCAATTTGATCCTGATCATAATCCTGAAGTGCTTTTCCGATGACCTGTCCTATTTTTACTTTTTTAAGATTAGCTTTCATGGCAACCCCTTCTTTTGATGAAGTCACTAAAAGATCTCCTCTTTTAATTTTTCCATTTTCAAGACAGACTTTGGTCGGAATAACGCCAATCACTCCCATAGGAATTTTATCAGAAAGATCAGCATCAATATGCTCTTCAGTAAGGAGTACTCCCGGTTTGGTCGCATATACACCCGCTACAAGAGGAGAATAGGGTTTTGACGACCTTTCCACCGTCCTGTCCGAACGGGTTGAAATCACCAGGATGTCGCCGGTTTCATATTCTGAAATATTTCCTTCTGCACTGAATGCTTCCGCCACGTCAGCACCACTGTTCTGGGTGCCTCCGTTAAAGAAACCTCTGCCGGCTTTGTTAATTCTGGCTACATCTACTGACGCACTCTGGAATATGGCAAGGTCACCTGACGCTCCCTGATGGTTGGCAAGCAGAGTAGTACCTGTACCGGTAGTGGTAACATGTACGACGGGTTGGGCATTGGCATTGTTGAAATTAGCAAATCTACCGGCTTTACCGGTACCAAAATTGGGTATAAATCCTGAAATGGCACTTCCACTTCCGTCGCATGATGCTTCAATACCATCACCATTTCCTCCGGCATTGGCTGTAATTCCGTTTCCGGATCCTTCTGATAAAGCGAGCAGTGCCGGTCCGTTTCCGGAAGGATTGGAAGCATAAAATAATCCTGCGTATCCGCCCGTTCCTGATGATAAGCCATAAATACCTGCCGTTCCGAAGTTGGCAAAGATTGAGTTTACTTCACCTTTTACTGCGGGAGAAGTTCCCTGAGTTTTATCTACTTTAAAATTTCCTGCAATTCCGTTTCCGATGGTGGTTGCGGTGATCACATCGCTTATGTTGGATTCATTAAAATTATTAAACCGTCCTGCTCGTCCTGTAGCAAAACTGGGAACCCAGGCATAAAGAGCATTTCCTGCACCGTCAATATTGGCTTCTACAGCATTACCGTCTTTACTGGCATTAGCAGTAATGGCATTGCCGTTTCCATCAGTGATCGCTACCAGTGCCGGTCCGTTTCCTGAGGTATTGGAAGCATGAAATAACCCTGCAAAACCACCTGTTCCTGAAGAAATACCAAAAATACCTGCAGCTCCGAAATTTCCGAATATTGTTTTTACTTCACCCCGTACAGCGGCTCCCACACTATTGTTATTATTAACTAAAAAAGAAGAAGCATTTCCCTGGGTATTGTCCGGAATGTTTCCATTGCCATTAGTTTCTACCTCTAATGTATTGGTAACGGTGTTGGTCTGATTAAAATTTTCAAATCTTCCTGCACGGCCTGTACTGTTGTTGAGCCCCACCTGTCCGTATACTCCGATACCGGTTCCGGCTGTGCTTGTCGCGACGAAGCCTCTTACGCCATATCCGCCTCCGTCATTCCTACCTACTACGGCTCCTGCAATGTCACTTGTTGTTCTTCCCACTATAGCTTCACCTGCGCCATTGTTATCGCCCACGATACCGGCGGAACTTTGTGCGCTTGTTATTCCGTGAAGAGCAAATCCAGCTCCCGAAGAGCTTCTGACACCAGCCCCGTTTCCGGTTGTGCTTACATTTACAACCGTTCCGTTTCCTACACTGGAAGCACTCAGAGCAACATTGTTATTGGCATTGTTGTAAATTGAAATAGAGGCAGGAATTCCATTATTGCTGGTGGCAGTAAGACCTGTTCCAGTATTGCTGTTTGCATAGACACCTGTCCCGTTTGCACTAGCGTTTCCGTATACCCCTAATCCATTGGGAGTTACCCCATATACACCCCAGCCACTTCCGTTTTGGCTTCCGTATACTCCTACACCCAATCCTCCGGTTCCGTTGTTGATACCACGTACCCCTGATGAAAAACCACCCGGCGAAGCATTGCTGACAATCCCCCTCATAGCGGCAATATTGGATGTAGTGCCCGTATTATTGCCCTCCAGGGAGGTTCCGTCTCCGTCATTTGTTAAAGAAAATAGAGTAGAAGCGTTGTTTACGGCATTGGTATAAGGAATCGTAAAGGTTGCCCCGTTGTTTCCCGCTGACTTGGCATACATAGCAAACGGAACACTTAGCAGTTGACTGGTCCCGACTATTGTATAATTATTTCCTCCCGCAGGGTCTGTTTCTGTTTTTAAATAATAGTTTCCTGAAGGCCAGTTAATGGTATTGAACGTACCTGAAAGAACAGTCCCTGTTCCTATTTCCATACTGATCAGCCCGTTGGCATTGGTATTTCCGGTGAGTCTTTCAGAATATACTTCTGCACCCGCAGGAGAGCCTTGTAATATACTGGCTTTTATTGCAATTCCCTGATTGGGCAGCAGTTGCCCGGATCCGTTTCTGATGATAGCCTGATAGCTCATTTTTTCCGGAACCTGAGCCCATCCCA
This sequence comes from Chryseobacterium indologenes, assembly GCA_016025055.1. NCBI lineage: Bacteria > Pseudomonadati > Bacteroidota > Flavobacteriia > Flavobacteriales > Weeksellaceae > Chryseobacterium > Chryseobacterium indologenes. Next base: position 1,781,079 of record CP065590.1, read on the forward strand.
TTATGAGCCCGGAAAGGATCCAGAACAATAATAATATTTTTTTCATGGTTTTTAGTTTTTAATGATTTTAAATGTTTTGATGTTCTCTCCATTTTGATTAATTCTGATAATGTACATTGCAGAAGGAAGGGAAGAGAAATTAAGCTCGGATTTAGATTGTGTAACCACATCTTTTCTGATCAGTTTGCCTTGTGCATCAAATAATTGATATTCTGAACCTTTATAATTATTCGTAGTGAAATCCAAATACAAATAATCTTTAAAAGGATTAGGGTAAAGCAGCAGACCTTCCTTGTCTGAAGAGTTTTCATGGGTGGAAAGAGCTGTAATTTCGTAAGGCTGTTGCACTCCTTCAACCACTTGAGAACCTGATCCTTTGGACAAATAAGCGGTCTGACCTATACTATAAGAAACCGATCCATTGGGACCAGAGACATCGGTTCCTGCAGCAAGAACTGCTGACTGAGCCTGGAATATCGTACAAGAAAAGATAAACCAGGGCAGATAATACATAAATTTTTTTTCCATTGGTAACAGTTTTTAATTAGAGGGAAATTTGGGAAGACTAAATTACCACCTATCGGAATCTGATGTTGGAAAAATAGATGAACGACAGAAATAATCGACCAATGTCAATTTGTGAATTATTGTTGAAATTCTGATTCTTTAGGGTTCAAAGAAGGAGAGGTTATTCTTGTAAGTTCGGCCTATCGGAAGCCTGATATGATGAGTGAGTTCTATCTCATGACAATTTTTGGCACGAATGAGATGTCTTGGTACTGCGTAGCTCCGATGTATCCTGATAAAGGAATCAAAAAAGTTTTTCTGCAGAAGGTTTCCCAGTGAGTCGAGAATACAATGATTCTTTTCAAGAGTGATAATCCGGGTATAGTCTTTTAATGCTTCAAGATAAAGGATATCCTTCATTCTGATCTGGGAAACATTTCCTCCTTCTTTGATGGTAAGAGAGTTTTCTCCCAGTATAGCATCATAACAGTCGCATTTTTCTTTCATTTCAAAAAAGTCGAAAAGTCTTTGCATTGAATAATGAAAACGTGGTGCCGTCAAGGGTTTTGTCATGAAATCAAGGGTATTGATTTCAAAGACTGAGGCCGCTAATTCCGGATATGAGCTTACAAAGATGCAGGCGGGGATTTTATGGGCCAGCTTTCGGAACTCCAAACCACTCATCCCTTTTAAATTTGTTTCTGTGATTAAAAGATCTACAGGAAGGTCAAGATAAGGAATTGCTTTTTCAGCCGAATCAAAACAAGCGACAATTTCGATGTTTTTGTACGGCCTGATATAATGCTGAAGAACCAGCCTGTCCAGTTCATCATCATCAATAATCATACATCTAAGATGGGTAATCATGATTTTCTGGATGTTTTTAAATTTAATTGCTTAAAAGACAGAAAATTATTACATAAAGTTATTGTTTTTTTATAAGATATACTCAGGCGAACTTAAAATTATCTTAAAAAATGTTATTAAATAAAAATTGATTTTGTTTTTTTTTCTGAAAAATATTAACTTGTAAAAATCATAAACATAGACAGAACTTAATGTTAGAAAAGAAAGAACATAACTATGAGAAAGCGGTCCTGGTGGGAGTAATTACTCAAAATCAGGATGAAGAAAAACTGACGGAGTATTTAGATGAACTGGAGTTTTTAGCTTTCACAGCCGGAGCAACCGTGCAAAAACGTTTCACCCAAAAACTAACTCAGCCGGATTCCAAGACCTTTATAGGAAGTGGTAAGGCTATCGAGATAAAAGAATATGTAAAAGAAAATGAGATCGGAACCGTAATTTTCGATGATGAACTCTCTCCTTCACAGCTTAAAAACCTGGAAAGAGAAATGGAAGTTAAAATTTTGGACCGTACCAATCTTATTCTCGATATTTTTGCCCAAAGAGCTCAGACATCTTATGCAAGAACACAGGTAGAGCTCGCCCAATATCAATACCTTTTACCTCGACTGACCAGAATGTGGACTCACCTTGAGCGTCAGAAAGGGGGGATCGGGATGAGAGGTCCGGGGGAAACGGAAATTGAGACCGACCGTCGTATCATCCGTGACAGGATCACGTTGCTGAAAGAAAAGCTGAAGACTATTGACAAACAAATGGCAACTCAGCGTAATAACAGGGGGAAAGTCGTTCGTGCTGCCCTGGTAGGATATACCAACGTCGGGAAATCTACCCTTATGAATTCCATCTCGAAGTCTGAAGTTTTTGCAGAGAGTAAATTGTTTGCAACGCTTGATACTACGGTAAGAAAGGTGGTTATCGGAAATTTACCATTTTTGCTTACGGATACAGTAGGATTTATCAGAAAACTTCCGACACAGCTTGTAGAATCCTTTAAATCAACCCTTGACGAAGTGAGGGAAGCGGATTTGTTGATCCACGTGGTGGATATTTCTCACGAAAGTTTTGAAGATCATATAGAATCGGTGAATCATATTCTGATGGAAATCGATGCTCATCAAAAGCCAATGATTATGGTTTTTAATAAGATTGATGATTTTAGCTATGAGAAAAAAGACGAAGACGATCTTACGCCGACAACCCGTAAAAATGTTTCCCTTGAAGAATGGAAAAAGACCTGGATGGCAAAGTCCAAATATCCTACGGTATTTATTTCTGCTTTAACAAAGGAAAACTTCCCGGAAATGAAAAAGATGATTTACGACGAAGTTATGAAAATTCATATTTCAAGATTTCCTTATAATGATTTCCTTTTCGAATATTTCGACAACGACGAAGAAGAAAGCAACAATTAATGAAATATTACTTTTTCCTTCTTTTCACTCTGTTTTCGGTTTTTGGTTTCAGCCAGAAATCGAAAATTGATCTGAAAGCTATTGAAAAAAGCCTTAAAAATCCGGATTCACCCTACAATTATGATAAACTTATCTTCAAATATAAAGGGTATCCCAAATCTTTAGACAGTACAGAATCACAGTACCTCTATTACGGAAGAAATTTTAGAAATGATAAAATCACCGTTTCAGAAGACCGTTTTAAAGATCTTACTGATGCCTTTAAAGAAAATAATTTTACAGAGTGTGTCAAACTCGGGAAGGCATTGTATGATAAGGACCCTACCAATCTGGATGTTCTTCTGATCCTTTTGAGAGCGTATGATTCTTTAAAAGACGGTAATAATTTTATACATCATCTGAACCAGTTTCGTGCGCTTGCAGACGGAATAAAAGGTTCCGGGGATGGAAAATCTGAAAAAACGGCTTATCTGGTCAACTCGGTAGGAGACGAATATATTCTGCTGAATATGTTGAATATAGGAAAAGATTATGCACGAGGCTCAAAATCTTCCAAAGATGGAATGTTTGATATATGGGAAAAAGACGGTCGGCAGATCTATATCAAAATACTTTATTTAGAACTAACCAATTAACTATAACAAACACTTAGTGGAATTATATTATTCATTTTCAGCATTAATCGTATTAGCATCAATATTTGCCTATCTTAATTACAGGTTTTTAAAACTTCCCAGCACCATCGGAATTATGGTTATTGCCATTGTGGTATCTATTTTTCTGGTATTTTTTGGAGAAACAATACTTCCCAGAACATTCGGGCATCTGCATAATTTAATGAGCAGTATCGACTTTACGGAGGTTTTGATGGGGGCAATGCTTAATTTTCTTCTCTTTGCGGGAGGAATTCATATCAACATTAATGACTTAAAGGAACAGCTAAGACCCGTTGTGATTTTTTCCACGGCAGGAGTCGTTATTTCCACTTTTGTTGTAGGGTTTGGAATGTTCTATCTCTTACCTTATGTGGGTGTCAATCTTCCGTTTATGTATTGTCTTGTTTTCGGAGCTTTGATTTCACCTACAGATCCGGTAGCCGTACTCAGCGTCCTGAAACAGGCAAAAGTTTCAAAATCTCTGGAAACAAAGGTGGCAGGAGAATCCCTCTTTAATGATGGTATGGCAGTGGTTGTTTTTACGGTTATTCTACAGCTTGCAGTAGGAAAAGAAGTAGATCTGAGTGTTGAAAATATTGGATTGCTACTGCTTCATGAAGCAGGTGGAGGTCTTCTGTTAGGAGTTTTGCTTGGTTGGGTCACTTCAAGATTAATGCGTGAAGTAGATGATTATATTATTTCCGTATTGGTGACACTTTCTGTAGTAATGGGAGGATATCTTATTGCAAGACAAATGCATATTTCCGGCCCACTGACGATGGTAGCAGCAGGTCTGTTTATGGGTAATTTCAACAGAAACTTCAAGATGAAATCCGTTACTCAGGATTATCTGATCAAATTCTGGGAACTTATCGACGAAATATTAAATGCTGTATTATTCCTGTTTATCGGCTTTGAGCTTTTAATGATCAAAGACCTCAAACATTTTATGATCCCTGGTCTACTAGCCATTTTTGTAGTGCTTTTTGCCCGGTTTATATCGATATGGGGACCAACTAAATTTACCTCTCTGAGAAGAAGTTTTAGCCCGCAAACAGTAAAAGTACTTGTTTGGGGAGGAATTCGTGGTGGTGTTTCTATTGCATTGGCCATGTCTATTCCTAAAAGCGAATACAGCGAGATTATTTTGAGTATTACCTACTGTGTAGTCGTATTCTCGATTATTGTTCAGGGACTTACAATTGCCAAAGTGGCTAATCCTAAACAGATTGTGAAGGAAGATGAAGAGCAGGAAACTGTTGTTTCAGAAGAAAATATCTGATGAATAATATTGTTAAAGAAATAAAAGAAGCGCTGGCTGTATTATCTATCCCTGAAAAAGCTGAATTTTTTCCAAGGTTTTTTAAGACGGGTAAGGGAGAGTATGGCGAGGGAGATGTGTTTCTGGGGGTTACCGTACCGGATCAGAGATCTGTGGCTAAAGAATATTATAAGAAAGTAGAGCTCAATGATCTTGGTGTACTTCTTTCTTCACAATATCATGAATATCGGTTAACAGCCCTTTTTATGCTGATCTCAAAATTTGAAAAAACAAAAGATCTGCAGACGAAAGAGAAAATTGTGACTTTTTATCTCAATCATTTACCCCACATAAATAATTGGGACCTTGTAGATTCCAGTTGCTATAAGATTCTGGGAAGATATGCTTTTGAAAACGATAAAGAATACCTTTTAAGAGAGCTTTCGGAATCTGAAGAGATGTGGCATAAAAGAATTGCCGTAGTTGGAACAATGCATTATGTGAAAAAGGGGTCATTTGATCTTACAAAAGAATTTGTTGCCAGAAATCTGAAACATCCGCACGACCTGATGCATAAGGCAAATGGATGGTTGTTGCGGGAAATGGGGAATAAGAGTGAAACAGAACTCATTGCTTATCTGAATCAGTATTACAAAGAAATGCCCAGAACATGCCTTCGATATGCAATTGAAAAACTGGATGAAGACCTTCGCCAGAATTATCTGAAAGGACGCGTTTAAAAATAAAGAGTAATGATGTCAGTTTTGAGTTCTCAAAACTACCTGAAAACAGCTATTTCTACCCAAAAACTAAAGATTTCAAGGATATAAGGCCGGAATTGAGTAATTTTACTGTTTTACATCCAATCATGAAAAAAATAGTAAAATTATTTCTTTTTCTTCTCCCCTTATTATTCCTGACGAGCTGTTTCGACATTCTTGATAAAGTAAATGTAAAAGCAGACGGCACCGGAGAATATACCATCATACTGAATGCAAGTAAGAGTAAAACAAGACTGGCATCAATCTCTAAGATGGAAACCATCAACGGAAAGAAAGTTCCCAAGAAATCTGAGATTGAAAACAAAATCAATACAGCTGCAAAAATTTTTAAAGAAACTCCCGGAATCACCAATGTAAAAACGGCCATGGATTTTGATAATTATATCATCAGACTGAGCTGTAATTTCAAAAAAATTGAAAACATCAATGCCGGTCTGGAAAAATTAAAAGATCAGAAAATATTGGGCAAAATGGTTCCCACAAAGGTCTACAGCCAGAATCTTCAGAAAAAGACATTAACAAGGAATAAAGTCAACACTTTCAAAGAAGATTATGAGAAGATGAGTAAGGCTGATAAAGAGGTTTTTAACGATGCAAGATACACTTCCGTCATGCAATTTGAGAATACCGTGAAGTCACAAACGAATAATGCTTACGTGCTTTCTCCTAATAAAAAAGCACTCAAGCTGGAGGCGGATATCCTGGATCTGATCCTGCACAAAAAACAAATACAAAACACCATTCTTTTCCAATAAATTTCTAAACTATAGTCATGAAATCTATCTTATTAAAAACACAAAAAATTGTTTTCATAATCTTCGGGTTTACCATGGGTTTTGCCCAGAATAGCCTGAAAATTCCATCTGACGCTGTATTCTATATGGAAGTCAACGGAAAACAGCTCAATAATAAAATCAACTGGGATAAGCTGAACCCATTGTTGCACGAACTCAACAAAAAGAGCAAAGAAAATAGCTCATGGACGGATTATTCAAAGACAGGAATCAAATACGACGCTGCTCAGTATCATTATGCCAGCCTTAATGACTCTATCAAGACCTATAACACTCATTTTATCATTGATAATAAAGAAAAGTTTCAGGAATTCGTAAATTCTATAAAGAAAAAAGGACAGGAGATTTCTAAGAAAAACAATTATTCCTATGTGGATATCAATGATGACGTTTTTGTTGGCTGGAACGGAAGCCGTGCAGTTCTTAGTATGATAAGCTATACCAAGCCCCATAAGGACTATTGGGAAGCAGATGCAGTGACAGACAGTACTGCCGTTGCCGTTGCTGATGGTGTAGCTGTAGATAGCGTTTACAATGATGAGCCGGAAAAACCGTTTGATTATAAAGAGGAAATCAAGGAGCTAAGAGAAAATATAAAATACCTTAAGGAAAACATCAAAGACAATAATCTGGAAATAGCAAGAATCCAGAAAGATATCAAGTATCTCCAGAAACATCATGCATATCCTCAGCAAAAAGAAGACGGAGAAAAATATGAAGAAGAAAGCAAGTCTGAGGAAGCATATGAAGAGGAAAATAAAGCCTACCAGAAAGAACAGGACTCTATCCGCAGAGAAAAATTCCTGATGGTTAAAAAGAATGCTGAAGAAAGGTTCGATCAGTTTTTCAGTTCAAATTTCGAAATAGAGGTTCCTGAAGAAATGCTGGCTTTCAGGGATGCCAATTCAGATGTCTTTGTCTATGCAGATTACGGCAGAATAGTTAATGACGGGCTCTATGGTAAAATGACTAAAGATTATACTTATGGGCAGTTCTTCAAGAACATGTACAACTCCAACTATGCGTACAATTTGTATTTTGACAAAGACAAAGTAAGGCTCGTCAATAATTATCAGCATAAAAATTCTGAAATTCAAAAGAATATATCCGCCATTTACAAAGGGAAGAAAAACAGGAAACTGCTGGAACTCATCAATGAAAAAAGCGTGGGTTACTATGCGATGAATGTGAATGGGGCAAAATGTTTCGATATGATGTACAGCCTTCTGCAGAATTCCGGAGAACATGAATATAAAAAAGAAATGGAACTCATTATGGAAACGATGAAAATTGTACTGGATGAAGAAGCCATTGCTAAAATAGCTCCCGGAAACGGAATCTTTGTTTTAAACGAGCTGAAATCCAAAAAGGTTGAATATACCGATTATGAATACGATGCCGAGTTCAATGAAAAAGAGGTGAAGAAAACCAAGGAAATTGCTGTTCCCAACTTTACTTTCGCATTTGCAACTGAGAATGAAGCCTATTGGAACCGTATTTTTGATGTACTCGCTACTCATAAAAAGCTGGCTAAACGATTTTCAAAAACAGGAGATATGTACACCTTTAAAGAATCCAAAGACGGTGGATATATCGATAAGCTGTTTTTTACAGTAAAAGACGGAGTCGTGTATCTGATGAGTTCTGCAGACAATATTGTACCGGTCAGCCAGTCTTCGGTATCCAGAAAATGGGCGAAAGATTCTGCTAAATATCCTCTGTCGGGAAGACTGGATATTCAAAAGCTTTTAACAGGTTTAGATAAAGAATTCAAAAGTCCTAAAGAGAGAAAAACACTGGAGGCCATCAGGAAGAATGTAGGAGAGCTCTACTACAAAACAGAGGTGAAAGGAGAGAGTATCCGCACTGAAATGGATTATGATATCAAAGGCTCTTCTGAAAACAGTCTGATGTATTTCTTTGATATATTTAATCAGATCTTCAACACAAAAGAAAAAGAAAAAAAGTCACAAATTTTGTAGATGAACAAAAAGAAGATTGTTATCCCGTTATTGCTGTTGTTAGCCGTGCTGGTTTATTTTGTGGGTTTTTATAAGGATAAAGACCTCAGATATATTCCTGAGGACGCAGATGCTGTTTTTTTGGTCGATACGAAGAAATTAACGGGACAATATCTCTTCAAGATGATACTATATCCATCACATTGGTCCGGAAAAAAAACAAAAAATAAAAATTCCGGCTCGCTGAGTAATTGTGGAATTAAAATTCCGGATTTTTTACAAGTTTTTCATATAAAAGGGACCAGCTTTTCAGAATGGTATACGGTCATCGAGCTTAAAGACACCCCAAAATTCATTGCTTTTCTGAAGAAGCAAAATTTTACAGATAAAAAGAACGGCTATTTTCAAAAAGATCAGATTTCCGTATTTGTCATTGGTGATCTTGTATTGGCAGGAACATCTGATAAAGCTTTTGGGATGATTCAGAAGCAACTTTTCCAAAAACCCGTACAAGCAGTGTGGAATGCAGATCAGTTTATTCATAACACATTAGGGAGTTTCTCCTTCATTTCAGAATATGGAATTCAAAATTTTGCAATTGACCTCAACGATGATGATATCGAAATAAAGAACAACTCAAATTCGGATATTTTTAATTTTATCGCCGCAAAAACACTGCCTGGAAATCATTGTACTCAGCTGGAACTAGATAAGGACAATATCAGATCCTTTGCCCGTTTTTTCAATAAGGGTATTTCAGATTCCTTGCAGGCATCTTACGTTAAAGTGACCGCAGATCTCAAACAGGTTAATGATACCATTGTCAGTTATGATTATGACGAGAATTTTAATGAAATTGAGAAAACAACTTTTCAGAAGATTACGCAGCCTCAGTATATCATTGAATTTCAGACTAAAGATCCGGAGAAAACCGGGGAATATTTTCAGTCTAAAAAGTGGATCAACAGCGAAAATCAATTTACGGCAATCCCTTTTCAACCCAATGAAGTTAAACAACATGACAACGGGTTTATTATACAATCTTCAGGAAACCGGTTCATATCCTTACCCCCGTTAAAGCAAAATTATATTTTAATCAGAAACAATTCCCTGCTATATTCTTCCCTGAAAACACTCAATGAAACTGAAAAAAGGATCATTTCGGATATCGATTATGTGTTGTATGCTAATAAGTCACAAAACTATTGGTTGAAAATAAAAGCAAAAAAAGGAAAATTACCCTTAATTTTACGGTGGTAACCATATAAAATAAAATAAATAGTAATGGCACCATCAGAAATAGCATTGCTCAAAACCTGTACACATTATTTTTTGCACTTAGTATTCCCCGTATTTATAGCTCTAATCTTTTATCGTGAAAACTGGAAGAAAGTATACCTTATTCTTCTTGCCACCATGCTGGTAGACCTCGATCATCTTTTTGCCAATCCCGTTTTTGATCCTTCAAGAAATAGTATAGGATATCATTTTTTACATTCTTATTATGCCATTGCGGTGTATTTTTTGATGCTGTTTTTTAAAGGGAATATCAGAATTGTTGCCATCGGGCTATTATTTCATATGTTGACGGATTTTCAGGATTTTAGCTTCTGGCCTCATTAAAATATTATTAATATTTTCTTTTGATATTTCAAAATTTATAGATTTTTTGTATTTTGTAGACACTATATGAAATTAAAAGAATTTTTACATTACACTTACATTTTTCCTGTCCTTGCAGTTGTTTATTACTTCCTTGGATTGATGGGAAACGGAGTCATTTATGATATTGTAGCAGGTATTTTATTAATCGGAAGCGTATTATCGGCAGTCCACCATGCAGAAATGGTTGCTCATAAAGTAGGAGAACCTTTCGGGACAATCATTCTCGCGCTTTGTATTACCATTATTGAAGTCGCTTTGATCATCTCACTGATGGTTGCCGGCGGAGATCAGGCGATCACGCTGGCCAGAGATACGGTTTTTGCTGCTGTGATGATCATTCTTAACGGTATTCTGGGAATCTGTATATTGGTGGGAGGCGTGAAGTATCATGAGCAATTCTTTGCCAGAACCTCAGCTACCACTTATCTTGTGAGTACGGTTTCAATTCTTATTCTTACCCTTGTTCTTCCTAATTTTACTTCAAGTGTCAACGGACCTTTCTATAACCAGGCCCAGCTTATTTTTGTATCCATTGCCTGCCTGATTATCTATGGTGTCTTTCTGATGGTGCAGACGGTGAGACACAGAAGTTATTTCATTGTTCCTGATGAGCATCCTGAAGAGCATTATATTCCTTCACTACCAAAGACACTGATTAGTTTTGGCTTTTTAGTCGTTTGTCTGGTGATCGTGGTTTTAATGGCGAAAGGATTATCTGATACTATTGAAGGGATGGTACAGAGTGTAGGAGCTCCGAAATCTTTAGTCGGAGTCATTATAGCAGGTGTAGTACTTCTTCCCGAAGGAGTTGCAGCCATTCGGGCAGCAAGAGCCAATCAGATCCAATCCAGCTTAAACCTTGCTTTGGGGTCAGCCTTAGCAAGTATCGGACTTACCATTCCAGCCGTTTCTGTGGTGTGTATCATGTATGACATTCCTTTGGTACTCGGATTAGATAAAAAAGATATTATTTTACTATCCTTATCTGTATTTATTGTAATGCTTTCATTAAGCCGCGGAAAAACCAATATCCTATACGGAACGGTGCTTCTGGTGAACCTGGCAGCTTATATATTCACGGTCATCGTTCCTTAGAACAGTCTTCGGAATGCTTTCCGGTCTTTTATTACAGCCTTCTGGCCAGCTCCATTTTGAATGCCATTAGTCTGGCAATATTTTCGGATTTGTAGATGGCCATGTCTGCATTTTCACCTGCGAAATTTTCCTCGATGGTCATTTTCCATAGCTCTAGCCACTTATCAAAATGTTTCTGTTCCATCGCTGCTATTTCATTGATGGGAAAATGTGCTCCCATTGGATTTCCTTTATAAGTCATTTGCCCGAAAAGAATAGATTCCCAAAAAGAATACATCTTCGGAAGATGTTTATCCCAATCCACTTTAGCAACGTCATTAAAAAAGAATGCAATCGTTTCATCCTTAACGACTTTTGCATAAAATGAGTTGACGAGGTGCTCAATATCTTCTCTTGATTCCAGCTTTTTCATATTTCAAAGTTAGTCTAAATCAAATAAAAAAGTTGATTTTTAAATTGATAAATCTCATAAAGAAGCAATAAAGGAAATGACCATTCGATTGAAATGTTAAAATTATTTAATTCGTAAAAAACGCATAATAAGTGATATGATTTTTGTAAATTTAATTATTAAACACTAAAAAATCATAAAAATGCGTAAAAAAATCAATTCTATTTTAGTTCTGGTTGTACTCTCAGTTACTGCTTCATGTGCAAGAGATGAAGTAGGTTCTGTGAGTGATGATGCCGAAAACCTGAGCTATACCGATTTTAAACGGACACAGATGACAGAAGCTGAAATGCTTCAAAAAGGATGGAAAATCGTAGACGAATTTAAATTGCCTGAAAGCCCCGGTACAAGCCGTAGCTTATCTGACGGAAGTAAGGAAATCCCTTTTAAAGCAAATCATTTGAAAGATATGGGTTATGATGTGAATTTTTCAGGAGAAAGAACGAGGCTCAAAAATATTTTTGCCTACTCCGGTCAGGTTCCGGATGGAATTATTTTTAATCCTGATTTATCCGTAGATGGCGATACCCGGAACAGTGCAGCCAGTCCCAATGTGTCAGTTGTTTTGGGAACACCGGACGTAAAGATAAAAACCAATGGAGTTGACCTGCCGGATGATGCTTATACCACGGAAGCCATCAATAATGGTGACAGGGAAAGTGAGATCACGGTTACCTATTCGTATAAAAAGGGCTATTCAACTTCATGGAAGCGTACCGTTTCCGGATCATTTGAAGTAGGAGCTTCTGTATCTGTCGATATTCCGTTGGTAGCAAAAGCTACTGCCAGTACTAAAGTTGTGGTGGGAGGTGATACTACCGAAGGCACAGAAAGTTCTGAAGAAATTACACAAACCAGTACCTACAAAACCGTAGTACCGGCCCATTCCAAAAAGACTATTTCAATTCTGACGAAAGTGAAAGGGTCTTCTGTTGAATACTTTGTGCCTATGAAATTATCCGGAAATCTTCTGGCTAACTTCCCTTCACCGGTAAACGGACATTATTACTGGGCCTTTCCGGTTGAAGATTTTCCTAATTTTATTTCAAATGTACATGGAGAATCGGGTATTGTAAAATCAGTCAGCAATGTAAGCGTAACGGTGATGGAATCTCCGGCACAGACTATATAAGTATTTCTTTTACAGAATACAAAAAAAGACAGGGGTTTTGTTACTTCTGTCTTTTTTTGGAGATTAAAGAAAACAAACGGATTCTATTCTTAACTTTGTTTTTTTAAATAAAAAGTGAAGGATAAGGCTGGTATTGGCATCAGTTGATCTGCACAGTGCTCACGAATGTTTTAAAAAGTGTACAAATGACCCGTGGATTCAAGAAAAAAATCCGTCAGAATAATACGGAAAACAGCGGTTTTGGCAGCAATGCCTCAGGAAGGTTTATTAATAAAGATGGCCTTCCGAACGTTCGACGAACGGGAGTGAATGTTTTTAACAGGCTCAGTTGGTATCATACGATGCTCAATCTGTCTACATTCCGATTTCTTTCCTATTTGTTGATTTCCTATATTCTGGTTAATCTTGCTTTTGCGATGATCTACTATCTTATCGGCGTACAACATCTTACCGGGATAGATAAAAGTGATCCTGTAAATGAATTTATCGATGTTTTTTTCTTCAGTTCACAAACCTTTACAACGGTAGGATACGGACGAATTGCACCAGTTGGTTTTTTGGCAAGTCTTGTCGCTACTTTTGAGGCTTTTTTAGGATTGCTTACCTTTGCCATTGCTACAGGACTTTTTTATGGAAGATTCTCCAGGCCAAGAGCTTATTTAAGATTTTCTGATATAGCTGTTATTGCTCCTTTTAAGCAGTCTACAGCTTTGATGTTCAGATTGGCTCCCTATAAAAATAATGCCCTTACAGATGCTGATGTTATCGTTTCTGCGGCTATTGAAGTTATTGAAGACGGTGTTCCCAAAAGTAATTTTTACAGATTGGAAACCCAGCTGAGCAAAATTAATACGCTGGCACTCAACTGGACTGTTGTTCATAAAATTGATGAAAATTCGCCTTTTTATGGCTTTTCTGAAGACGATTTTAAAAATACGGATATTGAGTTGATTATTCAGGTGCGTGCCTTTGACGAAGTCTTCTCCAATACCGTGGTTCAGAGATCGTCCTATGTTACGGGAGAGATTATATACGGAGCGAAGTTTATTCCGATGTATTATCCGGATAAAGGGCATCAGAGTACGGTGCTGGATTTAGATAAAATTAACGAATATCAAAAGGAAGATCTTCCTGTTTCAAAGGGAAATAATGAGTAAATGAATTTAGAAGTTTATAAAAAACAGGCTTTACAAAAGCAAAAAGAGCATAAGAAATTTCTGGACGGACTGAAAAAGAAACCGCCCAAAAATCTCGATTATATAGTTCAGGAAACCCATGAAGAAGTTTTTGATGAAATCGATTGCCTGCAATGTGCCAATTGCTGCAAAACTACAGGTCCGTTATATACCGAAAAAGATATTGAGCGCATTGCCAGACACCTTCGGATGAAACAGGCTGATTTTGAAGCTAAATTTTTAAGGGTAGATGAAGATAACGATAAAGTATTGCAGAATCTTCCCTGCTTTTTCCTGAATAGTGACAATACATGTTCTATCTATGAAGTACGGCCGAAAGCCTGCAGAGAATATCCGCATACAGATCGTAAGAAAATCTACCAGATCAACCATTTAATGCTTAAAAATACTGTGATTTGTCCTGCTGCATTTGAGTTTGTTGAAAGGATGATGAAGAACATTTCGAAGTAACTCCCTGCCTAAGGGTCTCAATCTTTGCAAGATTACGACTTTTTCCAAATTCCTCTTAAAATGTTATAAAGTACGTTAAATAAGTGTGTTACACATAATTTTTTTAAATGGTGTCTCGTTTAGCTTAAACAATCATTTAAAATATTACATTATGAAAAAGTTATTTTTTACGGCCGCGTTTACTTTAGTCGGAATAATCGCAGTATCGGCCCAGACAACACCTCAGAAACCGGCTGAAAGTACAACAAATACGCAGACAACAACCAACACGCAACCACAGAAAGCTCAGACTACCACTGAATGGAACACTACAACAAAGACAGGTGAAGTCAAGCAAAGTACAACAGCTGAGGCTGCAGCTCCTGCCGCCGAAGCAACCCCTGCAGCTACTGCGGAAGCTACAAAACCTGCTGAAGCAAGCAAAGAAGAAAAGAAATCTAAAAAGAAAAAGTGATCATACTTTAGCAAACACTAGTCGCAATCCTGAAATATTGTATTTCAGGATTTTTTCTGATCAATTTCCAAAACTCTGAACGCGATGATCCTGCTGATTAATTCCAGCGGAATCTCTTCATTGACAGGGAATTGTACAGCTCCTTTTGAAAATTTATAATGCATTTTCTCAAAATCTTTTTCAAAGTTTTTAATACCTTCTGCTCCGGGATAAAAACCAATGTGTTTTTTGTAGCCGGCAAAGTACACCAAAGGCTTACCCTTATATTTGAAAGCGGGTATCTGATATCCGATATACTCCTCTATATCCGGAACTTGTGTATGAATATGCTTTCTGATTTCAAGCAATTTCTTCTGAACATCTGTCGGGAACAAAAGAATGTATTCATCAATATTTTTTAATGTGTTTTGCATTATATAAAAATAAAAAAAGCGCTGCATATAGCAACGCTTTCTCCTTTCACTTTTTACTTTTTTCCCATTTTCCCGGGAACAGGCTATATCAAAAAAGGTCGGGAGTTTTTCCCAACCTTTGTATTTTTTAGTTACACAACTCCTTGAGCCAACATTGCTTCTGCAACTTTTACGAAGCCTGCAATATTTGCCCCTTTCACGTAGTTTACATACCCATCTTCGTCTTTTCCGTAGTCTCTACAAGCTTTGTGAATACCGATCATGATCTCCTTTAATCTTGCGTCAACCTCTTCAGAAGTCCAGTTCAGACGGATAGAGTTTTGCGTCATTTCCAATCCTGAAGTAGCAACACCTCCGGCATTGGAAGCTTTACCAGGAGAGAATAATACTTTATTGTCTAAGAAATAGTTGATAGCATCTAGTGTAGAAGGCATATTTGCTGCTTCAGTAACACAAACACATCCGTTTTCAACTAATACTCTTGCATCTTCTAGGTCTAGTTCGTTTTGAGTTGCAGAAGGGAATGCTACATCACACTTCACTTCCCAAGGACGTTTTCCAGCGTGGAATTCAGCAGATGGATATTTTTTAGCATAATCCTCAGCTCTGTTGTTTCCGGAAGATCTCAATTCTAATAAATAATCGATTTTTTCTCCGCTGATACCATCTTTATCGTAGATATATCCGTCAGGACCAGAAATAGTCACTACTTTAGCCCCAAGTTCAGTTGCTTTTTTGATAACTCCCCAAGCTACGTTTCCGAAACCTGATACCGTTACTGTTTTACCCTGGAAATCTTGTCCGATTGTTTTAAGCATCTGCTCAGCGAAGTATACAACTCCGTATCCTGTAGCTTCAGGACGGATTAATGATCCTCCGTAAGCAAGTCCTTTTCCTGTAAGAACTCCTGTAAATTCGTTTCTGATTTTTTTATATTGTCCGAAAAGGTAACCGATTTCTCTAGCTCCAACACCAATATCTCCTGCAGGAACGTCTGTTTCAGGACCGATGTGCTTACATAATTCTGTCATGAAAGCCTGGCAGAAACGCATTACTTCCATATCAGATTTACCTTGTGGATCGAAATCTGAACCTCCTTTACCACCACCCATCGGCAATGTCGTTAAAGAGTTTTTGAATACTTGCTCGAAAGCTAAGAACTTAAGAACTGATAAGTTTACAGTAGGATGGAAACGGATTCCCCCTTTGTATGGACCAATAGCAGAGTTCATTTGAATTCTGAAACCTCTGTTAACCTGAATTTCTCCTTTATCATCAACCCATGGAACTCTGAAGATAATAATTCTTTCAGCTTCAGCCATTCTTTCAAGCAGCTTCATTCCTGTATATTCTTTCTTGGTAGCAATGAATGGGATTACTGTTACGGCAACTTCTTTTACAGCCTGTAAGAATTCCGGCTCATTAGGATTTTTTGCTTCAATTTTTGCAATAAACTCTTGGATTTTCTGGTCAATATTATATTGTTCCATTATATTAAGGTTGAATATTATTGTCAACAAATTTAATTTTTTTTTCAAGATTCACAACACTCTATTTTAAGATTGTTAAAAATTAAATAATAATGTTTCGGAATATTATTAAATTAATAATTTATGATCAAATTTTATTAAAAATGAAATGTTATGTATGAAATAATGCAATATTAAGAAATCGTTAAATCTTAAATTGCTATAAATTGTCTCCCGGAAAACGATTTTACTTTCCCTAAAAGCTCCAGTTCAAGAATTATCGGTAATATTTTATAGGAAGGGAGCGAAATTCCCTGTGTCAGATCGTCCAGCGAAATCTGCGGATTATCTTTGATGAAATGATATATTGAACCCTGATCTTCAGATAATTGTATTGATGTTTCGCTATGCGGGAAAAGCTCTTCAATTTTTTCTCTCGGATTATTAAAACCAAGCATCTGTACAAGATCTTTTATACTGGAGATTGCTGTGGCTTTATTTTGGAAAATCAACTGATTACATCCCTGGCTGAAACGGTCTGTTATTTTTCCGGGAAGGGCAAAAACCTCTCTGTTGTAATCATTGGCAAAGGACGCGGTACTTACAGATCCGCCCCCAAAACCGGTTTCAACGACAATAGTGGCGGGTGAAATTCCCGCAACAATTCTGTTCCTCTGAATAAAGTTTTCCCGGTCCGGTTTTCTCGAAGAGCTGAATTCCGTGAGAAGTGTGCCTCCCTCGTCCAGTATTTTTTCTGAAAGTCTTCTGTTTTTTGCAGGATATAAAAACTGAAAACCATGCGCAAGAACTGCAATTGTAGGCTTTTTGTTGTGGATTGACTGCTCATGAACTTCCTTGTCAACTCCCAGCGCAAGCCCACTGACGGTGGCATATTTTGAGGATTGCGAAGCTTCAAAGAAGTCTTCAATAAATTGCTTGCCGTATGGGGTCATATTTCTTGTCCCTACAATACTTACTTTGGGGAGTACATTATCAGGATCTCCTTTTTGATATAAAATAGCAGGAGCATCTGTACATTCGTTCAAAAGGAAAGGGATTTCATTAAGGAACCTTAATTTGATTTGAATATTATTTTTTTCGCAAAATTTAAGTTCCTTTTCTGCAAATTTCAGATGAGCTTCGTTTCCAATGTCAGAAACGGTTTTGTAGCCCATGCCTTCTATTTTTTTATAGTTTTTCTTTGCGTTTTTCCATGCTGCCTGAGCACTTCCAAAGGTTCGGACGAGCTTATGAAAATTGATGTCACCAATCTGGCTGCATTCGCGAAGGGCGATGGCAAAAAGATGTTCTTCGGAAATCATGTGTGTTTTTTTTTCAAATGTAGTAAATAGTTTTTATTTTTTCCTTAGTTCATCCAAATGATCCCAAATATCATCTCTTTTTTTATAGGGAAGTTCGAGGAAATCCTCAGGGTGATTTTCTTTGTATTCCTGCCATAATTTGTCATCTTTTTCGCTATAATAATTAGGAAATTCCCAGATGAATCTTTTCTTTTTTCTCCTACATTTTTAAACGTAAAGGCGAGAATACTTCCTACCAGAGCTCCGGAAAGGTGCGCCTGCCAGGATATTTTGCTGGGTTCCTGCATATTATAAAAGAGCTCTTCAGGAAGCATTCCCCATACCAGACTTCCGTAATATAGTACAACAAGCATCGAGATGGTCAGCAGTTTTGTATTCCACTTGAATACACCGCTGAAGAAAAGGAAAAAAGCAAGGACATACACCACGCCACTGGCTCCAATGGTACAGGTGTACATATAATCTCCTGTGAAGATATCAATAGGGGGAAGAAGCCAGACCAAAAGCCCGGTTGCTACCCATCCCATAAGAAAAACTTTATTGGCGACAAGCGGGTAGAATTGGTATAACAAAAACATCAGTGCCACAATTGGAATTGAGTTTCCTATGATATGATCTATATTTCCGTGAAGAAGAGGAGAGGTGATAATCCCCAATAATCCTTCAGGCAATAATGGAATAATGGCTCCAAAGCAACTTCCAAAAAAGCCCTGCAGTTGTAAAAAGTACCCGAACCACATTGCAGATAACATCAGCAACGGATATATAATCGCTCTTTTGGAAATTACATTTTTGAACATGAGGATTTTATGTCAAATCAAAAGCCAATGATCAATTTCGGAAAATTTGGCGATGAAATTTTTCTACCCATCTGATTTTAAGACAAAAGGTATCAATTTTATATTGTATTACATTTTGTTTTGGCACAGATTTTATAACTTAGCTACTACAAGTAATAATGTAAACGACAACGGTGAAATTTTTATCGTACTTAATAATTTTTCAAAAAAAATTATATTAACTATTTTTACATTAAAATTTATTTGGAGTAATGAAGCGATTTTTATTGATTCTTTCCTTTTTTGTAGGGATTTACGCGAGTGCACAAGAGGAATTAAAGAAAGATTCGGTAGTGGTAGATACCATCAAATACTGGTCGGTTTTAGGAAAAAATACCTTAATGATTAACCAGGCTGCCTTTTCAAACTGGGTAGGAGGGGGAGCCAACAATGTGGGGTGGCTTGCCGGAGTAAATTATAATCTGACCTATGAAAAAGATAAAGACCTTTGGGAGAATATCATCATCCTTGGATATGGGCAAAATGATACTAAAGGGCTCGGGGTCCGAAAAACTCAGGATATGATTAATCTTTCAACCAATTATGGGCGAAAGTTTTCCAAGAGCTGGTATTTTTCTTCTGGCGCCGGTTTACAGTCACAATTTGCGCCAGGATATGAAGACGGGAATAATCCTGCAGCAAAGAAAATTTCAAATTTCATGGCTCCCGGATATTTGAACGTCGGTGTGGGTATCACGTATAGGCCTAATGATGATTTAACTGTTACTTTACGTCCTGTCAACGCCAGATGGACTTTTGTACTGGATAAAGACCTTCAGCTGGCCGGAACTTATGGTTTAAAAAGTGATGGAGATACTTCTTTACTACAGTTCGGTTTTCTGGGAACTGCAATATATAAGATGAAAATTATGGAAGATATTTATCTGACCAATACAGCTTCTGTTTTCTCTAACTATCTTGATCATCCCGATCGATTGGTATTGGCCTACGGAGCGATTTTAAATTTAAAAGTCAATAAATATATCTCATCCAATGTAACCCTGGATTTACTATATGATCATAATCAGATAGCAAAAACTCAGCTTAAGCAGACATTGGGAATAGGATTTGCCTACACCTTGGATAACGGGGTAAAGCGCTCAGACCGTAAAGACAGCCAGTGGTGGCTTAATAAAAAATAGATTTACAATCAACTTTAATAATGAAAAGCACTCCATTGTGGGAGTGCTTTTTTGTTTTTACGGGATTGATGTTTTAAGTTTTTTTAAGTTTGGAGATTGTAAAATAAAAGGGTAATTACTTTAATTTCATTGGATTATAGGGATGAATTCAGTGTTGTTAAATTCATTTTAAAGTGAATTTTATCAGGGGCGTGAATTATTATTTATACATTTGCAGGAAATCCTTGAATTATGAAAAAACTTTTATTGGTCGCTTCCATTTCTTTTGGGGCTATGGCAACCGCGCAAGAAACAAAAACTGACGCACCTGTTGCAGATACCGTTAAAGCCTGGTCTATCCAGGGACAAAATACACTAATGCTTAATCAGGCTGCCTTCTCGAACTGGGTAGGAGGGGGAGCCAATAACGTAGGCTGGCTTGCCGGTGTCAATTACAATCTTACCTATGAAAAAGGGAAAGATCTTTGGGAAAATATTATTATTCTTGGCTATGGACAGAATAATACCCAAGGTACAGGAGTAAGAAAAACCCAGGATGTGATCAACCTTTCTACAAACTATGGTAGAGAATTTGCCAAGCATTGGTATATATCAGCGGGTGCAAGTCTTCAGACTCAGTTTGCTCCGGGTTACGAGGATGGAAACAATCCGGATGCTAAAAAGATCTCAAATTTCTTTGCTCCCGGATTTCTGAATCTGGGTGCCGGTGTAACGTACAGACCAAATGATAATCTTACCGTAACTTTACGTCCGGCTAACGCAAGATGGACTTTCGTACTGGATAAAGATCTGCAGAGAGCAGGAATTTACGGACTTAAAAATGATGGTGATTCTTCTCTATTCCAGTTCGGTTTCCTGGGAACGGCAATGTATAAGATTAAAATTATGGAAAATATTAATCTTACCAATACTGCCTCTGTATTTTCAAACTACCTGGATCACCCGGACAGATTGGTTCTTGCATATGGTGCTATCTTAAATATGAAGATCAACAAGTATATCTCTTCCAATATCACCTTAGATCTTTTATATGATCATAATCAAATCCGGAAAACCCAGCTTAAACAGACTTTAGGGGTAGGGTTTGCCTATAATATAGACAACGGAAAGAAACGGTCTGATAATAAAGACAATCAGGGCTGGTTAAAGAAATAATTGCTGTAAAAAATAAAAAGCACTTCAAAATGAAGTGCTTTATTATTATCAAATATATAAGTCTAAAATTCTATATCTACTTCTAATTTCTCAGCCAATAGCTTTGAAATTTTTTCTTTTAATGGCTCAATGTCGATGTTTTGCATGGCATCATTGGCAAATGCATATAATAATAATGCCTGAGCTTCTTTTTAGAAATACCTCTTGCTCTGAGATAGAACAGGGCATCTTCGTTAAGCTGGCCTACGGTACAGCCGTGAGAACATTTTACATCATCAGCAAAGATCTCCAACTGTGGTTTGGTATCGATACTGGCGCCTTCGCTTAGTAAAACGTTATTATTCTGCTGGTAAGCATTGGTTTTCTGCGCAATTTTATCAACAAAAACTTTTCCGTTGAAAACGCCGTGTGCATTACCATCATAAATACCTTTATAGTTTTGGTAGCTTTCACAGTTCGGAAAGTTGTGATGAACTGCCGTGTGATGGTCTACCAGTTGGTCTTTTCCGATAATCGTGATTCCGTTCATGAATGAATTGATGTTGGATCCATTATGAATAAAATCAAGGTTATTTCTTACCAGTTTCCCTCCGAAAGAGAATGTATTGACAGTGGTTAAGCTGTCTTTTTCCTGTCTTGCAAACGTATGATCTACAAGGTAAGAAGTATTGTTGTCGTTTTGAAGTTTATGCCAGTCTGCTTTTGCATTCGGATAAGTGAAAATCTCCGTCACGGAGTTTGTCAATACATACGTACTGTCAAAATTATGATGGCTTTCAATAACCTCTACTTTCGCTCCTTCTTCTACGATTAACAGATTTCTTGTGTTATAGAAAGTGTTTTCTTCCTGATTTTGAGAAATGTAGAAAACATGGATCGGTTTTTCAATCACTACATTTTTGGGAACCTTTAAAAAGAATCCGTATTTGCAGTAAGCAAGATTAAGGTTGGTGAAGGCCAATTCCTTAGAGGCAATCGTATTGAAATATTTTTCAAAAACTTCTTTGTGTTTCTCATCATTCAATGCATAATTGAATGAAAGGAATTCTACATTCTCAATAGAAACTTTTGAAAGCTCTTTGTGAAGTTTTCCGTTGACAAAAACGATCCAATCAAAATTTTCTTCACCCAGATGCAGTTGGTCAAACTGTTCTTTGGTGATATTGTGGTTCTCTTTAGGAAAAAAGTTGTAGTTCTTTTCCGTGATCTCCTTCAGGTTGGTATATTTATATTCTTCGTCTTTCTTTGTCGGAAAACCAAGGTTTTCAAATCTTTGAAGAGCTGCTTTTCTTTCATCATCAAGAAACCTGTGACGAAGAGCCTCCAAAAAATTCATTATGGTTTTCTATAATTTGTTCTTTTAATGCCATTACTGGTATATCTGTGGTTTGCACCATTTTTTCTTTTTATGTGAACTAAAATATTGTCATTCCGAGGAATGGGAATCTCAATTCTTATGATTAAGGATTCTTTATTTTGCTATTTCATTCCAGAATGACAGCGAAAATTTTAACCTCTGAAATAATTGATTTTCTTCTTAGTTAAGAAGCCAGTCGTATCCTTTTTCTTCAAGTTCTAATGCCAGAGATTTGTCACCTGTTTTGATGATTTTTCCGTTAGCTAAAACGTGAACGAAGTCAGGTTGAATATAGTTTAGCAATCTCTGATAGTGAGTGATCAAAAGAACTGCATTTCCTTCATTTTTAAAGTGGTTTACTCCATCTGCTACGATTCTTAAAGCATCGATATCTAATCCTGAATCTGTCTCATCAAGAATAGCTAATTTAGGATTAAGCATCATCATCTGGAAGATCTCGTTTCTCTTCTTTTCACCTCCGGAGAATCCTTCGTTGAGTGATCTTGAAAGGAAATCTTTTTTAATTCCCAATTTCTCAGACTTTTCACGGATTAATGCAAGCATTTCTTTTGCCGGCATTTCTGATAATCCGTTGGCTTTTCTTGTTTCGTTTAAAGCAGCCTTAATAAAGTTCGTTACCGAAACTCCCGGAATTTCCACAGGATACTGGAAAGAAAGGAAAATCCCTTTGTGAGCTCTATCTTCAGGAGCATCCTCGATGATGTCTTCTCCTTCGAAAAGAATCTCTCCACCGGTTACTTCGTAATCTTCTTTTCCTGCGATTACGGAAGAAAGGGTAGATTTACCTGCTCCGTTTGGCCCCATGATAGCGTGAACTTCACCCGGCTTTATTTCAAGATTAATCCCTTTTAATATTTCTGCGCCATCTTCAATTTTGGCGTGAAGGTTTTTAATTTCTAACATTTTATTTGCTTAAACAAATTATTTTTGAATTCGATATACTAAACTTTCAGGTTGACCAGGAACGTCATTTAGCGTCCCGATTTTGATCATGCCTGCCTTTTCTAAAACTTTAACAGAAGCTAAATTGTTGGGACGGACAATGGCAAAAATTTCTGTATTGTCTTCATTAATCCCTACATTTATAGCTTTCTTTGTGAATTCTGTGGCATATCCTTTCCCCATGCCTGGGAAGCAAAACGATAACCTAAATTCAATTTTTCTTCTTCTCCGTAGAGTCTGTAGCTCAGCCCACCAAAACCTATTATATTTTCAGGGTTTTGCTTTTCAGCAATTGCCCAGCTTCCGAAATGATACTTTTCCCAGTGTTCAAGCATTCTGGTAAATGTACCTTCTGCTTTTTCAAAACTCATGGGGCCACTTGGATTATGAATATTGGTTTCAGGGTCATGATTAATCTCAAAGAATCTTTCAAAATCTTCTTTTGCAGGCTTTCTTAAGATTAATCTTTCTGTAGCTATCATGCTTTTATCCTACTGATCCTTCTAATGAAATCTCCAACAGTTTCTGTGCTTCAATAGCAAATTCCATTGGAAGCTTATTTAATACTTCTTTACTGAAACCATTTACGATCAATGCAATTGCTCTTTCTGTATCGATACCTCTCTGGTTACAGTAGAAGATCTGATCTTCCCCGATTTTTGAAGTTGTAGCTTCGTGCTCCAGCTGGGCTGTAGGATCTTTGATCTCGATATAAGGGAAAGTGTGGGCCCCACACTCATTACCCATCAATAAAGAGTCACACTGAGAGAAGTTTCTCGCCCCTTTTGCAGAAGGCATTACTTTTACCTGACCTCTGTAAGAGTTCTGAGATTTTCCTGCAGAAATACCTTTGGAGATGATCGTAGATTTGGTATTTTTTCCAATGTGGATCATTTTTGTTCCGGTGTCAGCGTACTGGTGGTTGTTGGTTACTGCGATAGAGTAGAACTCGCCGATAGAATTATCACCCTTCAAAATACAAGATGGGTATTTCCATGTTACCGCGGAACCTGTTTCAACCTGTGTCCATGAGATTTTTGCATTTCTTTCACAAAGCCCTCTTTTCGTTACAAAGTTGAATACTCCTCCTTTTCCTTCTTCATTCCCCGGGTACCAGTTTTGTACGGTTGAATATTTGATTTCGGCATTATCCAGAGCAATTAACTCTACCACAGCAGCGTGAAGCTGGTTCTCATCTCTTGATGGTGCAGTACATCCTTCAAGGTAAGAAACATAGCTTCCTTCGTCAGCGATGACAAGTGTTCTTTCAAACTGACCTGTTCCTGCCTGATTGATACGGAAATATGTAGAAAGCTCCATTGGGCATTTTACACCTTTAGGAATATAGCAGAAACTTCCGTCAGAAAATACTGCGGAATTCAATGCTGCGTAAAAGTTATCTCCTCTTGGAACTACTTTTCCAAGATATTTTCTTACCAGGTCCGGGTGATTTTTAATAGCCTCAGAGATAGAACAGAAGATAATTCCTTTTTCTGCCAATGTATCCTGGAAAGTTGTTTTCACAGAAACTGAGTCAATTACAATATCTACAGCAACTCCTGAGAGTCTTTTCTGTTCTTCGATATTAATCCCTAGCTTTTCAAAAGTCTTCAATAATTCCGGATCTACCTGATCAAGGCTTTCCAATTCCGGTTTTGCCTTAGGAGCAGCATAGTAACGGATTGCTTGAAAATCAGGTTTTTCATATTTGATATTCGCCCAATTGGGTTCTACCATTTTTAACCAGATTTTGAAAGATTCCAGACGCCATTCAGTCATCCATTCAGGCTCCTCTTTTTTAGCCGAGATAGCACGGATGATGTCTTCATTTAAACCCGTTGGAAAATCTTCATAATCAATTTTGGTTTCCCAACCGAATTCATATTTTTTATTTTCTAGATCGACTCTTAAATCGTCTTCAGTATATTTACTCATTATTATTTTTTAGAGTTCAGATTTAGATTTCAGAGCTTGAAGATGTATCTGAGCTCTGAAATCCAATATCTTATGTCTTTTCTTTATAGACTAAATGATTCTCCACATCCACATGTTCTGGATGCGTTCGGGTTATTAAAAACAAACCCTTTTCCGTTCAATCCTCCTGAATATTCAAGAGTTGTTCCCGCTAAATAAAGGATGGATTTTTTATCTATAATAATTTTAATGTTATTATCTTCAAAAATCTGATCTGTGTCTGTTTTTTGGTTGTCAAACTTTAAAACATACTCTAAACCAGAGCATCCGCCGCTTTTTACCCCCACTCGTATATAATCTTCAGCAGGGTTAAAACCATCTTCAGTCATTAACTGAATGGCTTTCTCCTTTGCATAGTCTGATACTTTTATCATTGTATTTATTTAGAATGATTTAATGATGCAAAAATACGAACTAATTTCCGCAATCTCAAATCGAAGATATCTATTTTAATGATTCTGATATTAATAGGGTTAATTTTACCTTAATGAAGGCTCATGTTTACCTAAATTTTATGTGCATTGATTGAGAATTGTGATTTTAATTTAACCTTGAAAGTGGTTTTTAATCTATAAATTAAATTGAATAAGCTGAAAATGAGATGATTTTTAAATGCTATGTTCAATAAGAAATAAAATATTATGAAAAAAACAGGTATTATTATTCTGACTCTTTTCGTGCAAATGATCTCTGCACAGGTTAACAGGTTTGTTTACCAGGTAACCATGAAACCGGATATAGAAAATAAGGGGGATATCAAGACGGAAAATGCATATCTTGATATTTCTGCTGAGAAATCAGTATTTTATTCTGAAAACCGGATTAAAAGGGATTCGATTATGCAAAAAGCCTTTCAGGGTGGCGGTGGAAGAGGAAGTATCAACAGAGATCAGATGGAAGGATTGAGAACCAACATCAATTATACTGTTGAAAAAGACAAAACCAATCAGAAAATATATTTAAAAGACAGAATTGGCAGAGATCAGTATTCGTATGAAGAAGATCGGCCTCTGAATTGGAAAATATCTTCTGAAACTATGAAAATAGGAGAATATAAGGTTCAGAAGGCAGAAGCAGATTTTGGCGGCAGAAAATGGACGGCCTGGTTCACTACGGATCTTCCTTATCAGGACGGACCTTATAAATTCGGAGGACTTCCGGGACTGATTGTGAAAGTGGAGGATGATAAAGGAGATTATTCTTTTGATTTGATGAAGAACTATAAGATCACTGACTTTCCTACTCTAAACCAGTTTGGAAATACCTTAAAAGTGAAGCGAACAGATTTTGTTAAGCAGCAACAAAAGTTTAAAACTGATCCCATGTCATTTATGCAAGGCG
The DNA here is from genome assembly GCA_016025055.1 of Chryseobacterium indologenes. Classification (NCBI taxonomy): domain Bacteria; kingdom Pseudomonadati; phylum Bacteroidota; class Flavobacteriia; order Flavobacteriales; family Weeksellaceae; genus Chryseobacterium; species Chryseobacterium indologenes. The sequence goes on from CP065590.1 coordinate 1,807,740, forward strand.
GTAGCCAGGGTGGGTTTTCCACAACCAGAATTGGTGGAGGAAGAGGAGCCGGCGGCGGCGGAAACCAAAATCCTGCTGATATGAGAAAAAGAATGGAAGAAAGAGTGAAGGAGGAAGCAAAAAGAACAGCAATCCGATTGAATTACAATAAATTAGATAATAAATTAAACCTGTTAGGTTTAAATCAATAGGATAGAAATAAAATCAGCTTTATTAAATGGCGAGAAAGTAAAAATGCCAGTGATTTATTCACTGGCATTTATTGTATAACGTAAGTCTGTTTTATTATTTCAAAAGTTGGTTGAAAGTATCTCCCTGTCTGATATCACCGGTGTTATAACCTTTCATAAACCATTCCTTACGCTGTGCAGATGAGCCATGTGTAAAGCTTTCCTGGTTCACATACCCCTGTGATCTCTTCTGAATATTATCGTCTCCAACAGCTTGTGCAGCATCTATTGCAGACTCAATATCGCCAGGCTCCAGGATATGCTTGCTGTCATTTGTTCTTTTTGCCCAGACTCCTGCATAGAAATCAGCCTGAAGTTCTGTGGCAACAGAAACTCTGTTCATGTCAGCTTCCGAATATCTTCCGCTTCTTCTTAATGCATCCACTTTTTGAGTAGTTCCTAAAAGAGTCTGCACGTGATGTCCTACTTCGTGGGCGAGAACATAAGCTACTGTAAATTCAGTTACTTTAGCTCCAAATTTCTGCTGAAGTTCACCGAAAAAGCTCATATCCATATATACTTTCTGATCTGCAGGGCAATAGAATGGTCCCATTGCAGATTGAGCAGTACCACAAGCTGATTGTGTTGTATTTTCAAAAAGAACAACCTCAGGCGCGCTATAAGTCATTCCATTTTCTTTAAAGATTTGATCCCAGGTAAGGATATTCCATTTGGCCATCATATCGACCATTTCTCCGATCTGTTTTTCCTGTGTAGTGAGCTCTCTTCTTTCTCCCGTATTTCCTGAAGACTGAATGCTGCCGGAATTCAGAATGCCGGAAGGATCGCCACCCAGAAAGAAAACGATTGCAGCTATAATTAAAGTTCCAAGGCCACCACCTACGATCATGCCACCTCCTCCGCCTCCGGAGCCACGGCGGTCATCAACGTTTCCGCCCCTGTCGTCTGTCCATCTCATATCAATGTTTTTTTGTCACGTAAATTTATAAAATTAAAAGATAGATCATTGATTAAATTATCCAATATTTGAGATTATTGATTATTAAACTTTTTAATCAGAACCTTTCTGTAGTACTCCTTATTATGTTCCTTACTATATTCAAGAAGTTTATCCTCATAAGATAGACTGTAAGTTTAGTTTGTAAAATTCTTTTATTTTTTGCTAGCGTTTCAGCGACATAATATTGTAGAGAGTATTTACAATTATATTTCGGAATATCAGTTGGCATTTTTATCATAGAGGATGTTGCTCCATTTTTATATTCAATGAAGTTCCTGTATTATTAATGAAGATAAGTCTTTGAGCATCGAATGCTGAAAAATTAAATAAGAGGATACTGAATATCCTCTTATTTAAAAATGTATATTATATATTTTGAAACATAGTTTCTATTTATTTAGTTGTTTTGTTTTCAACCAATACGAAGTAGACTGGTAAGCGGAGATCGTTTCATCTACCAATTTCTGGTCTGCGGTTTTCAGCAATTTTTCGTTGTAATAAAGCTTAAACTCCGGAGCAAGGTCACTTTTATCAAGCTCTAAGGAGTACTGTTTCGCTTTTTTAACCGGTGAAATAATGGTTAACCGGTCGCCTTTTACAAATCCAAGATCCTGATAGGTGGCAATATAAGCCTTTGGCTGGAATTCTTTGGTGAAAACATCCTGACCCAGGAATTTCGATTGATAGCTGAAATTCAGCAATCCGAATAGGGTAGGCATCACATCAATCTGGGACATCAAAGTATCAAACTTTTGAGGCTGAATAAACCCTTCAGAGAAAATCATTGCCGGAATTCTGTATTTATCCATCGGAAGTTCCGTTTTACCGGCACTGGAAGCACAGTGGTCTGCGATAATGACAAAAACTGTATTTTTATACCAATCCTGTTTTTTAGCCATATCAAAAAACAGCTTAAGAGAATAGTCTGTATATTTTACACCTCCTTCACGGGATTTTGAAGTTCCGGGAATATCAATTCTTCCATCAGGATAGGTAAATGGTCTGTGATTCGAAACCGTCATCCAGTGGTTAAAGAATGGTTTCCCTGATTGGGCTTCCGCATTCATCACCTGAATGGCTTTTCTGGCCATATCTTCATCGGCAACGCCCCAGACATTGGCAAAGGTAATTTCTTCCGGTTTAAAATTGTTTCGGTCTACAATACCATAGCCATTTCCTTCGAAGAAATCCTGCATATTATCAAAATAGCTGTGTCCGCCGTATAAGAATTTCACATCATAGCCTTTTGACTTGAATACATTTCCGGTGGTAAATTTATTTTTGTTGTCGTCTCTTTTAATAATACTTTCTCCGGCTGTAGGAGGAATACAAAGAGTAAGCGCTTCCAATCCGCGTACTGTTCTGTTTCCTGTAGCGTAAAGATTGGTAAACATCAATGATTTATCTGCCAGACTATCCAGGAATGGCGTTATTTTTTGAGTATTTCCGTAGTGTTCCATAAAATCTGCCGAAAGGCTTTCAATGGAAATAAGCACTACATTTTTCTTTACTTCCGGCTGCGCAGCAACAATATTTCTGGATAATGATGGCTGTGCATATTGGCTTAGAAAATTCTTTTCGGCCTGCTGCTGATCAATCTTTGAATAAAACTGGAAATAATCAAGTTCATTATGGGTAAATGCCCAGTAGAATTTTGGAATTCCGTTCGCTTCAATTTCGTCGGCAAATACATTGTCTGATTTGATCTGCATTAATGAAGGAATTGCTAAGGAGCTCAGAGCGCAAAGTACAATGAAAGTACCCAACAGAACCATCTTCTGCTTAAAGTCCGGAAGTTCCAACAATTCATTTTTTTTTTTTTTGTAGATAAACCATGTAATGGTAAGGGTAACGATCATGATCGCAGAAAAGAGAGGAATTACAGGATAACTTTCCATGATATTACCAATCACTTCGTTGGTATAGATCAGGTAATCCACGGCAATGAAGTTATAGCGTACTCCAAATTCATTATAAAAGAAGTATTCGCTAACCCCGTTAAAAATAATAACGAGAACGTAGAGCAATAATGTTACAAAGTATAAGACATTACGGATTTTTATTCTTTGTGCAGGCAGGAACAGCATTAATCCAAATAAAAAGGTCTTGATTCCTACGAACGCAAGAGCTACCTCTGTCACAGAACCCCCATATTGCTTGAAAATATTATTGGGAATGAGCCAGATATACAGGAAAAATAACAACAGGGCGCTAAAAATAATATAACCGTAAGGCTTTTTATATTTTGAATTGGATAAAAATAAGAAATAGAGTGCGAGGATAGCACTGGCCATTATGAAAACAAAGATATCATTTACAAACCCTACCAATAGAACTTTTATGATTTCAAAAAATCCAAAACTTGCAGTAGTGATCGGATGAAAAAAGAATAGTATTCTTATTATCAACGAAATAATAAGATAAAAAATTCCTAAATACAGGAATGGTTTTATTTTTTGTAAGAACATGTAATAACTATCTATATTAGTTTTCACAAAGATAGTTTTTGTACACAACTTTTGACATATAAAAAGCAAAACATCCCGTTTATTAGTAAGATTTTATAAGTTTTTAAGTGAAAATTAAACTCTGATCGTCGGCAAATATTATGTGTTTTATAGCTAAAAATAAAGGTTGCCCTACTAATAAGACAACCTCCGTATATTGTTAAAAAGATCAGAAATTAAGAGTGGCCGAAACCGATATTTCCTTTCTTGTCAGATAATTTCTTTTTGAAATCAATCATTCTTAGAGCGGTAACCGCTGCTTCTACACCTTTATTTCCAAGATCTCCGCCACTTCTTGCGATAGATTGTTCTTTGGTATCATCTGTCAGTACACAGAAGATGGTAGGAGTATCAGTCATAATATTACAATCTTTTATTCCCTGGGCTACTGCAGAGCAGACATAATCAAAATGAGGAGTTTCTCCGCGGATGACACATCCGATAGAAATTACTGCATCATATTTTCTTTCTTTGCAAAGCTGCATGCTTGCATAGTTTAATTCAAATGCTCCAGGCACCGGGAAAAGTTTAATGTTTTCAGGTTTTACACCCTCTTTTTCAAGGATTTCCAGAGCTGCATCACGAAGATTGTACGTTACAAAATCATTCCACTCAGAAAAAACAATGCCGATAGAAAAATCTTCGGCATTGGTTATATGAAGTGGCTTGTAATCGGAAAGATTAACTGTTGCCATTTTTTAATAATATTTAGTCATTTCAATATAAGAATCAGACATTCCGTTGTCGTAGTCCTGATATTTCTCGTCAATGGCCGAGAAGTATTTTTTAGCTTCCGCATTCTTTTTTAATCCTAAAGCAACAATACCTGCTTTTCTGGTAAAGAAGTATTTTGTGTAAGGATCATCAGAAGCATTGGCTGCTTTATCCAATAATGCTAAAGCTTCATCATTTTTATTAAGACCTGATTTAGCATCTGCCATAGCTCCGTATTTCATTGCTACCAACGTTTTGTTGTCGGAAGAGAATTTATCAAGAAGATCATAAGCTTCCTGAAATTTTCCTTCTTTAAACTTCAATAAACCTGCATTGTAAGCTGAAAGCTGCCCAACACTTGTTCCTGAATAATCGTTATATGTGCCAACAAAACCAGGATTTGCAGCTGACTTTCCTCCTAAAGCTTCTTTATCTTTACCTTCTGCAAGGTTTTTCTGAGCAGCAAGGAAACTTTTTACAGCTTCAGTATTTTTAGGAGCCACTACAAATTGCTTATATCCAAAGAATCCTAAAACTCCTAAGATTAAAACTCCAAATGCAATACCTAAAGGCTTTGAATATTTTTCAAGAAATCTCTCAGTGTTTAAAGCCTCTCTGTCAAGGTCTTTAAAAAACTCAACCGTTTCTTTACCTTCTTGCTCGTTTTGAGCGTTCTTTCCCAATTTTGCCATAAGTTTTTAAAAATTGAACTGCAAATTTAATTGTTTCTGAATGATTTACAAAATACTTTATCAGTATTATTGTTGAAATGTTGCCAATTCGTGTTTCATGATACTAAAAACGCTTCGGCTCCGCTCTGTATAACATTTCTGAAAACATTTGTTTCAGGTGGATGGTTATACGGAGCGAAGCCGGAATTTATTTTCAATAGATATGCTAATATTCTAAAACGTGGTAGACTTCAGCACCGAATTTTTTCAGTTTTTCATCTCCTTTCAGTCCTTTTAATCCAATCAGGAAACTGAATTGAGATACTGTTGCTCCTTGTTTTTCTACTAATTTTGCCGCAGCTTCTGTTGTTCCGCCGGTGGCAAGAAGATCATCATGGATGAGGATTCTTTGTCCTTTTTTAATCTGGCCTTCGCGGGTTTCAATGATGGCGCTTCCGTATTCCAGATCATAGCTTTCCGAAATGATTGGGGGAGGAAGTTTTCCTGCTTTTCTGATCAGGATGAAAGGAACTTCTAATGCTACAGCAATAGCGATTCCAAACAGATATCCGCGACTTTCTATTCCGCAGACGGCATCTATTTTACCTTTGCTGAAAGCTGCAAGATCTGCTATTACATCTTCATAAAGTTTCGGGTCTAAAAAAATAGGTGAAATATCCTTAAACTGTATTCCGGGAATCGGAAAATCAGGGATATTTTCAATTGTTTCTTCCAGTTTTTTGATCAGTTCTGCTGAAGCCATCTATGGGTTTATTTTATAGCTGGAAATTTTCCAGTCTCCGTTTACATTTTTAAGTCCGAAAGTTACTTTCAGTGAAGTTGTTTTTCCGTTTTTATCGGTAACATCATAGGTAGCATTTACACTGGCTCCATTCGCATTGGCAGCGCTTGTTGTGATGTTCTTCACACTTACATTTTTTACCGCTCCAAAACCTGAGTTAGGGTTTGAGAAAGATTCATAGCTTCCCCAGCTTGGGTTATTTGATGTTTCGTATGCGGCCTTTAAATTCTGAGAGCTTACGCTGTTTAAAAACTTACTTACGGTATTTTTCGGATCGGCAGCTGGTTGTTTTGGCGCAGCCGGAGTTGCGGGAGTAGCAGTTGTTCCTTGTTCAGTAGTTGTAGAAGGTACCGTAGCCGATGGATTGTTTGGATCTACCACTGCACTTGGCTGTTGTGCTACAGCTGTAGTATCTGTTTTCGGAACTGCAGGAACTTTTAGAGCTGCAGCGTTTACATCAAGGCCTATTTTTGACATTTTGAACGTTTTAGCCGTTGTTTTTACGGAAACCGTGATGTCAATTTTGTTATCTACTACTTTTGAAGCAGAAATAGATGAGAACTTCAGGTTGAACCCTTTGAAGTTATTATCCTGCATTAAATTTTTGGCTGTAGACAGTCTTACCCCGTTGCTGAAAACTTCTAAAGTAGCTTCAAGGCCTGCTCCTGTAAATGATACGGGATTTCCCGCTGCATCCACAAGTCTTGGAATAACCTGGATCGCCGTAGGTGCACCGCTTCCATCATTTCCGGTAGGTGTTGTAACAATGGTTAATGATCCTGCTTTTACGTCATTGGGGTCACTTTCTTTAGCTTTATCATCACCGAAGATATTCATTTCTCCTAATGATGGCGGGTCTGTACTGGCCCATTCTATTCCGTTTTTTTGTGCAACTTCGTCAGCAAGGCTAAGGATTTCAGGAACCTTTTTCCCGTTGATAAGTTTTCCAAGAGCTTTGAGCTCATTTACATCACCATCGGCTTCTACACCAAATGTTTTAAGGATATAAAGAGCTTCATTAAACTTAATCTGTTTAATGGTTGATAAGCTGGAAGTCATATCGTTGATACTTGACTGCAGCGTTTTAGTATTCGTAGCATCTACATGATCTTTCTTACATGCTGTGAAAAGCAAAAGACTGAAAACAAGTAGAAAAGAAAACTTTTTCATTTTTATTTGGTTTGTTGCAAATTTAGTAAAACCTTTATTAATAGTGGATTTTTATTTTTTGTTTTGTTATTCTTTTACATTACGATTGAATAAAGTGAACAAATTTTCTACTTATTGAGGGTGAGAATCAACCGGATGATAATACAGTCAGATCAGCTGTTTAGTGTATAACCTGTCCGGAAATTCCTGATTTTGTGCGAAAAAAAGACCGATCAATGACCGGTCTTTTAAATTTTATCTTGTTATAAGTCCTTAGAAAGGATACTCATAAATTTCAGATTCGTGTAGGTAAGGGTTTCCTGTAGGAATCAACTTCAGTTTAGATAGAGCTGAAAGTACAGTAAACATAAATAATCCACCAACGAACAGGATAGCTCCTAAGATTAACAAGAATACTTCAGGAGTGTTCCAGTATGGTCCTACCGTTCCCGGCATTACCATGTTGAAGTAATCCAGGATGTGTCCCAGGATCACAACAACTGCCATTGTAGTTACTACTTTGTAGTTTCTCTTAATGCTGCTACTTACTAATACCAATAATGGTAACAAGAAGTTGATGATCAACATTGGTAAGAAAGTAGGAGAGTAGTGCTGGAATCTTCCGAAGAAGTAATTAACTTCTTCCGGTACGTTAGCATACCAATATAGCATGAACTGAGCGAACCATGTATATGTCCAAAGCATACTTGTAGCGAAAAGGAAAACTCCTAAATCGTGTAAGTGGTTGTCATTAAACTGTGGTAAGAAACCATTTTTCTTAAGATAAACACTTAATAAAATGATAACAGCAATACCACTTGAAAGGCAGCTAACCATTGAATACCAGATATACATTGTAGAATACCAGTGAGGGTCAATAGACATCAACCAGTCCCAAGCCCATGCAGCAGATGCAAATCCGAAGAATGCAATATATCCTACAGCCCATCTGTAAAGCATTTGATACTCTACTTTAGACTTGGTTTCGTCTACTTTTTTAGACTGAGCCTTTAATTTCCATGCGAAGAAAGAAGCACCTACTACATAAATGATCGTTCTGATTGCATAAAAAGGGATATTTAAGAATCTTTTCTTTTCGAATAAAATTACGTCGAAATGAGCAGAGTTAGGGTCTGTTAATTCCGGATCCATCCAGTGGAACAAATGGCCATTGTGAGTGATGTTTAAAATCATCATGATAACCAGGATAGCCCCTCCGTAAGGAATATAAGAAGCAATAGCCTCCATTACTCTTGTAATAATAATTGGCCAACCAGCGTGGGCAGCGTGCTGAATACAGTAAAAAAACAATACAGCACAACTTACTCCAAAGAAAAAGACAGCTACAAAGTGTAATGAAGCTAAAGGCTGATTGTGAACCTGAAGCTCAGCATGCTCTAAGTGAGCTGCGTGGTCTTGAGGCCCAACCATTTCACTTGAGTGTGTAGGAGCATTATGACCTGAAGCATGAACAGCTTCCATCATTTGTTCTATTTTCTCAGTAGAAAGTCCTTTATTCATAAAGAAACCAATACCGAACAGAACTAAACCTACAACAAGAAGTATTATAGAAGTTGATTTTAATTTTGGTGAAAAACTATACATTTCTTTTCTTATTTTTTAGTTTCGGTAGTCGTTTCAGTTGCTGGTGCCGCTGTAGCTGCTGCCGGTGCTGCTGCTCCTTTTTTGAAAGCACTCATCACATACATAGCCACTCTCCATCTGTCTCCTGCGTTCAGTTGTCCCGCATAAGATCCCATTGCATTTCTACCGTTTGTTAATACATAATGAACAGATCCTACAGTAATTTCTCTGTCAGCATAATTAGGTACTCCTGAGAATGCTCCGGTTTGTACAATAGGTCCTTGTCCATCTCCTCCTGTTCCGTGACATGCAGCACAAGTGTGATCAAACAATACTTTTCCTCTTTCAAGATCCTTGGCAGCATTAGCCGGGTTCAGAGGAGAAGTCGTAAGTTTTTTAGAAGCATCATACCCTGCATTGTACTCGTCAACGTTTTTAGGTAATAAGCTTTCTTCAAAAACACCATCTTTATTCTGAGCTACTGATCCTTCTACCGGAGAAAGACCTGTAGCCCCATTATTTTTTACGAAAGCAGGAATTTCATTTTCATGATCTGAATACGCGTCCTGAGCTTTCATCAATGGATCATAAGCTACCGGAAAATACATGTCCGGGAAATATACCAGCGGAGTATTCTCCTTTGGCCCGCAAGAGTTAAGTAAAACTGTTGTTAAACCTAAAACTGCTGTAATTCTTAATACACTATTTTTCATTTTAAGCGTCTTTAACAGTTATTTCTTCAACTCCAGTTTCAATAAGCAACTGTTTTACAGATTCTACATCTTCAGTTACAAATTCCATCATGAATTTATCATCCGTAGTTCTTGGGTCAGGATTCTGAGCCGGTGCTCCCGGATACATCTTGTTTCTAACTAAGAAAGTAAGAGACATCATGTGAGCTGCACAGAATACCATTAATTCAAACATTGGAACTACGAATGCCGGCATATTGTGTCCCCAGTCAAAAGCTGGTTTACCACCAATATTCTGAGGCCAGTCGTGGTTCATTACATACCAGGTTAACGTAGCACCGATAGTAACACCATAACAAGCATAGATGAAAGCAGCATCAGAAATTCTTGTTTTCTTTAAACCTAAAGCTTTATCTAGTCCGTGAACCGGAAACGGAGTATAGACTTCGTTTATCGCGATTCCTTTATCGTTGAATGCTTTAACGCCGTTCATTAAATCGTCGTCGTCAGCATAAAGTCCGTATACAATTTTAGTGGTGCTCATCTCCTTCTTTTGCTTTATAAGTTTCACCTGAGATTTTCAAAATCGATTTTAATTCAGCCTGCGCAATTACAGGGAATGTTCTTGCATATAATAAGAATAATACAGAGAAGAATCCGATTGTTCCTAAGTATACACCCACATCAATGATCGTTGGCTTAAACATTGTCCATGATCCTGGTAAGTAGTCTCTTGAAAGGTTGATAACGATGATATCAAAACGCTCAAACCACATACCGATGTTAATGATCAATGCAACAATGAATGTCCAGATAATATTTGTTCTTGCTTTCTTGAACCAGAATGAAGCTGGAACTACAAGGTTACAGATAATCAATGACCAGAATGCCCACCAGTAAGGTCCTACAGCAGCACCTGGTGAAAGGTAAGTAAAGTCTTCAAATCTGGATCCTGAATACCATCCGATGAAATATTCAGTAGCATAAGCTACAGTTACCATACCACCTGTTAAAACGATTACGATGTTCATAATTTCGATATGATACATGGTAATGTACTCTTCAAGGTGACATACTTTTCTTGCTACTAACAATAGTGTCTGTACCATTGCAAATCCTGAGAAGATTGCTCCGGCAACGAAGTAAGGAGGATAGATCGTTGAGTGCCATCCTTTAATTACTGAAGTTGCGAAGTCAAAAGATACGGTAGTGTGTACCGAGAATACAAGCGGAGTTGCTAAACCTGCAAGAACCAAAGAAAGTTCTTCGAATCTTTGCCAGTGTTTTGCTTTACCACCCCAACCGAAGGCCAGGAATGTATAAATTTTCTTAGTCCAAGGAGTTTTAGCTCTATCTCTGATCATTGCAAAGTCAGGGATCAATCCCATGAACCAGAATACAGTTGATACTGAGAAATACGTTGAGATCGCAAATACGTCCCAAAGTAGAGGAGAGTTGAAGTTCCCCCAAAGAGAACCGAATTGGTTTGGTAAAGGGAATACCCAGTATCCAACCCAAACTCTACCCATGTGAATTACAGGGAAGATTGCTGCCTGTACAACCGCAAAGATCGTCATCGCCTCTGCTGATCTGTTTACAGACATTCTCCATCTCTGTCTAAATAATAATAATACTGCTGAGATTAGGGTCCCGGCGTGACCGATACCTACCCACCATACGAAGTTGGTAATATCCCAACCCCAGTTAATAGTTCTGTTAAGCCCCCATGCTCCAATACCTGTCCCGATAGTGTAAGCGATACAGCCGAATCCATAAAGGAATAGAACTAGTGCAGCATATAATGAAATCCACCATAATTTACCTGCTCTTTCTTCGATAGGTCGTGCAATATCTTCTGTGATATCGTGATAAGTTTTGTGACCAATAATTAGAGGTTCCCTTATCGGAGCTTCGTAATGTCCTGACATTTTTTACCTATTTATTATTTAAACTTTATTTTTCTACTCTGTTTCTTACTTTAGTGTGATAGAACACGTTTGGTTTTGTTCCGATCTCCTCTAGTAAATAATATCTTCTGTTAGAGGCATATACCTTTCTAATTTCAGATTCTTTATCATTCATGTCTCCAAATGTCATTGCACCAGTAGAACAAGCTTTAGAACAAGCAGTCTGGAATTCTCCATCCTTCACTTTTCTTCCTTCCTTCTTAGCCTCAAGAATTGTATTCTGAGTCATTTGGATACACATTGAACATTTCTCCATTACCCCTCTAGTTCTTACAACTACATCCGGGTTAAGTACCATTCTTCCTAAATCATTGTTCATGTTGAAGTCGAACTTGTCGTTTAGGTTATAAGTAAACCAGTTGAAACGTCTTACTTTGTACGGACAGTTGTTTGCACAATATCTGGTACCGATACATCTGTTGTAAGCCATATGGTTTTGACCTTGCTTACCGTGTGAAGTAGCCGCTACCGGACATACAGTTTCACATGGAGCGTGGTTACAGTGCTGACACATTACTGGCTGGAAGATTACATCCGGATTATCAGCAGGGTGGTTTAATGCACCTCCTTCTTTGTTGAATGCAGTACCGTATAATTCTGGTACAGCCATTCCTTCTTTTAATCCTTCATATACTTCAACCTTTTGTCTTGAAGAATAGTAACGGTCGATTCTTAACCAGTACATATCTCTGGACATTCTTACTTCTGCTTTACCTACCACAGGAACGTTGTTTTCAGCCTGACAAGCAATAATACATGCTCCACAACCTGTACAAGAGTTCAAGTCAATAGATAAGTTGAAGTGAGGCCCATCTGTATCATCAAATGCATCCCAAAGGTCAATTTTTCTTGCCGGAAGAGCCCCGCTGATGGTGTGGTATTCCAAAGGCTTATTCCATCCTTTGTGCTCATCATCAAATGGTACGTTGATGAATTCAGCTAATGGAACTTCCTTAGCGATTTCGTAACGACCCATCAATGTATTTTGAAGCTGGATACCTGCAAACTCGTGATCTTCTCCTGTTTTCTCGATTTTAACACCGGAAAGAACAAGGTTGGAACCATCGAATAAAGGATAAGCATTTACCCCTGTATCAGCAGTTGCTCCTGAGTTTTTCTTACCATAACCAAGCGCCAGACCTACTGATCCTTCTGCCTGACCTGGCTGTACAAATACAGGAACGTCTTTTATTGTTACTCCGTTTACGGTAAGGTTTACGATAGAACCATCCAACTGCATTCTTGCGTTAAGGTCATTATCGATACCGAACTTTTCTGCGTCTTTCGGAGAAATTGTCAGGTAGTTATCCCAAGACATTCTGGTGATCGGGTCAGGTAATTCTTGTAACCAAGGGTTGTTTGCCTGAGTACCGTCTCCCATCGAAGTCTTAGTGTATAATACTAATTCTAATTCTGAAGCTTTGAAGTTTCCTAATTCAGCAACAGCCTGAGCAGCGTTTCCACCTGCGTAAGATAATGTTGTTGAGTTAGTAGAAGCATTGATACCGTTATATAATGCTTTGTTGAAAGATGTACCACCTAAAAGAGAAGCTGAGCTTGCCTTTAAATAATCGTAGTAGTTGTTTGCAGCATTGTTTTTACCATTCTTCCAAACCAATAAAGACTCTTCAATCTGTCTTGATTTGTAGATCTTCTGGATCGTAGGCTGCATCAATGAATATACACCGGTCTGTGGTTCGATATCTCCCCAAGACTCTAACCAGTTAGCCACCGGAATAACAGCCTTAGCTGCTTTGTACATTTCATTTTTCTTATCAGCAACAGCAATTACGTAAGGAACTTTTGATAAAGATTTTTTGAAATCTTCTCCTTTCGGATGAGCGTAGATAGGGTCTACATTGTTGGTAACTAATACACCAACCTGACCTGCGTTTATCCATCCAAGGAATTCCTGGTATCTTGCACCGTCGAATTCTTTTAATAGGTTTGCTTTACCTGTGAAAGCAACTGATCCTAATTTCTGGTTGATTAAGTGTGCTAAAACCTGTGCTCCTTTAGAACCGTCAGCGAAAACAACAGCTTTGCTTCCTTTCGCTTTCAATTCGTTAGCAATTTCAGTAGCAGTCTTATCAGAAGTACCACCACCTACAATTGCATTATAAACTTCAACTAAAGTTTTGTTTACTGCACTTGGCTTTAATCTGTATCTTGAGTCAGCGTTAGCACCGGTTAATGACATATTAGACTCCACCTGAATGTGTCTCAACATGTTTGGTCCCGGTTTTCTTGCCGCTGCATAAGAAGTTTCTAAGCTTGAAGCGTTGTAATCTCCTAAGAAATCAGCCTGGAAAGATACTACCAATTCAGAACCTTTAAGGTCATAAACAGGTAAAGCTCTTTGTCCGAATACTTCCTGAGCAGCATCTAATCCTGCCGCATAAGGGAAAGCATCGAAAGTTACTAATTCAGCTGTAGGATATTTTGCCTTAAATTCAGCAAATAGCTTTTTGAAAGTTGGTGAAGCAAAAGAATGTGATAGAACCACAATCTTTTTACCTGACGCTTTAGCTTCTTCCAATCCTTTGATAACGAAACTGTCTACTTTATCGAAAGTTTCATCTTTACCGTCCAGTTTAGGCTGCTTTACTTTATCATTATCATAAAGAGAAAGTACACTAGCCTGAGCTCTGGCGTTAGTTTTACCTAAATCACCACCAGCCGGGTTTGGTTCAATTTTGATGGGTCTACCTTCACGGGTTTTTACTAAAACACTGGCAAAGTCGAAACCGTCAAAATAGGTTGAAGCGTAATAATTAGGGATTCCCGGAATAATATCATGCGGTTTTACCACATAAGGAATCGTTTTGATAACCGGAGCTTCGCAGGCAGCTAATGTTACTGCTGCTGTAGAGAATCCTAGTAATTTAAGGAAGTCTCTTCTTGAAGTACTTGATCCGTTCTTCTCAGCATCTCCAAGGAAATCTTCTACCGGAATTTCTTCCTGAAACTCTTTCTGAGCCAGCTTATTATTTAAAGCCGGATCTTTAAGTTCATGAATACTTCTGAATTGTATTTTGTTTGAAGCCATTTATACTTCTAATTTTTTAGTTATTAATAATGACATTTACCACACTCAAGACCTCCAATTGCAGCTACAGTGATCTTACCTCCATCCTGAGGATATTGTTTTTTCAACTTGTCATGTAGATTCTTGAAGTACTCTTTATTATAACCGTTGTTCATATCAACCTCAGTAGTTCTGTGACATTCGATACACCATCCCATGGTAAAGTCGTTAGCCATCTGAACAACATTCATTGTGTCAATTTTTCCGTGACAAGCTTTACATACAACATCAATTTTGTTGTTTGGATTCTTTTTGTTGAAAGAATTGATGATGGCTTGTTCACCTGCAATGACGTGCTGAGAGTGATTGAAGTAAACGAAGTCTGGCATGTTGTGGATTCTTGTCCACTCAACCGGTTGTGTTTTTCCTGTATACTGTTGTTTAGCAGGATCCCAACCTGTTGCAGCGTAGATCTTCTGGATTTCTCCATCATAGAATGCCTTGTCTTTTCCTGGCTCCATGTAGTGATCTGCGTTGTATTCAGAGATTGTTCTGTGACAGTTCATACAAACGTTCATAGAAGGAATCTCAGATACTTTTCCGTATTTAGCACTAGAGTGACATAATTGACAGTCAATTTTCTGTTCTCCAGCATGGATTTTGTGAGAGAAGTAGATAGGTTGCTCAGGTTTGTATCCTTTGTAAACCCCGATCCACATTAACCAGTTCCATACCCCGTAAGCTGCTAAAATAGCCAGAATAGCTATTACTGCTTTACCTACATAATGGAACTTCTCATACATTTCTCTGAACGAACGAACTCTTGTTTCGTTAAGGCCTGCCAATTCTTCAGACTGTCCCAGTTTTACAAGTTGTCTTAGTTTAAGTAAGATCCAGACTAATAAACCTGCAATCGCTAAAAGAGAAATGATAACAATGTTTGTAGTAGTTTTGTCTGCAGGAGCTGCTGCCGTAGCATCAGTCGCAGGAGTGGCTTCCGCTTTTTTCTCTTCCGGAGCCGGAGGATTAGTAGTGAACGCTAAAATGTCATCAATATCCTTCTCTGTAAGATTAGGAAACTGCAACATCTCAGTCTTATTATACTTTTCGAAAATTTCATTGGCGTATTTATCCCCTGAAGCTCTTAAAGCTTTGTTGTCTTTGATCCACTTGTGAAGCCAATCTCTGTCTACACCGCCTTCTGTCTTTACACGTTCTACAACCCCCTTTAATGGTGGGCCAATAACTTGTTTGTCCAGCGCGTGACATGCAGTACAATTCGCTTTGAAAAGTTTCTCTCCGTTTTTAGGATCGCCGTCTTGCCCGTAAAATGAAGCACTGGTTGATAGCAATAAACCAATTGCAATCAACGTTTTTTTATAATGCTTTCTCCAACTAATCATTTAAATTATCTTATGTTAGTAAAATATTGAACATATCAATCCCGCAAAAATAATATTTTTAACACAAATTTAACGGCATATAAAAAGGGGAAAATGTCATTTAAGGTTAATTTGTACTGATTCTAAATAACCTGTTTGGTATAGTTTTTTAATTTGTATAAATTTGCGGAAACAAGTTTAAATGAGAAATTTGATCAAAATATTTTCAGTATTATCATTATTTGGTTTTTATAGTATTGAAGCACAGCAGGTTGTTAAGAGAGATACCCTTTCGGGAACGGAGCTTGTCATCACGATGGATTCCAAAATAAATACTGCTTTGGAAGGAATCGAAGGCAAATGTTCTAAAGTTGTCACCAATAATCCATCCAGAGATTATGGGAATACTGATAGCGGAATTTCTACCGGTGGGATCACAAAACCACCTAAAATATATGTGCCAAGCAGGGAACTTACCAATGCTGAAATTTGTAAGAAAAATCCTAGAATTTTAGGATACAAAATCCAGATTACAACGGTAAAAAGTAATGAGGAAGCGAATGAAGTGAAATCCTATTTCAGAAAAAGATTTCCTAATCTGAAAGTAGAAACCGATGCATCATTGAGACCGAATTATAAAATTCTTGCGGGAAGTTACTTTACAAAGCAGAGTGCTGCCGCTGACCTTTCAAAAATCAGAGAATACTTTAAATCTGCAGTAGCCGTACAGTACAGAATTTTCTGTGCAGAGGCAAAATAAGAAATAGGTATTTTGAAAATATAATAAAAAAGCTGAGAAATTTCTCAGCTTTTTTTTATTGGTAATACGTATCCATAAACCAGAAAAACTCTGACATTCTGAACCAGTTATTGGCAAGGAGATAGATGACTAATATACTTACCGTCACCGTTAAAAACGACAGTGCTTTAGGTGAGGATCCGTATGCATAAAATAGCCATCCTATAAGCAACGGATAGACAAAGATGAAGTGACCGCCATAAATGTAGGAAGTATGCAGTCCGAATCTCATGATGCAGTGTATAATGATGTCCATAAGAAAAGAAATCATTATAACCTGTACCCATTTGTTTTTAAAATTTTTCAGATAACTCCAACTTATCAATATCAGTACAGTTCCTATAAAAATATAGGAAAATACAGATGAATAAAGGTCCATATAAAGGCCTTTGAAGTCAAAACCTTTCATATTATGTTTATCTGAAATGATAAAACCGGGAAACAAAATATTACCTCCGAAAAAGAAGGAGAGAATCATGTCCCAGGTCGGCATAGACTCAACATTGGAGAACTTTTCGTATTGTTGATTGGTCTTTGAAAAGATATTCTCGTATTTAAAATCGATTCTGTTTAGATATAACAGTAGGTAACAAATTGTTGCAATCATAACTCTCAATACGGCGTTTCCGAATTTTTTTCCAACTTGAAAAAAGATTTTTTCAAAAAGTAAAGGGATGAAAACTTTCACAAAATTGGTTATCGTGAGCCCGCCAATCGTAATTCCTGCAAGTGATAATGCTGCCACGGGTGTTTTTTCTTCTCGACCAAGCTTTATGGCTGCATAATGATTGTACAACGAAAGTAAAAAGAGTGTGTATGTAAAGTTTTCAGGAGTAAAAGATAATATGATATTGGTTGAAAACACACCGAAAAAGAAGGTTAATAGTAGGCTTATCCGTAAGGGAAGCTTGATGATATTCTTTAAATATTTAAAAATCTGCAGCACGGTAAGGCTGATGATAATATTGCTTAACCACGCCAGCGTCAACCTGAAACCGGAATCCATTTTTCCACCTGAAATAAATAATGAAAATTCTCTGACCCAATTGAAAAAATAATAGGATAAAGGATGGCGTTCAAAACTTCCCCCGGTCATGAGGATAGATTTATTATCAAAGCTAAAATAAGCATCCCAGGGAATCCTGTTGTCAAAAATAATCCTGTAATGAATGGCAATGTAAGATCCGAGAATTCCATAACAGATTATGAAAAATAAGAATACAGCCAGTTCTGTATAGGAGGACGGAAAAATCAGCTTTAAAAAATTAATGAATTTTGTTTTAATAAAAGACACAGATCATATTTTTTGCAAAAGTAAAATAAAAAACCACCAATTCAGGTGGTTTCAGAAAGATTGTATAACGTTGTTATTATTGTCTGATTATTTTTTCCGTTGTAGAGCTTCCGTCGGAGAAATCTACCTTCATCAGATAGGTTCCTTTGGGTAGGCCGGAAATATCTGTATTTCCGTCTTTATCAATGTTTATTGTTTTTCCTGAGGCGTCCATAACCGTTGTCGCAGTAATTTTCCTGTCCGTTTTGATATTGACTTTTCCTGTTGTCGGGTTAGGATAAATCACTGTACTTGCTTTCGTTTTTGATGTTTCCATAGTGGCAAGTGTTGCTGCTGTTGTGATTTTTACGTCATCCAACATAAACATATATTTATCTGACGACATGTATTGAAACCCGATCTTTACACTTTGTCCGGCATACGTATCTAAGTTGATGGTAACTTGGGTCCAGTCTGTGTAAGGTGCTGTAGATGTGGCAGGAGAAGAGATGATGGTGAAATTTGCAGCAGATGTCGGATTACCGGTTCCTGTATAAACTCCCACCTTGTAGCTTTCTACAAAATCTGGAGATAATGCCTTTACCCAGAATGTTAAAATATTTGAGCTGGCTCCTAAGGTGATGGAAGGAGTGATCAGCCAGTCGTTATTGGCTGTAACAGGACCTGCGGGAACTCCAGCCCACGAAACGGCACATTTTTGTCCTCCGTGCGGAGTAAAATTTCGGATTTCTTCATCGGCAGCAGTTGATGTAAGATTGTTGGTTGCATTGCTTGCAGAAACGTTAAATATCTGAAAAGCCATTTTAGCGCCGGCATTCGTCCAGTTGGCTGACCATGAGGGTGAGGCAGCTCCACCCACTACTGGCCCTCCGCCTGTGTAAGTATTTAAGCCATCCAGATCTAATGACGTCCAAGTACCAAAGTTGCCGATCGCGAAATTGGTATATGATTCAAAGCCCTCATCGAGCAAAACTGTTTGGGAATACGCATAAGTTCCCCATAGCAAACTTAAAGAAAGTATAACTTTTTTCATATCGAATATTTTGTTAAATGTAATAAAAAATTCGATATGTTAATTGAAAATCAGTATTTTATGTTTTATTTTAACATTTTATCACGAACTGCAGGAAAGAGTAGAGCATCCTGCAATATCATCATATCCTGATGGACGCTTCGATGAAAATTCAGGGAAAAGCTCCTGATACGGATTTTCCAGAGCCTGGGTTAGTTTATTCAACATTTCTGTTTTGCCATTGTTAATTTCCTCGATACATTGATATAACAAATAATTTCTAAGAATGAATTTCGGGTTTGATTCTTTCATCATTGCTACAGAATCTTCTTTTGATATCGTGTTGAGTTCCGATCGCAATTCATATCTCTTTATAAAGTCCTTTATCTTTTTTAAACTTTCATCATTTAAGTGGCCATAAGATATATTCCTGAAAAGTTTCTGCAGGTCAGATTCGGGATTTATCTTTTCAAGTACATTAAAAAATAAAGTGTAATCCAGTTGTAGTTCCTGCATCAACCCTTGCCAACTTGTGAAAAAGTCTTCGTCATCTTTTAGTAATTCGTCGAGTCCGAACTTTCTGCATAGCATTTTATCGTGCGCTTCCCAGAAATAGCTTCCAAAATTATTTAAGGTGTTTTCGAGAAATTTCTCGTCTTTTACTAATGGATGAAGAGCGTTGGCGAGTTGCCAGAGATTCCACTGTGAAATTTGTCCCTGTTTTCCAAATGCATACCTTCTTCCCGGCAGATCGGTAGTGTTTGGAGTGAAGTTCAGGTCATATTCATCCATCATGGAGTAAGGTCCGTAGTCAATTGTCAGTCCTAAAATCGACATATTGTCTGTATTCATTACGCCATGTACAAAACCGACCCTGAACCATTCGATCATTAAATTGGCTGTTCGTGTGCATACATTTTCAAAAAAGTCTTTGTATTTCTGGTCGCCTGATGAAGTAATCTCCGGAAAATAATTTTCGATCGTAAAATCTGTGAGATCCTGTAATGTTTTGTATTCTCCCTGGGCAGACATCAGTTCAAAATGTCCGAAACGAAGAAAACTTTCTGCGGTTCTTATAATGACGGCTCCTTTTTCATATTGTGGATTTCCGCTGTACATAATATCACGTACAACATCTTCTCCGGTCAGTACCAAGCTTAGTGCCCGCGTGGTTGGAACTCCCAGATGAAACATGGCTTCGCTCATCAGGTATTCCCGAACAGAAGATCTCAGTACGGCTCTTCCGTCTGCGTGTCTGGAATAGGGTGTTGCACCGGCTCCTTTCCACTGGATCTCCGTTTTTTTTCCTCCTTCATTGATGATCTCTCCCGCCAAAATGGCTCTTCCGTCTCCAAGCTGTCCGGCCCAGTTGCCAAACTGATGCCCTGCATAAGCTGTTGCATACGTCTGAATGTTATCAGGAAGCTGATTTCCTGCCAGAAAGTTCAGGTCTTTTTCTTCAAATTTCCCCAGTCCGATTTCTTCAGCAAGTGTTTCATTAAAAGCGATGAGTGCGGGCTTGTCAAAACCTGCGGGCTGAGTGGTTGCAAATAAGACCTTTGGAGTATTTCTCTGCATAAGGTTATTGGAAAAGTCTCCCGGAAATTTCTTGATAAAAGGCTGTCTGATACGTTCGATATTCATACTTCAAAGGTATTAATTATAAAAGAAAAGACCTTCCAAATTATTGAAAGGTCTTGTATATTTCTAAAAGAGAATTTATTTATTGAAATCTACTTCATCATTAGAATGAAGATTTTCATTGATATTTTCTTCTTTCTTCTCTGCAGGTTTTTTTGGAGTCGGGTCTACAGGTCTCGGATTTTTGATCTCGTCAATGGTTTGAAGGCTTCCGTCATCTCCGTAACCTCCGCCTAAGCCTTTAAGGTTTGAGCATCCGTCTTTCCAGTCTGAAGGTTTGGTGAATTTATCATCCGGTGTAACGCCTAATGTTTTGTCTGCCCATACTTTTTTCATGAAGATGGCCCAGATCGGTAGTGCCATTCTAGCTCCCTGACCTTCACCTGTCCCGAAGAAGTGGGTTGCCCTGTCTTCCCATCCAACCCATGCACCGGTTGCCAGTTTTGGTGTGATTCCCATAAACCAACCGTCGGAGTTGTTCTGTGTTGTACCTGTTTTAGCTGCAATTTCAACTGCCTTTGAAATACCTCTTCTTCCCAATTCGCCGGAAGCGGTACCATATTGTGCTACACCTTTCATGAGTTCAATCATCGTGTAGGCGTACATCGGGTTCATAACTTCTTTAGGTTCTACATTTACTTCTTTGATAACCCTTCCGTTGGCGTCCTCAATTCTCCAGATCATCTCCGGCTTATTGTAGTTACCGTAGTTGGCGAATGTACTGTAAGCACCTAGCATCTCATAAATAGTAATATCTGACGAACCTAAGGCAATTGTATTGTTTCTAGGAATATCTTCTGTTACTCCAAGATCTCTTGCCGTCTGGATAACGGCATCCACACCCGTCATTTCGATAAGTCTGGCGGCAACAGGGTTCTGAGAATGTGCCAATGCATCCTTTAAAGTAAGCATTCCTCCTCTTCCCGGAACATGCCATCCGTTATGATCATACGTTCCGTTGGAAACGGCAGAACATGGTGTCATTCCCAGTTTCATAATAGCTGTAGCATATACGAAAGGCTTGAAGGTAGATCCTACCTGTCTTTTACCTTGTTTGATGTGGTCATACTGGAAGTGCTGCCAGTCAATACCTCCTACCCAGGCTTTGATTTCTCCGGTTCCTGGAACCATAGACATTAGACCTGCCTGAGCAATTTGTTTATGATATCTGATGGAGTCCCAAGGTGACATTTCTACCTCTTCTTCTCCGTTCCATGTGAATCGGGAAGTTTTGATCGGTTTTTTGAATTCCATCATGATAGAATCTTCAGGCATACCATCAGCTTTAAGAAGCTTGTAACGTCCGGTTCTCTTCATGGCCTGAACCATTACATCCTTGATCTGTTTGTCATTAAGGTAATAGAAAGGTCTGTTCTTTCTTCCTCTCTGCTCTGCATCAAATCTTTTCTGAAGATCGGTTAAATGTTCCTTGATAGCCTCTTCTGCATATTTTTGCATTTTAGAGTCAAGGGTTACATATATTTTTAAACCGTCTTTATAAAGATTAAGTTTTTTGCCGGTTTCTTTTTCGTGAGTTTCGAGATATTTATCAATCTCTTTTCTCAGGTAAAACTTATAATAGGCGGAATATCCGTCGGTAATACTTTTAATAGGGTGGAAGTCTACTTCTACAGGAGTATTGATCGCTTTTTGATATGTTTCCTCGTTGATGTAACCTGTTTTCTGCATCTGATCCAGTACAACATTTCTTCTTTCCTTCGCCTTTTCAGGGTACCTGTAAGGATTGTTTTTTCTTGGATTTTCAAGCATAGCCACAAATGTTGCGGCTTCAGGTAATGTAAGTTCTGAGGTTTTTTTGTTAAAATAAACTCTGGAAGCCATTTCAATACCATTGGCATTGAAAAGAAAGTCGAATTTATTGAAATACAGGGTAATGATCTCTTCTTTGGTGTATCTTTTTTCAAGGCTTACGGCTACTACCCATTCTTTCAGTTTCTGAAACGCTCTTTGAACTTTATTTTGAGAAGCATTTCCGGTGAAGAGAAGCTTTGCAAGCTGCTGGGTAATTGTAGAACCACCACCACGTTTACCTCCGTAAGCAACAGCTCTGGCGATAGAATACAAATCTATTCCTGAGTGTTCTTTGAAACGTTCGTCTTCTTTCGCCTGAAGAGCATAGATAACATAAGGAGGAAGATCCTTATACACAATAGGTTGTGTTTTTTCTTTTTCAAACTTGCCTAAAATGACCCCGTCTGAAGAAATGATCTCAGAAGCGACAAAGATGTCCGGGTTTTCAAGTTCTTTTACATCCGGCATTTCCCCAAGGAAACCCTGAGAAACTGCAAAGAAAAGACCTGAAATTCCTAAAACTACTGCAATGAGTCCAATCCAAATAAATGAAACCCATTTTTTCCAGGAGGTGTTTTTTCTTTTTTTTGGGAGGCAGAGGAAAAGTTTTCCCCTTATTTCCTGCATTTTTTTGTTTTCTTCCATTTATGGTTACGGTTTAGCCGTTTCTATTTTTACCCCAATATCCTCAATTCCCGGAAGGTTATCATTTCTCATCGCCTGAATCAGGCCGATTTCATATTTCCCTTTTGCCGGAAACCTGTATTTTAATCTGTACTGAAATAACGTTTCTTTTGTGTCACCAAAGCCTGTACCAAGCCATTCTCCATTTGGTTTTGCCAAAACATAATTCAGGGTGTCTGTTTCCTTTTTCTTGTTTTGCAGATTGGTGAAGTTTACAATAAACCTTATATTGCTGTAAGGGTAATTGTTGTTGTTTCTTACGACAAATATAATATTTTTAGGATTCTGCGGATCTGTAATTTCAAGATTAAATTTTTGCTCACTTTTCTTGTTCCACTTATTGTCAACAGAGTTCATAATGACGGCTTCTCCCGGAGAAGAAGAGGTACAGCTAAAGAAAAGGATAAGGGAAAATAATCCTAAAATTTTACGCATTGTTATCTTTTTTTGGAGGATATTTCTTTTTAAATTTTTTCTTGTTCGGATTGTTGTTTTGAGGTTTTTTCTCGCCATCAGCATTGTTAGCTTCTACCTTCACCACTGCTGCTTTTTGTTGCGGATTGGGTTTTTGCTGTTTTTGCTGGTTTCCTGAATGAGCGTTTTGGTTCTCAGGTTTTTCAGAACGTTCCGGTCTTTCTTGCCTGTCCGGTCTGTTTTTCTTTTGCCCCTGATTTTGTCCCTGATTATTATGGGGCTTATTCTGGTTATTTCGGTTTCTGTTTCCTCTGTTTTTCTTTTCGAAGCGGTCTACATTGTTTTCCTGGATCAGGTCAATACTTTGCAATGGCGATTCTGGCTGTTTCAAATCTTCCAGAGGAGGTGTTTTTTCTCCTCTTTTATTTTTTGAAATCAGTTTTTTCACAAGATCGATATCAAAATCATACCATGCGATAGAGCTGTCTACGTATGCAAACCACATTTTCTTTTTGAAAACATCTATTTTAATACAGAAGGCTTTTCCTTTTTCTGTATCGAGCGTTGTCGAAGAAGAAGGGAAATTGCTTAACGCATCCAGGTAGCTATCCAGCTCATAATTAAGACAACATTTAAGTTTACCACATTGTCCCGCAAGCTTTTGTGGGTTGATGCTCAGCTGTTGGTATCTCGCTACATTGGTATTTACAGATCTGAAATCTGTAAGCCATGTTGAGCAGCAAAGTTCTCTGCCACAGGATCCGATTCCACCTACTTTTGCCGCTTCCTGTCTGAAACCGATCTGTTTCATATCGATTTTAGTCCTGAAGGCTCCTGCGTAATCTTTAATCAGTTGTCTGAAGTCTACACGGTTTTCAGCCGTATAGTAAAAGGTTACTTTCGAAGAGTCGCCTTGGTATTCCACATCGGTAACTTTCATTTCGAGGCCAAGTCTTTGAGCAATTTTTCTTGCTTCAAGCTTTACGCCATCTTCTTTTTTCCTTGCTTCCTGCCATACCTCAAGATCCTTTTGGTTGGCCTGTCTGTATATTTTAAGGGCTGATTCTTCAGAAAATTTCTTCTTTTTCATCTGAATCTTTACCAATTCTCCCGTAAGGCTTACTACGCCTACATCGTGTCCCGGACTTGATTCTACTGTAACTACGCTACCTATATGTAAAGGAATATTATTTACATTCTTATAAAACGATTTTCTGTCATTTTTAAACCTAACTTCTACAAAGTCACACCTGTTAGGTGCCGGATTGTTGATGTTAGAAAGCCAGTCAAAAACACTTAATTTATAACTATTCCCGCAGGTATTTACATTTTCACAGCCATTTGCGGTCTTTTTGGGACCACAAGAATGTGCAGAATCGCCGGATGTTTTACATCCACAACTCATATTTCTATTATTTATAATCTTGCAAATTTATGTATTTTTATCTTTATGCAATTCTAAAATAATTAAATAACCTGAATTCAGGCTAAAACATTATTATCTTTTAACAAATAAGTAAGAGGAAGCCTATGTATAAGGAATTATAAGAGGTTGAAAAAATTAACATTTTTTTTACCATCAGTAGAACGTCTTCCGGAAATTTATTAAGTAGATTTGCTAAAATTAACATTTGATATAGGGAGTCTGTAATCCTTCGCTTTTCTATAACTTATATTTCGTTAAATTAAACCATTGTTTAATCTTAAACATTCTGATAGATTGTTTTTGTTGATGCTGTTTAAGGGCTTAATATCTATGGTTTTGTAAACTTTTTTTCTTTAAGTGTTATTTTAAACATAATTTTCTTTTGGTATATTGTTTAAAATATTGGCAAATATTAACAGATGTATTCAAAATAATTTTATATTTGGGTTATATAATAACAGTCTATGAAAAAAATATTAGTATCAACTGCTTTATTGGCGGGCGTTCTATCTTATGCCGGAGGCTTCAGAGTTTCCTTGCAAGGGGTAAAACAATTGGCCATGGCGCATACTAGTGCTCATGCCGAAGATGCGAGTGTGACATTCTTTAACCCGGCGGGTATGTCATTTATACCTTCTAAGCTGAGTGTAGTAGCAGGAGGGTTTGGTGCAAGTAATAAAGTTACTTTTCAAAACTTAAATACTTTACAGAGTACAGAAACGGATAACCCTCTGGGAACGCCTATCTATGCAGCGATTACTTATAAACCAATAGAAAACCTATCTGTAGGTTTCAGTTTTTCAACACCTTTTGGAAGTACAATCAAATGGCCTGAAAACTGGGAAGGCAAAGAAATGGTTCAGAAGCTGGAACTGAAAAGTTACTATTTCCAACCGATGGTTTCTGTGAAGCTTGCCCCTTGGTTGTCATTTGGTGCGAGTTATATTTATGCGAGAGGTAAAGTAGATTGGGATAAAGCCGTAACGCAATTCGATGGACAGGTTAATATTAATGATGAGAGAGCTTCCGGGCACGGTTATGGATTCGGTTTCTACTTCAGACCTGATCCGAAATTAGATGTGAGTGTTGCCTACCGTTCAGCAATTGATATGAAAGCCAAAAACGGAACAGCTACCTTCAAATTCCCGACACAGTCTCCTTATTCATTATTGAAGTTAAATGCTGCAGGACAAGATGCATTTACGGCAACTCTTCCTTTGGTTGAAGAATATACAATCGGTTTAACCTATAAGATCACTCCGAAATGGTTAGTTTCTGCAGACTTTAACTACCATGGGTGGGAAAGATACAGCAAGCTGACGCTGGATTTTGCCAATGCTCCTATCGGAAACCAGGCAGATCCTACCATTCTTGTGAATCCTAAGAATTTCAGAAATTCAAAAACATTCAGATTGGGTACACAATATGCATTTACCAATATGATTTATGGACGTTTAGGAGGGTATTATGACGAGTCTCCTTATACCAACGAAAACTTTATTCCGGAAACCCCTTCATTTGATACGTTTGTTCTTACCGGTGGGGTAGGATTTAAGTTAAAACAATTCGGAATTGATATTGCCGGAGGATATGCAATGCCAAAATCCAGAGATGTTAACAATTCTAACCTTGGATTTTACGGTCAAGCGAAGGCAACTGCGTTCTATTTCGGTCTAGGTTTATCGTATAATCCTTTTTAATTTGAATGACTATGAAAAAAATTATAATATCAACAATAGCTGTTTCAGCACTACTTTTTACCGTTACAAGCTGTAAGACAGATTTTGATAATGATGTAAAAGATATTCAGGTGTCAAAAGGTAGCGCTGACTTTACAAAATATGTCGCGTTAGGAAATTCTTTGACTTCCGGATTTAGAGATGGGGCTCTATATATAGATGGACAAAATGAATCTTATCCATCAATGATTGCCCAACAGATGAAATTAGTAGGAGGCGGAGATTTTAAACAGCCGCTAATGGCAGATAATAACGGAGGGTTGATTTTAGCAACTTCATCAACGTCAACTTTACAGATCGCCAATACAAAACTTTATATTAAAGGATTTGTTGATGGCAGCCCTGATCTGGATAATGCTAATGGTAATGTAGCAACAACAGTTGTCAATACGGTGCTTTCAGGGCCGTTTAATAATCTGGGCGTTCCTGGAGCTAAAGTGGCTCATTTGCTTGCTCCCGGATACGGAAATGTTCAGGGGTTGCAGCAAAAACGGCTAATCCTTATTTCGTAAGGTTTGCCAGTGAACCTAATACCTCTGTTATTGCAGATTTTAAAAAGCAAAATCCTACCTTCTTCTCCTTGTGGATTGGAAATAATGATGCGCTTTTATATGCCTTGGCTGGTGCGGATTCTTCAGTGGAAACACTGACGCCGCCTGCACAGTTTGCACAGTATTATAACGCACTCGTTGCACAGATAGCAGGTACAAAAGCTAAAGGGGTGATTGCCAATATTCCGAGTGTGACTTCAGTTCCTGCTTTGACAACGATTCCTACTAATCCACTGACGGCTGCTGTTCTTGGGAAAGGGAATGTTGCTGCCGGAGAAGCAGTAATCGATGATTTGAATAAAAATTTATACGGACCGTTAAGTCAGATTTTGACCGCAATCGGAGCTGGAGATAGAATTAAGCCTCTTTCGAAGACTGCCGCTAATCCGTTGTTGATTAAAGATGAGAGTATCCCGGATCTTAAAGTACAAATTACTGCAGCAGCTGCAGGTTCCGGAAATCCTACTTTAATAGCTCTGGCTGCTTATCTTGGAGCGACTTACGGACAGGCAAGACAGGCAAAATCAGGCGATCTTGTTCCTTTAACAACGAAAGCGGAAATCGGAAAACTAGAGACACTTCCAGTAGGAATACCTGCATCTCTTGGTGCAAAAGGGGTGGCTTATCCATTCGCAGACAGATATATACTAGTACCATCTGAAATTACAGAGATCAATACGGCAATTGATGCGTATAACGTAGCTATTAAGGCTGCTGCTACATCACAGGGTTATGCTTTTGTAGATGCGAATGCAAAATTAAAAGAACTGGCTACTAACTCAGGGATTGTTTGGGATGGCGTAAGATATACTGCGAAATTTGTATCCGGCGGAGCATTTTCACTGGATGGAGTTCATTTAACAGGTAGAGGATATGGAGTGATTGCCAATGAATTTATTAAATCAATAAATGCTACGTACAGCTCTTCGCTTCCACTTGTAGATGCTAACAAATATTCAGGAGTTAAATTCCCGTAATAATTGATAAAATAAAAACTTAGAAACCACAGGAGTAATTCTTGTGGTTTTTTTTTAAATTTGCAAAATCTTTTAAAAAGTAAAAATGGCCGATCAGTTAAGTTATCTATTTTGTACAAGAACCAGCAGGGACTTGGCGGAAAAAATTGCCCAGCATTATGGGAAAGAATTAGGAAAAATCAACTTTCAGGAGTTCAGCGATGGTGAATTTGAACCTGTTTTAGATGAATCTGTAAGAGGAGGAAGAGTTTTCCTAATTGGATCCACGTTCCCTCCTGCAGACAATCTTTTGGAACTTCTTTTAATGATTGATGCAGCGAAAAGAGCTTCTGCAAAGAGCATTACAGTAGTAATTCCTTATTTCGGACTTGCAAGACAAGACAGAAAAGACAAGCCAAGAGCACCAATCGGGGCTAAGCTAGTTGCCAACCTTCTTACAGCAGCGGGTGCTACAAGAATAATGACTATGGATCTTCACGCTGATCAGATTCAGGGGTTCTTCGAAATTCCTGTAGATCACTTGTATGCATCTACTATTTTTGTGGATTACATCAGATCTCTGAATCTTGAAGATCTTACGATTGCTTCTCCGGATATGGGAGGTGCAAAAAGAGCTAAAAACTATGCCGGTCACCTTGGCGCAGAAGTAGTAATTGCTTACAAAGAAAGAAAAAAGGCAAACGTTGTAGAGGAAATGTTCCTTATTGGAGATGTGACCGGTAAAAACGTTATCCTTATTGATGATATGATTGATACTGCCGGTACCCTTTGCAAAGCCGCAGATATTTTAATTGAGAAGGGTGCTAAAACCGTAAGAGCTATGGCTACTCACGGAGTGCTTTCAGGAAAGGCTTACGAGAATATTGAGAATTCAAAAATTCTGGAAGTTATTGTAACTGACTCAATTCCTGTTAAAAATAATTTGTCATCTAAAATAAAAGTGCTATCTTGCGCCCCGTTATTTGCAGACGTTATGACAATGGTTCATGAGCATAAATCAATCAGTAGTAAATTTGTTATTTAATTGATTTTAAGCGATTTGTAAATTAAAATTAGAACAATTTTTTAAATTTTTTATAAATGAAATCTATTACAATTCAAGGTACAAAAAGAGAAAGCGTGGGCAAAAAGTCTACAAAAGCTTTACGTGATGCTGAATTAGTTCCTTGTGTTGTTTATGGAGGTGAAGCACCTTTAAACTTCTCTGCTGAAGAGAGAGCTTTCAAAGGATTAGTATACACTCCTGAAGCACACACGGTATCTATTGAAGTTGACGGAAAAACAATTCCAGCTGTTCTTCAGGATATTCAGTTTCACCCAATCACTGACAAAATTCTTCACGTAGACTTCTACCAGTTATCTGACGATAAGCCAGTTATCATGGAAGTTCCGGTAAGAATTACAGGTCGTTCAAAAGGTGTTGTTGCTGGTGGTGTTTTACGTCAGTCTTTCAGAAAACTAAAAGTAAAAGCTATCCCTGCTAACCTTCCTGACGAAATCGTTGTAGATGTTACTCCATTAAGAATTGGTAACAAACTTTACATCGGTGGTATCAAAACAGAAGGATATTCTTTCATGCACCCGGACAACGCAGTAGTAGTTGCTGTTAAGATGTCTAGAAATGCAATGAAAGGTGGTGCTGCAGCAATGGATGATGAGGATGAAGAAGAAGCAGAAGAAGTTGCAACTCAATCTCCTGATGTTCCAACAACAGAAGAAAAATCTGCAGAATAAGCATTGCTTATGTAACAATATAAAACCTGTCAATTTTTGGCAGGTTTTTTTTGCTTTTTGTTCTCTAAAGCTTTACTCACTTTAAAGCATCGAATTTTTCTATCAACTGATAACGATCACCTTACAACCTGATGCGTCCTTTCGGAAAAAAAAGCCGTAAATTTGAAGAGTTCTAAATAAGGACGTTTTAATTTAAAAAATAAATAAATGTTTGACATTCAGGAAATAAGAAGCCAGTTTTCTATATTGGACAGAGAAGTGAATGGTAAACCCCTGGTTTATCTGGATAATGCAGCTACATCTCAAAAGCCAAATTCGGTTTTAGAAGTCTGTCACGCATACTATACTGAGCTCAACGCTAATGTTCACAGAGGCATCCATACACTGAGCCAGCTGGCTACAGAAGAAATGGAGCTTTCAAGAAGAAAAATTCAGAAGTTCATTAATGCTGAGCATGACTTTGAAGTTATCTTTACCAAAGGAACAACGGAAGGTTTGAACCTCATCGCCTATATTTTAACTCAGAAACTGCAAAAAGATGATGAAATTATCATTTCTTATCTGGAGCATCATTCTAATATTGTTCCATGGCAGTTGTTGTGTGAAAGAACAGGAGCTAAGCTTCGTGTTATTCCTATCGATGAAAATGGTATTCTTCAGATGCAATATTTTGATGAATTTTTGAGCGAAAAGACAAAGGTGGTTTCTGTAAACCAGGTCTCCAATGCCTTGGGAATTGTAAATCCTGTTGAAGAAATTATTGCAAAGACAAGAAAAATACAGATGCCTATATTGTAATTGATGGGGCGCAATCTGCACCGCACTTCAATATTGATGTTCAGAAAATGGATTGTGATTTCTTTGTATTTTCAGGACATAAAATGTATGCTCCGATGGGAACAGGAGTTTTATATGGAAAAAGAGAAATTTTAGAAGCATTGCCGCCATTCCACGGAGGAGGAGAGATGATTGCTACCTGTTCTTTTGATGGAACTACGTATGCCGGGCTTCCTTTCAAATATGAAGCTGGAACACCAAATGTAGGAGGAAACATTGCCCTGGGTGCTGCTGTTGATTTTATGAATAAAGTAGGGCACCAGAATATTCAGAATCATGAAAATGCTTTGCTGGAATATGCTCAAAGACAACTTTTGGAAATAGAAGGACTTAAAGTATATGGTGAAAAAGCAAAAAGAACCGGTGTAGTTTCTTTTAATCTGGAAGGAGTGGGAATTTCTTCCGATGTAGGTATGATTCTCGACAAAATGGGTATTGCTGTAAGAACAGGGCATCACTGTACACAGCCTATTATGGATTTCTTTAATATTGCAGGAACGGTAAGAGCCAGTTTTGCAGTGTATAATACTTTTGAGGAGATCGACCTTCTTGTCGAAGGGGTTAAAAAAGCGCAACGAATGTTAGCATAAAAAATAAAAAAGCAGCTGATTCAGCTGCTTTTTTTAATCTTCAACGCATAGGCATCTGCCGTTGATAATAACCTGGTGATAACCGATTGCACACTCCAGGCAGATTTCTCCTCCTGCCATGATGCTTTTCATTTTGTCTTTGTTTAATTTTTTTCATACTAATGATTTAAGGTATTAATAATCAAAGATAAATATAATGTTGACAAAGCATTCATAATAATATGATTATCCAAAATAAATACCTGATTATAAATTAAAAACCCCGCCACAAAAATGACAGGGTTTTACTATTAATTTGTAAAAAGTAATTATCTTACAGGTTAGGCTTCCAGTCTACTACAGCTCTGATGAAAGCTTCTGCATTTTCAACCGGTACATTAGGTAAAATTCCATGGCCAAGGTTGGCGATATATCTGTCTTTTCCGAAACGGTTGATCATTTCATTCACCATTTTCCTGATGGTTTCAGGGGTTGAATGTAGTCTTGCAGGATCAAAGTTGCCTTGCAGAGTCATTGTGTGGTTGGTCAGAGTTCTTGCGAATTCCGGCTTAATAGTCCAGTCTACCCCAAGAGCAGAAGCTTTAGACATGGTCATATCTTCTAAAGCAAACCAGCATCCTTTCCCGAATACAACAACGTGAGTAAGCGGGCTCAGGGCTTCTACGATCTGATTGATGTATTGCCATGAGAATTCCTGATAATCAGTCGGAGAAAGCATTCCTCCCCACGAATCGAATACCTGTA
This sequence comes from Chryseobacterium indologenes, assembly GCA_016025055.1. Lineage (NCBI taxonomy): Bacteria > Pseudomonadati > Bacteroidota > Flavobacteriia > Flavobacteriales > Weeksellaceae > Chryseobacterium > Chryseobacterium indologenes. The sequence continues at coordinate 1,839,681 of CP065590.1, forward strand.
CAGCAGAAACTCCCTTCTCTACTTTTCTCTTTAAATAAGCAATCGTAGTATCTGTAATCTTTTGTAATAATAAATGAGCAGCCTCTGGCTGTTGGAAACAGAAAGACTTGGCAATATCAAATGCCTTGCTCCCTTTTCCTTCTACACAATAACAAAGAATCGTCCATGGAGAACCGGCAAAACCGATCAATGGGATCTCATTGTCAAGTTTCTGAAGAGTAAGTTCAATAGCATCAAAAACGTATCCTAAGGTGTCATTTACATCCGGAGTTACAATATTCTGGACCTGTTCCATTGTCCTGATCGGAGTATCCAGCCATGGGCCTACGGATTCCTTCATTTTGAAATCGATCCCCATTGCCTGAGGAACTACCAGGATATCAGAAAACAGAATCGCGGCATCCAGAGGAAATCTGCGTATCGGCTGTAAAGTAATTTCAGCGGCAAGTTCAGGCGTCTGACATCTTGTAAAGAAATCGTATTTGTCTCTGAGAGCAATGAATTCCGGCAGATATCTTCCAGCCTGCCTCATCATCCAGACAGGAGGTCTTTCAACGGTTTCTCCGCGAAGTGCTTTTAAATATAGGTCGTTTTTAATCATAATCTATTTAAACTAATACTACCGTTCAGGTTCGGTAGACAATATTTAAATTTTACTTCCAAGCTCCTTTCTTATCAGTTCAAAGATAGAGGTAAGGGTATTTTCTTCGGAAGTAAAAAATTTTTTCCTGAGTATAATTTCTCAACTCACCGGAAGTGGTTTCACCTATTGAAAATAACGTCATGCCTTCCAGAGAATTTCGCCTTGCAAAACTACGAACTCCGCTTGGACTAAAAAAGACTGCAGCATGATATTTTTCAGGTATTAAAGGATTGATTTCCTCGGTATTATAAACGGTAATCTTTTTATACTTGATATTCTGTAGGGGAAGTTCGTTATCCAGGACATTGATCGCCAGATTGCCACAGAAGTGAAGGAACTGCTCATGCTGGCAGTTTCCGATAATAAATCGGGAAAGAGCATCTGCATTCTTCAGTACCTTAAACGTTCCGAAACCATGTTTTCGTAATTCCCTTTTGGTCTTCTCACCTACACAATAAATTTTATTGTAGTTTTTGGCCGTAAAATCTTCATTGGGCTTAAACAGGTTTTTAAAAAAGAAGTGACACCATTTACACTTGTGAAAATAAGGGAATAGTTTTTCAGATCAAAAGGATTGATCGTAATAGGCCTGGTCTTGATTACCTCGGTACAGTCAACCAGAATATCCTCTCCTAATTCTTTGGATATAATAGATTGGTCTATATTTTTGGTAAATAAGATTTTCATGCCTTTACATTTACAACTGGAAAAAAAGGAAATTATTGGAAACTGATAGTAAAATCCGGACTATTGAAAGTAAAATAGTCCTAGATCTGGCTTTTGATTTCTGCCATCAATTCTTTTCCGCCGTTTTCAAGAACTACTTTTGCGTATTTTTCGCCAAAATTCTCATCAGTACCATACTCAAAATTTTCATCGATGGCAATGCAATTTTTGCCGTCTAATGAGCATAGTGCCGCTTTAAAGCGTATCTGATCCGCAATGATTTCTGCAAAAGCTCCGATCGGAGCAGTACAGCCACCTTCCAAAGTGCTCAGGAAATTTCTTTCAATCTCCACACAGATTTGTGTCGGCTGGTGATTGATTTGCTTCAGGATTTCATTGATCTCCGGTTTGTCGGTATGTCCGGCAACGGCAATAACACCTTGCGATGGAGCCGAAATCATTAATGGAAGCATTTCATAATCAATTTCCATCTTCATTCTTTTGATGCCTGCCAATGATAAAATGGTGGCATCAAAATTTTCGTCTTCCAGTTTTTGAAGCCTTGTCTGAATGTTTCCACGAATGTCTGAAAACTCTGCATTAGGATAATTTCTTAACCAAAATGCTCTCCTCCTTAAGCTGCTTGTCGCCAGTTTTAGTTCGTGGAATTCTTTATTTCTTGCAGATTCTTTTCTGATCAGGATATCCTGAGGGAAATCTCTTTCAAGATAGGCGATCATCTCAATATTCTGAGGTAATTGAGTGGGAACGTCCTTTAATGAGTGCACAGCAATATCGATCTCGTCATTTAATAATGCGATATCGAGATCCCTTGTAAATACTCCGGTAATTCCTAAAGAGTATAAAGGTTGATTGAGGTTCTTATCGCCGGAAGAAACGATAGGAACAATCTCCGTTAAATAATTGTTGTTCTGAAGGTGCCTCGCAACCTCTCTAGCCTGCCAAAGTGCAAGTGCGGAATTTCTGGTTCCAATTCTAATGCTTTTCATTGAATTCGTTGTTTGGTTGTTCAACTAATATTTCGTGCATTAATTTACTAATTTCTTCGGCTTTTAAAGGGTTGTCAATAATATATTTTGCAAAACGGTTGGTGATTTTCTGGATCATTTTATCGGAAAGTTCCATATCCGTGATGTTTATATATTTATTCTTTTTATAAAAATTATGCATTTCATTACGTTCCATATTTTTTAAAACGGCTTTGAAATGATGAATGTTTGGTGCAAGCTTTCTCTTTTTTCCCATTCAATGAAATCTTTCATCAGTTCCTTGATGATCTTTTCCGCTTTTGGGATTTCCCGCTCGCGTTGCTGGATCGTCTCCTGGATCTGTTTTGAAAGCTCATCAACGTCAATCAGGGTTACATTTTCGTTTTCAGTAACATTTTTTTCAACATTATGAGGAATTGAAAGATCTATTACTAAGGTTTCTTTTCCGTTCGGGAAATGAGACTGGTTGACAATAGGGTGTTTTGCTCCTGTTGCAACAATAAGAATATCTGTATTCTTTAATTCCTTGTCAAAATCAGAATAATCAACATGAGGAATATTATACTTCTGGGAAATCTTTTCTGCTTTTTCCTGAGTTCTGTTGGCAATTTTAATTTTAGGCTGGAAGACATGCTTTACCAGATTTTCGACAGTATTCTGCCCGATTTCACCCACTCCTAAAAGAAGAATGTTTTTTTCAGCAATTCTCTTCTGGCTATTTAAAATATAATGAACGGCAGCATATGAAACGGAAGCAGCACCATTTGAAATACCGGTTTCATTCTTTATCCTTTTTGAAATCTGAATTGCAGCGTTGATCGCTCTTTCAAGATATGGATTAGAATTTTGTCTTTCTTTCTTAAAACGATTGTAGGCTTTTTTTGATCTGACCGATAATTTCAAAATCTCCGATAATCTGACTTTCAAGACCGGCTGCCACCCTGAAAAGATGGATTAAGGCCTCCTCTTTGGTAAGAATATTGGCAAACTGAAGAAAATCCGTAAGGTGTACCCCGATTGTTTTGCAGTATTCTTCTGCAATCAGCAGATAATTGGAAGTGGTAGTATAAATTTCAGTCCTGTTACATGTGGAAACCACAAAGGCATCTCCAAGATCTTCTTCATGGACCCGGGAAACAAAATTTTTGATGTTTTCGTCAAAAAATGCAAACTTTCCTCTCGTTTCTACATCGGCTTTCTCATAGCTGATGGAAAGCACAGCAAAATTCGATGTTTGATGGATGTTGGAGTACTGTAACATAAGCAGTCGCAAATTTACGCTTTTTTTAATTAATGACCTTCTGATAGTGTATATGATAATTATCGTAAAAAACTATAAGATTACGACAGAAAGGTAAGCGTGAATGACTAAAAACTACAGCCTTTTACCTTTCAAATCAACACCTGGTTTAAATTTGTACAGCTTCAGCTGCCTTCACAGCTTTGGTCTTTGAAGATTTATCTGTTTTTGCTCTTCAGACACGCCGTTAATTTTAGTTGAACTCAAACTCTGTAAATGTCTAAACTAAAAGTTAATAAAGAATTATAAATTTTAATAAAATTTTAACCAAATTAAGTTGTTGCGAAATTTCTTTAGTAGTGTTAAATTTATATCTTTGTAAACTTAAAATCAGAAGAAAAATATGAGTTTATTTGATATGTTTACGCAAGAAATTGCGATAGACCTGGGAACAGCTAATACCCTTATCATCCATAATAATAAAATTGTTATTGATCAACCTTCAATTGTTGCAATTGAACGTTCGTCGGGTAAGCCCATTGCTGTAGGTGAGCAGGCTAAGCATATGCAAGGGAAAACTCATGAGGATATCAAAACCATTCGTCCTTTGAAAGACGGTGTTATTGCTGATTTCCACGCTTCTGAACACATGATTAAGGAATTTATCAAAAAAATTCCGGGGATCAAAGGTAAATTCATTCAACCTGCATTACGAATTGTAATCTGTATTCCTTCTGGCATCACTGAAGTTGAAAAAAGAGCGGTAAGAGATTCTGCCCAGAAAGTCAACGCCAAAGAAGTAAGGTTGATTTATGAACCAATGGCAGCTGCAATAGGAGTTGGTATCGACGTCCAGAAGCCTGAAGGAAACATGATCATTGATATAGGCGGAGGTACTACGGAAATTGCTGTAGTAGCTTTGGGTGGTATCGTATGTGATAAATCTGTGAAAATTGCAGGCGATGTATTTACCAATGATATTGCTTATTACTTAAGAACTCACCATAACCTTTACATCGGAGAAAGAACTGCTGAAAGAATTAAAATTGAAGTAGGTTCTGCTGTTGAAGATCTTGATGTAGATATCGAGGATATCCCTGTACAAGGGAGAGACCTTATCACAGGTAAGCCAAAAGAAATTATGGTTGGATACAAAGAGATTGCACGTGCATTAGACAAATCTATTATCAGAATTGAAGACGCTGTAATGGAAACCCTTTCTCTTACTCCACCGGAATTGGCTGCCGATATTTATAAAACAGGTATTTATCTTGCCGGAGGTGGTGCGTTATTAAGAGGTCTTGCAGACAGAATTCACAAGAAAACAGGACTTCCTGTATTTGTTGCTGAAGATCCATTGAGAGCTGTTGTTCGCGGAACAGGTATTGCCCTTAAGAATATGGATAAATTCAATTTCTTAATTAAATAATTCTAACTTTTTACGACTATATATCTGAATGGGATTTTTGCTGAGATTATTTTCGAAGAACACTCTTTTCGTCTTCTTTATATTCCTGCAAATTATTGCTTTGGTTCTGATATTCTCCAGAAATGCGATGCAGAGATCATGGATCGCAGGGCAAACTGCTGCGCTGAATTCCTGGATTTCGGGATACATCGATGAAGGAGTTTCTTATCTGAAGCTAAAACAGATCAATGAAGATCTTGTTATTCAGAATAAAGCCCTTATGACTCAGCTTTACGGGAAGGAAGGGGCCAAAAACCCTGCCTTCAGAAAAGTTCATGATACCATAGGAGGCGGTCAGATTTATACTTTTGTTGACGGAGAAATTGTTTTCAACAGTATCAACAGGAGAAACAATTATTTTACAATAAACCGCGGCCGTAGAGATGGCGTCTTCCCGCAAATGGGAGTAATGGCACCAAGAGGTATTGCGGGAATTGTCATTAATTCTACAGACAGCTACGCACTAGTTCAGTCTGTATTGAGTGTAAACAAAATCAGGATTAATGCTGCACTTAAAAACTCAGGATACTTTGGAACATTAACATGGAACGGAGATAACTCCAGG